>NZ_JCAFTB010000008.1:0-218856 GCF_059369855.1 Stenotrophomonas sp. YJH_SMC_138
CCGCTGGCCGGCAACGTCCGGATCTGCGATTGCCGGCCAGCGGCCGGCACTACCGATAATGAAGAACGCCGGCTTGCGCCGGCGTTTTCCGTCTCCAGCAGAAATGGCCGCAGTGCTGTTCGTGCACTGCGAGTGCCGGCCAGGACGCGCACGAACTGCTGGCGCGCTGAAGACGGGTAGTGCCGGCCGCTGGCCGGCAACGTCCGGATCTGCGATTGCCGGCCAGCGGCCGGCACTACCGATAATGAAGAACGCCGGCTTGCGCTGGCGTTCCTTGATTCTTACGGGGCCTTCTGGATCACCGCACACGCCAGGCGTGCGCCGGCGTTGCCGGTCGGCTGGGTCTTGTAGTCGTCCGCATCGGCGTGGACGATCAGGCCGCGGCCGATGATGTCGAAGTCATCACCCTTGCCGATGTTGACATTGCTCGACACCGGGCCGTCGATGGTGGCCACGCCCTTGTCGTCGGCCTTGATGTTGGGCATGTCGCCGCCGTGGTGCGGATCGGTGGCGACGTTGCCGTGATCCTGCTTGCCCGGGTTGAAGTGGCCACCGGCGCTCATACCGTCCGGGGCGCTGCAGTCGCCCTTCTCGTGGATGTGGAAGCCGTGCTCGCTGCCCGGCTTCAGGCCGGTGATCTGGCCGGTCACGTGGACCTTGCCGTCGACCACCTTGAAGGTGACGCTGCCCTTGGTTTCGTTGCCCTGGGTCGGTGCCAGTTCGGCGGTGGCCGAGGCATCGGCAGCCGGTGCAGCCGCCGGGGCTGGCGTAGCGGCCGGTTCGCTGGTGGCGCCCTCGGCCGGGGCGGCCGGCGGGGTTTCCGCCTGCGGCGCGGCGGGCTGCTGGTTACAGGCCGCCAGGCCCAGCGCGGCGATGGCCGCAAACAGCGAAGTGTGGATCAGACGCATTGGAATCTCTCCCTGGATGTTGCCTGCAGTGATCAGCGGACGACCCGGATCACGCCACAGGCGATGCGGACGCCGGCATTGCCGGCGGGCTGGCTGCGATAGTCGTCGGCGTTGGCATGCACGACCAGTGCACGTCCGGCGATATCGGTGGCGGCGCCTCCGCCAAGGGTAACGCCCTTGAGGTGGATATCGACGTTGGCGCGGCCCTGGGCATCGGCACGCAGGTTGTCCATGTCGCCCAGGTGGTGCTTGCCGGTGCCGGCGCGGCCATGCGCGGCGCCACCGGGGTTGAAGTGGTTGCCGGCACTGCTGGCATCCACCGCGCTGCAGTCGCCGCGCTCGTGGATGTGGAAACCGGCCTGCTGCATCGGCTGCAGGCCACCGATCAGGCCGGTGACGTGGATACCGCCGGGCTCCACCATCAGTGCGATGCGGCCACTGACGATGCTGGCCGAGGCCGGCGACAGATTGGCCTCACCCTGCTTCGCTGCGCTGACCACGGTGGGCGGCGGCGGGGTGGGCTCGGCCTTCTTCGGCGCGCTGCCACAGGCAGACAGCAGCACGGCGGCGGACAACGGCAGGATGGCAAAGGACAGACGCATCGAAGACTCCTTGCAGGTGACACTAAGCATTGCATCGTCCATGAACGATCAACGGTTCGGCAAGCGGGCGCGAGGATCGCGTGCAGGGACCGTTCAATGGCCCCCGCGACGGCGCCCGGCGCCCAGCTTGCGGGTAAGGGTATTGCGGCCGAGGCCGAGGCGGGCAGCGGCTTCGGCGCGGCGACCGTGGGTGATCTGCAACGCTGCCTCCAGCAGGGCATGGTCGACCCGCTCGCGCACCTGCGCGTGCAGCCCTTCCACGCCTTCGGCCAGCTGACGGCGCGCCCATTCGGCCAGCAGCGCTTCCCATTGGCCCGGATCGGCTGCGCTGGCGCTGTTGCGGCGGCCACGCGCGCGGTTCAGCGCGGTATCGACATCGGCCACGCCGATGGTGTCGGCGGCGGCCAGCGCGGCCATCCGCCAGCACACGTTCTCCAGTTCGCGCACGTTGCCCGGCCAGTCGTGTTCGCGCAGCGCCTGCAGAGCCGCGGCGGTGAGGCGCTTCGGCGGCGTATCCAGCCTGCGTGCGGCGGCGGCCAGGAACGTGCTGGCCAGTTGCGCGATGTCCTCGCGGCGCTCGCGCAGCGGCGGCAACTGCAGGCGCACCACGTCCAGGCGATGCAGCAGATCGGCGCGGAACTTGCCCTGCGCGACCAGGCCTTCCAGATCCTGGTGGGTGGCGGCCACCACGCGCACATCGACGCGGATCAGCTCGCGGCCACCGACGCGGAAGAACTCACCCTGCGCCAGCACACGCAGCAGGCGGGTCTGCAGCGGCAACGGCATGTCGCCGATCTCATCCAGGAACAGCGTGCCGCCGTTGGCCTGCTCGAAGCGGCCGACATGACGGCGCTGCGCACCGGTGAAGGCGCCAGCTTCGTGGCCGAACAGCTCGCTCTCCAGCAGTTCGGCCGGGATCGCGGCGGTATTGAGCGCGACGAACGGGCCCTGCGCACGCGGCGATTCGCGGTGCAGCGCATTGGCCACCAGCTCCTTGCCGGTGCCGGTCTCGCCGGTGATCAGCACCGCCAGCGGTGCCTGCGCCAGGCGACCGATGGCGCGGAACAGCGCACGCATCGGGGGGGTATCGCCCACCAGTTGCGGCGGCTGGTCGCCGGGCGTTTCGGCGGCGGGGCTGGGGGCGGCCAGCGCGGGCGCCACGGCCGGCAGCACACGCTGCGCCAGCGCCACGGCATCGTCCAGGTCGAACGGCTTGGACAGGAATTCATGCGCGCCCCCGCGGAACGCACCGGCGGTGCTGGCGACATCGGTATAGGCCGACATCACCACCACCGGCAGCTGCGGCAACGCGGCCTTGAGCTTGTCCAGCAGTACCAGGCCATCGTCGCCGGGCATGCGCACATCGGTGAACAGCAGCGCCGGTGGCGGGCCCGCGCTCAACGCCTGCAGGGCGGGAGCGGCACTGTCGAAATCAACGACCTGGTACCCCGCCTCGCGCAGCGCGGTGCACAGTACGAAGCGCACCGCACGATCATCGTCGACCACCCAGATGCGCTGTGCGGTGGTGGGGGACTCAGACATCGCGCGGGGCCTCCTCGGCAGGAGCGGCGCCGTTGCCGATCGGCAACAGCAGGGTGAACACGGTATGGCCCGGACGCGAACGGTAGGTGAGCGTGCCGCGATGCTCGCGCGCGACCTGCTGGGCCAGTGCCAGGCCCAGCCCGGTGCCTTCGGCACGGCCACTGACCAGCGGCAGGAACAGGTGTTCGGCCAGCTCCTCGGGCACGCCACGGCCGTCGTCGGCGATTTCCAGGCGCAAGGCCAACGTGTGCAACTGCTCGGCGATGCGCACCCCATGCTCCACGCGGGTGCGCAGGGTGATGCTGCCGGCACCGGCCTGGATCGCGTTGCGCACCAGGTTCCACACCGCCTGGGTGAGGCGGTCGGCGTCGCCGTGGAATTCGGGAATGCTGGGGTCGTAGTCGCGCTGCAGGCGTACCGCCCAGCCGGCCTCGTTCTCGGCCAGGCGCAGCACACGTTCCAGCGCGGCATGGATGTTCAGTTCCGCATGCGGCGCGGCCGGGGCCGGCGACAGCAGCTGGTCGAGAAGGCCGTTGAGGCGCTCGATCTCCGAGCCGATCAGTTCGATCAGCTCACGTTCGCTGGCGTCGCGCTGCGCCGCGCGGCGGGCCAGCAGCTGGGCCGCGCCCTTCAGCCCGGCCAGCGGGTTGCGCAGCTCGTGGGCCAGGCCCTTCAGCGCCGCGCTGAGCGCGCTGGGCAGCGCCTGGGTTGGGTCCAGCCCGGGGAATTCATCGACCGGATGCGCCTCCAGCAGCCAGCCACCATCGTCGCGGCGGCTCATCCAGCCCTCGGCGAAGCGCGGCGCCTCGCCGGGCACCGCCAGCGCTAGCCGGTTCAGGCGCAGGCTGTCGCGCTCATCGCGGGCCAGGAAATGGGCAAGTGCCTCGCCCTGCACTTCCAGTGCGGCCAATGGCCGACCCAGCAGGCGCCGGACGCTGACGCCCAGCCAGCGGGCGAAGGCCGGATTGCAGCCGGCAATGCAGCCATCGGCCCCGGCCCAGGCCAGCGGCGTGCCCAGGGCATCAAGGGACGGCGGGGGTGCGGGGTCGGACATTGCACCAATGTAGTGCAAAACGCGGGGTTCGGGGTCAGAGCCCTTTCCTGGCGGAAAGGGCTCTGACCCCTGCTGCAGGTCGAGCAAGCTCGACCACTACCAGATGCAGGGCCGGTTACAGCTTCATGTTGAGGCCAACGAACACGCTGCGGCCCGGCGCCGGCGAGAACATCGGGCGGGCGCTGTCCCAGAAGAAGCTGTCGTACCAGGCGTAGGCGTACTCGCGGCCGGTGACGTTCTTCAGTTGCAGGTCCACGCTGAAACGCGGGGTGAGCTGATAGGCAGCACTGAGGTCGAGCACGGCGAAGCCACCGAACTTGCCGGCCACGTTGCGCTCCTCAAGGTAGTAGTCGCCCTGCGCGCGTGCCTGCAGGCCGAGGCGCAGCGCGTCGCTGGCGCGGTAGTCCACACCCAGATTGCTGATGTGGCGCGGGGTGGCGGCCACTTCGCGGCCGTGCAGGGAAATGCCGGCATCGCGGTCGTCGCGGGTGATCTTCGCTTCCTGGTAGGCGTGCGACGCCCATACCGTCCAGTCATCGCCCAGTTGCAGGCTCAACTGCGCATCCACGCCGCGCCGGCGGGTCTTGCCCAGGGTGACCGTGGTGCCGGTGGCAGGCATGTTGGATACCTCGTTTTCCGCGTCCTGCTGCCACACCGCCAGGCGCGCCTGGGCGCCCTGGAACGGCTGGAACTTCAGGCCCAGCTCCATGCCCGTATTGGTGGACGGCTGCATCGGCACCTGCCCCGGGGTGAGGTAGGCCGGTGCGGTGGACCCGGTCAGCACCTGGAAGGTGCGGCCCCAGTTGGCGTAGACGTGGGTGGTCTGGCCCAGGCTGTGGATGATGCTCAGCTTGGGCTGGCCGATGCTGCCGTAATCCTGCAGCCGGGCGGTGATGCCGTTCATCAGGTGCGTGCTGCCACTGAAGCGATCGATACGATAGGCCGGCACGATCTTCCACGCCTCGGCGGGCTGGTAGATCGCCTGCACGTAGGCGCCCCAGTTGTCGAAGCTGTGGCGGTCGTCGTTCTGCACGCGCGCCGGCGGCTGGCTGTAATCGGTCGGTTCGGCGTAGGCATAGCGCTCGCGGATATAGCCGTTGTCCTGCTGCTCGTAGTTCAGGCCGCCCTCGACAGTAAGCGTGGAGCTGGCCTGCCAGGTCAGCGTGCTGAGCAGGCCAGTCTGGCGTTCATCCCACACGCGGCGCTGGCGCGGCAGGTTGCCGGTGGGCAGGTCGCTGAAGGTCACGCGGCGGTCGTCTTCATAGCGGTTGTAGTAGAGCCGCGTGCCGAAGGTGAGTGCGTCGGACAGCTTCAGGTCGACGTGCGCGGCGATCTGGCGCATGTCGCGGTCATCGCCGTCGTTGCCGTTGCGCAGCTCGCTGCCACGGCGGTGCGTGCGCAGTTCCTCAGCGGTCATGAAGCCCGGTTCGTCGGCTTCATGGTGATAGGCGCGCGCGGTCAGGCCCACGCGCAGCCCTTCGTCCAGCGTGCCGAAGAACCACTTGCCGCCCAGCGAGTACTTCCTGGAGGTGTCGTGGTCGCGATAACCATCGCTGGCCTGGGTGCCGACAAAGTAGTTCTGCGCGAAGCCATTGGCTTCGCGGCCAATCGCCAGCTGCGCATCACGGGTGTTGTAGCTGCCGTAGGCCAGGCGCGCATCGGTGTAGCTGCCGCCCTGGCGCGTACCGAAGTTCACGTTGCCGCCGATGTTGTGCAGGCCATAGCGCGGATCGTTGGTACCACGCACCACTTCGATGTAGCTGATGTCCAGCGGGAACAGCATGTCGATGAAGCGCTGGTTGCCGCTGTTGACGTTGCTGGGGATGCCGTCGATGAGGGTCTTGATGGCATTGAGGTAGCCCTCGCCGTTGAAGGCGCGGAAGCTGACCTTGCCCGATTCGGCACCCTGCCGGGTTTCGGTGAGCTGGATGCCGGGCATCTGCCCGAGCAGTTCCCAGCTGTGCGAGACGTTGCGGTTTTCGATCTGGTCCGCGCCGAGCACGTCCACCGAAGTCAGCACCTGGTGCGCACTGAGCTGGCCTTCGCCGTGCTGGTGCACCTGCACCTTGCCGAGGGTGAGCGCGGCATCGGCGGACTGTGCGAGAGCTTCAGGGGCGAACGGTGCGGCCGCCAAGGCGGCCACAAGGGTGGGAGTCTTCATGGGAAGGGGCGGTTACGGTGAAATGTAATCATATAACATTTCACATGCCCGCTTTTTGCAGCGTCGAGCAAGGCTCGGCGCTACAAGGGCGGGAGCCGGGGGGATTACACCGGGTAGCCGGTGGCTTCCCGTGCCTTCTTCCAGGCGGCTTCGAATTCACGCGCGGAGATTTCGTCGTCCTCGTCGAAATCCAGGAACGACACCGGCTGGTCGGCCAGCAGGAAACGGTCATCGCTGTGGGCGTGCTCGTCGGCCCAGACCATCTTGGTGCCGTAGATTTCCACCTGCCGCACGATCTTGTCGCCGCGCGCTTCCATCAGCACGTTGCCCTTGCCCAGGCCCGATTCGGCCCAGTGCTTGTAGTACTTCTTTGCGGCGGATTTCGCGCCGGGTTTTGCGTTGTGCTTTGCGTAGGTCATTGCAGGGGTCCTGGCCGCAGGCGCGGCCGGAAAGTTCGGAATGGCGCCATTATCAGGCATCCGGGGCCAGAGCCCTTTCCTTTGGAAAGGGATCCGCCCCCTGCTGGTTCAGTTCGGCAGGGGCACGCCCTTCGGCCACAGCATCCAGATGTTGCCCTTCTGCTTCATGTCGCCGGCCAGCTTGCCGGCGGCATCGCCACTGCCCCAGTACAGGTCCGCGCGCACCTCGCCGGCGATGGCGCCGCCGGTGTCCTGCGCAGCCACCGGGCGTACCACGGGCGTGCCATCGGGGCGCGTGGTCGACAGCCACAGCAGGCTGCCCAGCGGCACCACGGTACGGTCCACCGCCACGCTGTAGCCCGCGGTGAGCGGCACGTTCAGTGAACCGCGGGGGCCTTCCGGGCTGTCCGGATTGCGCACGAAGAACACGTAGCTGGGATTGCTGCGCAGCAGTTCCGGCACGCGCGCGGGATTGGCCCGGGCCCAGGCGCGGATCGCGTCCATGGTGACGTCTTCCTTCTTCAGCTGGCCCTGATCCACCAGCCAACGACCGATGGCACGGTAGGGGTGGCCGTTCTGTTCCGCATAGGCCAGCCGTACCTGCTTGCCATCGGCCAGGCGCACGCGGCCGGACCCCTGGATCTGCAGCAACTGCAGGTCCATCGGATCGGTCAGCCAGGCCAGCACCGGCGCCTTGGCGCCCTTGGCCGCGATGGTGCCGGCGTCGTCATAGGGCTTGAGCACCTTGCCTTCGACGCGCCCGCGCAGGCGCTTGCCCTTCAGTTCCGGGTAGAGGCTGTCCAGCTGCACCACCACCAGATCATCCGGCGTGCCGTAGACCGGCACCGTCGCCTTGTCGGTGCGGGTCAGGCTGCCGGGGTAGATCGGCTCGTAGTAGCCGGTGATCAATCCGTCGGCCTGATGGCCACCGGCACGCAGCGCATAGGCATCGAGGTCGCGCTGCAGGAACTGGCGGATCGCGGCCGGGTTCTTGTCTGACACCGCTGCGGCGGTGGCGCAGGGCTTGGCCCAGACAGCGTCGTTTTTCAGGCGGGCGCAGCTGCTGCGCCAAGCCACGAAGCCGGCCTGCAGATCGCTGTCCGAGACCGCTGGCAGGGCTTTCCAGCCGACCTTGGCGTAGGTGGCCGCCGGCGGCGAGGTCGGCGTGGGCGCTTCGGAGCCCGTGCGGGGAGCGGTGGTGGCGCAACCGGCGAGCACGGCCGCTGCCAGCAGGGTCCAGTGCTTGCGCTTGAAGAAGGTGGCGGAATCGATCATGCCGCCATGGTGGCGGGCCGGCCGCTGGGCGGCAACCCAGCGCGGGGCCAAGCGTTCATGCGCGGAGTCACGGCGTCTGCAGCAGCAGCGAGTGCAGGATGCGGGCGTCCTCGGCATCCAGCGTCTTCGGCAGGTCGTCGCGGCCACGGAAACGGCGGTGGAAGGCGGCGACGGTGGCTTCGCGGTTGTCCAGCGGATAGCCGAAGCGGGCCAGGGCATTCCACGCGTCGAAACCTTCCGGTGCCGCGCCGTCGGCCGCGCGCGGCCACACGCCGAAACCGGCCTCGGCCAACTGCTGCCATGGGAAGAAGCGGCTCGGATCCTGCTTGCGCGTCGGCGCCAGGTCGGCATGGCCGATCACCTGGCGCGGCGGGATGTTCAGGCGCGTGGTGAGATCGCGCAGCAGCACGATCAGCGATTCGATCTGTGCCGCACTGAACGGGCTGCGGCCATCGTTGTCGAGCTCGATACCGATCGAAGCCGAATTGAGATCGGTGATGGTGCCCCAGCGCCCGGCGCCGGCGTGCCAGGCACGGCGCTCATCAGCCACCAGCTGGTAACGATGGCCATCGGCGCCGATCAGGTAGTGCGCACTGACCGGCCCACCGCTGTTGGCCGTGCGCAACGTATGCAGGCTCTGCTGCACCGATTTCTGCTCAGTGTGGTGGATGACGATGATGACCGGGGTGCGCGCGTTCTGGTTGGGTGATGGGACCCAGGTGGCGAGCGGGTTGTGCTGCACAGGCGCGGTGGCGGTGCAGGCCGAAAGGGCCAGGGCCAGCAGTGTGGAAGCCAGAAGGCGGGGGCTGATCATGGGCGGATTGTAACCATGACTGCAGCCGTGGTTCTTCGCTTCGTCCGGATCGCTGGAGAACTGGGGAGCTGTCATGCAAAAACTCAATGACGCCCCCACCTCATGCCCAAATCTCAAACTCCAATTCGAATAGCCAAACGCCCAAGTTCCTCATCACCTACCTTCAATCCTCGAAACGGACCCAGCCATGCCGCCGAATCGATTCCAACACCGTGGACACGTGAACCCAGGGAACAACCGTCATAACAACTTAAACAAAATGATTCATCAACGGCCCCTCAGATCCCGCCAGTGGCCGATCTGGTCAATCCCTCCGCGCCCGCATTGCGAAGAAATCTACCTTGGCGCGTCACCACTGCTTCGACCGGTGACATACAGACTGGCAACACCGTCAAGCCGAGCAACTTCATCGAGGCGGCCGTTTAACCCCAACCTCCATTGAACAAGCAACCGCCCAGAACCCTATGCCCTCACCTTCCTAACCGACTCCACCCACTCAGCCCAGACAGAGGAATCATCAAGACAACCGGAATCACCTAGAGGCGACATAAGGCGAACAACAACTTCGAACAGCGGAAGATCCTCACCAGATCGGTCAAAAATCGACTCAAGGAATACCATCATTACCGAGAACGCATCCAGCAACGCCAAGTACTCGCCCGACGAATTAATTTGTGCGCTACAAAATTCAGAACTAAGAGCACTCCCCACGGTGACAACCTCTGCAAATGCATCACACCAGTCATCCCACATTGCCGGATCGTTGGGCAAGCCATTCGCCCATAGAAATGACCCTCCCGAAGATAACAGATCAACAAGAGTGTCCTGCCCCTCCCCCCTCTCCATATACTTCTGAAGGAACACGCACATCAATACATATGCAGCCTGAACGGAAATTCTTCCAGCATCTTTCACATCACTAGCACTCATTTCGTGACCTTCTTTTGCTCCGACAGCCCGCCCGCCAGTGCGCCAATTGCCTGCGACAACGCCAGCACCATCTCTTTCTGCTCCGGGCTCAGCTTGGAGGGGTCTCCGCCGGTAAATGTATTAGTCAGTACCTTCGCGGCCAACTCGCCGCCGGCCGCGGACACGGCTCCGGTTCCCGCACTGCCACCATCGGCTTCCGCCAGCAGCGCACCCAACACCGCATGCGACAGCAGTTGCAGAGTCGCATTGGGGTCGCTGCCGTGGTTCGGGTCAAGCGTGCTGCCGATGAAGTGAGCGGCATAGGGCGCCAGTGCATTGGACGCGGCCTGGCCAGCGCCCTGTCCCGCCACACCGCCCACCAGCGCCGTCGTCACTGCGTTCAGTGCACGGTTGTACTCATCGATGCCCCCTACTTCCCCGCGCCGCTGTATGCCTGGCTATTTGCCGCCGCCACCTTGCTGCGCACAGACACCCGATTCCATCGCCCTCAGTCACAAGGCCGTGTTGACCTTCATCATTCGTCCAATCCGCGGCCAGATCAACATGTAGAAGGCACCCACGGCCAACCCGATGAAAAGCATGATGCCAGCGCGCCTGGGAGCCCACCCAAACCAAAAGGAAGGACTGGTCCAGACCTTTATCCAAGCGCCAGGAGAGAAGGCACCCTCGAACGCGAGCCACGCCAACAAGGCACAGATTGGTGCAGCTACAACATAACGAGCTTTGAACCGCGGAAGAAACTTGTCCACAAGCATAACCCCGGGCACACCGAAGATGAGGCCCGACACAGCGGCTATGGCGCAAACCAGCGATGTGAAAATTGCAGCCTGCGAAAAGCTGCCTATCCGAGAACTCAGCGGAATGCCTATGAATAGAGCCGCTCCAAGCACGGAGCTGGCAATCACAGACACAATCTTTGCCCCCAACTCACGCTCACTCACTGGCAGATCTCCACCATCTTTCCATCAGAGCCCCGGTAGCTCATGCATTTCTGCCTTGAGGGAAAAGTACTCCAAGGCCACCGCAACTTGCCAACTTCGCCACCAGTATCGCGCGTATTGGAACTCCACACTTGGCCCATCAATTCGAGTTGAACATTGGACGCGAACCCGTACCCCAGCCTCTGGTTGAGACTGAGAATCCACCGAATCCATCCGGAAGCACCTGTCGGATCACAAAGCCCGGATCCAATGCATGTGCTCCAGGCACCATGATGTTGATCAGATTGCTGGTGCTCGGATCGACGATCGATGCTGGAAAGCCCCAGCTCCGGAGGCAGGCCGTAGGAGAGTCGCCACAGACCGGAGGAAAGGCAGCGATAGGTGAACTCCACAGCAAAGCTCCAGTGTTCTCGATCTCCTGCGCCGGCCACACTACGCACCAGCGCATGCGGACTGTAGTCGTCCAGGGTCAGCAGGTAGACATACCATTCGATGTCTTCCATCACTGCTGCGGAAGTCGCCTGAATCACGCCTACTCCGTTCTGTAGTCCATCGAGGTCGTTGGAGGCGAACACGCGCGCCTACAGACAGCCATTGAAGCAGGAACGTTAGAGCCACGCCATGCGTGGATGGGCTACCCGCTGTGCCGACCAACGGTCGGCACCCACCACGTCAGTGCGCCGCCACGTCAGGCCTCGTAGGCGGACTCGCCGTGCGAAGTCACATCCAGGCCGGTGCGCTCTGCTTCTTCGGTCACGCGCAGGCCGACCACGACCTTGACCACCAGCAGGATGACCGCGGTCATCACCGCCGACCACACCACGGTCAGGCCGACGCTGACCACCTGCACCCAGACCTGATGGGCGATATCCAGATCGGCCTTTGTGCCGCCCAGCGACTGCGCACTGAACACGCCGGTGAGGATCGCGCCGACGATGCCGCCGACACCATGCACACCGAACACGTCGGCGGTGTCGTCCACCTTCAGCAGGCGCTTCAGGCCGGTCACGCCCCACACGCAGACCACGCCGGCGACAAAACCGATCACGATCGCGCCAAGCGGCCCGACGGTGCCACAGGCCGGGGTGATGCCGACCAGACCGGCCACCGCACCCGACGCAGCGCCCAGCGCCGACGGCTTGCCCTTGCCGATCGCCTCCACCAGGGTCCAGCCAAGCACGGCAGCGGCGGTGGCCAGCACGGTGTTGAGGAAGGCCAGCGAGGCCACGGTGTCGGCCGCTGCTGCCGAGCCGGCGTTGAAGCCGAACCAGCCCACCCACAGCAGCATCGCGCCGATGTAGGTAAACGGCACATTGTGCGGCTTCAGCGCGGTCTGGCCATAGCCCAGGCGCTTGCCGACGAACCACGCGCCGACCAGGCCGGCGACGCCCGCGTTGATGTGGACCACGGTACCGCCGGCGAAGTCGATGGCACCCAGCTCACCCAGGTAGCCGCCACCCCAGACGATATGTGCCATCGGGATGTAGCTGAGGGTGAACCACAGCGCCGAGAACAGCAGCACCGCGCGGAACTTGATGCGCTCGGCGAAGGCACCGACGATCAGCGCGGTGGTGATGCCGGCAAAGGTCGACTGGAACGCGACGAACAGATAGTCCGGCAGGCCCTTGATCGGCGTGTTGCCCACCGACTCCGGGGTGAAGCCCTTGAGGAAGGCGAATTCGGTGAACGAGCCGAAGAACGGATTGCCGGCGCTGAACACCGCGCTGTAGCCATAGGCCACCCACAGCAGCAGCACCAGCGAGAACACCACCAGGATCTGGCTGAGCACCGACAGCACATTCTTCGAACGCACCAGGCCGCCGTAGAACAGGGCCAGGCCCGGTACCACCATCAACAGCACCAGCAGGGTCGAGGTGAGCATCCAGGCGACGTCGCCACGATCATAGGCGGCGGCCGCTTCGGCCACGGCCGGCGCCGCGGCGGTGGCGGCCGCATCGTGCAGCGGCTCGACCGCCACGCTTTCGCTCGGCAACGGCGATACCTGGGCCTGGGCATGGGCGCTGCCCGGCCAGGCACCGGCGGCCAGTGCGCTGAGCAGCATCAACAGGCACACCAGATGGAACCGGGCTTGCCACCCGGTGAGAAGGCGCATCTTCATGGGGGGAATCTCCGGAAGGGGGTTACAGCGCGTCGGCACCGATTTCGCCGGTGCGGATGCGGATGACCTGTTCGACGGCGGTGACGAAAATCTTGCCGTCACCGATCTTGCCGGTGCCTGCCGACGACTGGATCGCTTCGATCACCGCGTCGGCACGCTCGTCGGTGACCACCGTTTCGATCTTGATCTTGGGCAGGAAATCGACGACGTACTCGGCGCCGCGATACAGCTCGGTGTGGCCCTTCTGGCGACCGAAACCTTTCACTTCGGTCACGGTGATGCCCGACACGCCTGCATCGGACAGGGCCTCGCGGACCTCGTCGAGCTTGAACGGTCGGATGATGGCGGAGATCAGTTTCATGCGCATGTCCCGAGGGTGGATGGGGCCAGCGCGCCAGCGCGCGTTGGCATCAGGCAACCACGGGTCATCAGGATGATGACCGTGGCTGTTGCACCGGACACGTACAGGGCCGGGACGGCCGTGCCTCTCTCCTTGCACGACCGACGCGGGAGGGAGGGCGGCCCTGGTCGCGTATCCGGTCTCTCTCTTGCCCCTGGATAGGGATCAGCGCCCATTCGTAAACGAATGGGATCCGACCCCGATCTGACCGCGGCTCCCCAGCCGCGAAAACGGAAGCGATGGCGGCGGGTGGGAGGGGGAACCCACCGCCATCGCCTCCGGTCAGCTGGCGTAGTACAGCTGGTATTCCAGCGGGTGGGTGGCCGCGCGGAACTTGGTCACTTCCTGCATCTTCAGCGCGATGTAGCCGTCGATGAAGTCATCGCTCATCACGCCGCCGGCCTTCAGGAACTCGCGGTCCTTGTCCAGCGCTTCCAGCGCCTGGTCCAGCGAGGAGCAGACCTGCGGGATCAGCTTCTCTTCCTCCGGCGGCAGGTCGTACAGGTCCTTGTCGCTCGGTGCACCCGGGTCGATCTGGTTCTTGATGCCGTCCAGGCCGGCCATCATCAGTGCGGTGAAGGTCAGGTAGCCGGACTGGATCGGGTCCGGGAAGCGCATTTCGATGCGGCGCGCCTTCGGGTTGGACACCCACGGAATGCGGCACGAGGCCGAACGGTTGCGGGCCGAGTAGGCCAGCATCACCGGCGCCTCGAAGCCCGGCACCAGGCGCTTGTAGCTGTTGGTGCCCGAGTTGGCGAAGGCATTGATGGCCTTGGCGTGCTTGAAGATGCCGCCGATGTACCACAGCGCCAGCTGGCTCAGGCCACCGTAGCCGTCACCGGAGAACAGGTTGGTGCCGCCCTTGGACAGCGACTGATGCACGTGCATGCCGCTGCCGTTGTCGCCCACGATCGGCTTGGGCATGAAGGTGACGGTCTTGCCGTTGCGGTGCGCGACGTTCTTGATCACGTACTTCATGCGCAGCAGTTCATCGGCCTTCTGCACCAGGGTGCTGAACTTGGTGCCGATCTCGCACTGGCCGGCGGTGGCCACTTCGTGGTGCTGCACTTCCACTTCGATGCCGACCTGTTCCAGGGTCTTGCACATCTCGGCGCGCAGGTCGTGCAGGGTGTCGGTCGGCGGCACGGGGAAGTAGCCGCCCTTCACGCCCGGACGGTAGCCGCTGTTGGCGCCGTCGTACTTGGCGCCGCTGTTCCAGGCGGCTTCTTCGGAATCGACCTTGAAGAAGGTGTTGCCCATTTCATTGGCGAAACGGACCGAGTCGAAGATGAAGAACTCCGGCTCCGGGCCGAAGAACGCGGTTTCGGCGATGCCGGAGGACTTCAGGTAGGCCTCGGCGCGCTTGGCGATGCCGCGCGGGCAGCGGCCGTACGGCTGCATGGTGGCCGGATCGAGGATGTCGCAGCTGATCACGATGGTCGGATCTGCGTAGAACGGGTCGACGTAGGCGCTGGTGGTGTCGGGCAGCAGGACCATGTCCGATTCGTTGATGCCCTTCCAGCCGGCGATCGAGCTGCCGTCGAACATCTTGCCTTCTTCGAACAGCGACGGTTCGACAATGCTGACCGGGAAGGTGACGTGCTGCTCGACGCCACGCATATCCACGAAACGCAGATCGACGAACTCGATCTGGTTGTCCTTGATCAGCTTCTCAACGTTTTCCACGGACATCGGTACGACCTCGGATGGGGATGAATGCCTGCTGAGGTAGAGCAACGACCGTGCCAACTTTTCGCTGGCCGCAAGTCATTGATTTCAAAAAGGGCGCTCCGTGGCGGTGCAGAACGGTGCGCACCAAACGGGTGCACCCACCACCAGACGCACCCGTTTGGTGCGGCAGGGATCGTCTATCCTCTCGACCTTCTTCCTTCCGCCGCGCGTCACGCACCGTCCATGTCCGACCTGCTCTCCGCCCTGCTGCTGGGCATCCTCGAAGGCTTGACCGAATTCCTGCCGATCTCCAGCACCGGCCACCTGCTCATCGCCCAGCACTGGCTGGGTGCCCGCTCGGACTTCTTCAACATCGTCATCCAGGCCGGCGCGATCGTGGCCGTGGTGCTGGTGTTCCGCCAGCGCCTGCTGCAGCTGGCCACCGGCTTCAACCAGCGCGAGAACCGTGAGTACGTGTTCAAGCTGGGCGCCGCCTTCCTGGTCACCGCCGTGGTCGGCCTGGTGGTGCGCAAGGCCGGCTGGTCGCTGCCGGAGACGGTCAGCCCGGTGGCCTGGGCATTGATCATCGGTGGTGTCTGGATGCTGCTGGTGGAGGCCTACACCGCGCGCCTGCCCGACCGCGACCAGGTGACCTGGACGGTGGCGATCGGCGTGGGCCTGGCACAGGTAGTGGCCGGCGTGTTCCCCGGCACCTCGCGCTCGGCCTCGGCGATCTTCCTGGCCATGCTGCTGGGCCTGAGCCGCCGCGCCGCCGCCGCCGAGTTCGTGTTCCTGGTCGGCATTCCCACCATGTTCGCCGCCAGCGCCTACACCTTCCTGGAAATGGCCAAGGCCGGGCAGCTGGGCAGTGAGGACTGGGCCGACGTGGGCGTGGCCTTCCTTGCCGCGGCCATCACCGGCTTCGTCGTAGTGAAGTGGCTGATGGGCTACATCAAGTCGCACAGGTTCACCGCCTTCGCGATCTACCGCATCGCACTGGGCGCGGCGCTGCTGCTGTGGTTGCCCTCCGGCAGCTGAACAGCGCCGGGGTACGGTAACCCCGTTGCCGGCCCCACCCCGTTTCCCCCACGGTTCCCCAAGGAGAATCACCATGAACCGCAAGCTCACCCTGCTCCTCCCGCTGGCCCTGATGGCCGCCTGCAGCCAGACCCCGGCCCCGGCCGGCACCGGCGGCGACGACGTGGCCCCGGCCGCGGCCAAGGCAGCAGACCAGCAGACGCTGGCGCACCTGGATGCGCAGCGCCTGCAGAGCCAGCACTGGCTGCTGCAGCAGGCCACCGGCGCCGACGGCAAGCGCATCGACGCGCTGTTCGCCCGCGAAGACAAGCCGGTCACCCTGGACTTCGCAGATGGCCGACTGTCGGTCAGCAACACCTGCAACCGCATGGGCGGCGGCTACACCCTGGCCGACGGCAAGCTGACGGTCAGCGCGATGGCCTCGACCATGATGGCCTGCACCGACAAGGCGCTGATGGCGCTGGACGAAGCCGTGTCGAGCCGCCTGCAGGGCGAGCTGAAGGCCGAGCAGGATGCCGATGGCAAGCTGACGCTGACCAACGCCAAGGGCGACGTGCTGGTGTTCAACCCGGAGCCGACCGCTGAAACCCGCTACGGCGGCGCCGGCGAAACCGTGTTCCTGGAAGTGGCCGCCAAGACGCAGAAGTGCTCGCACCCGCTGATCCCGGACTACCAGTGCCTGCAGGTGCGCGAAGTGAAGTTCGACGACAAGGGCCTGAAGCAGGGTGAGCCGGGCAAGTTCGAGAACTTCTACGGCACCATCGAGGGCTACACCCACGAAGACGGCGTGCGCAACGTGGTGCGCGTGAAGCGCTACGAAGTGAAGAACCCGCCGGCCGATGCGCCGTCGCAGGCGTACGTGCTGGACATGGTGGTCGAGTCGGCCATCGAGAAGAAGTAAATAAACAGAAGGGCGGCCACGAGGTCGCCCTTCTACGTTCTGTAGCGTCGACGCAGCCCCACGTGCCAGCCTTGCCACGATGAAGATTCTCGCCATATCCGGCAGCGCGCGCCGGCAGTCGACCAACACCGCTCTGCTGGTGGCCCTGAAAGCCATCGCGCCGCCCGGCATGGAGATCGAGGTCTACGCCGGGGTCGGCGAACTTCCGGTGTTCTCCCCCGATCTGGAAGGCACCGATGAACCCTGCAGCGTGACGCGCTTCAAGGCGGCCATCGCCCGCAGCGACGGTGTGCTGGTGTGCAGCCCTGAATACGTGCGTGGCATTCCCGGCGGATTGAAGAATGCGATCGACTGGCTCGTATCCGGCGACCAGATCGTCGGTCGGCCCATTGCGTTAGTGCATGCGTCCCATCGTGGCGAGGACATGCTGCAGGCACTTCGCGCGGTGCTGTCCACGGTCAGTGCCGCGTTCAGTACAACGCTGTTCCTGCGTGTACCGGTGCTGGGCCTGGAACCGGAGGAGATCTTCGAGGTGCTTCAGTCGGAAGTGCATCGCGCCGAAGCGGATGCGTTCCTGGCAGGGTTTGCTGTTTACTGCAGGTCCATTGCGTAGCAGAAGCAGCCGAGCATGGGCTCGGCTCTACAAGGCAAAGTCGAGCATGGCTCGACTCTGCAGAAAGCAAAGCCGGGCATGCCCCGGCCCTACAAGGGCTCTCAGCCCAGCGCCGGGTTCAACGTGTAGGTGCCGTGCAGTGCCGCTTCGGCGAGCACGTGGCCGTGCATGGCGCGGTAGGCGTCGGCGGCGGTGAAGCGTGCCGGCAGCTGCAGCGATGCCACGTCCAGCGCGAACACGCGGAAGAAGTAGTGGTGCAGGCGTTCGTCGTTGAACGGCGGGTACGGGCCGTCATAGCCCAGGTAGTCACCGGCCATGTCCGGATTGCCTGCGAACCAGCCGGTGAAGTCGTTCAGGCCCTGGCGGCTGCCGGCCGGGCCGGCCGGTTTGGACTTGCCCTTCACCACGAAGCCGTCGCTGCAGCTGCCTGCGGCGATCTCGCGCACCGAGGCCGGAATGTCGGCCATTACCCAATGCACGAAATCACAGCGCGGCTGGTCGCGCGGCACGCTCATGTCGGTGCGGCCGACCGTCTCCGGCACGGTCGGCACGTCCGGATCGACACACACCAGCAGGAACGAACGGGTGCCCTCCGGCACATCGCTCCAGGCCAGGTGCGGATTGCGGTCCGGTGCGAAGCCCGCGGCATCGCCGGCGGCGAATTCGCGGTCGATCGGTGCACCGTTGGTCAGGCTGTGGCTGCTCAGTTGCATCGGCGTGTCCTCACTCTTCCGGATAACCCAGGCGCACCGCGATCGGGGTGAGCTTGGCGAAGGCGGCGCTCATCACGTCGCGGTAGTTGCGCCAGTGGCCCGGCGGGAAGCGCGGCGCACCCAGTTGCGCGGCTGGCGGCATCGGCCGCTCGAACAGGCGGCCCAGCAGTTCGGCCATCGCCTGCGGATCGTTGCCGATCTGGTCGATGCGCAGCAGCACCTGCGGGTACAGATCGTCCTCGTGCAGGGCGGCGACCTGGGCCAGCGCGCGCGCCAGCCATTCGCTGGCTTCGGCCAGCGAGGTCATTGCCAGCGGTGCGGCGGCACCGTAGGCCACCCAGTCCAGCAGCATGTCGCGCGGATCGCGCAGCACCACCAGCAGGCGGCCCTGCGGCAGCTGCGGGCGCAGCGCCCACAGCAGCGCGTTGTCCCACCACAGCAGCCAGTCGATGATCGCGTCGTCCTGCACGCCGCGCGACGGCAGCTGTTCGCGCCAGCGCTGCACCAGCCGCTCCGGGGTCAGCACGCCCGAGGCAAGGTCCTGCAGCGTGTGGTAGTTCTGGAACGCGTCGTCGGGTGCGTTGGAGGTATAGCGGTCGCTGCGCAGCACCGGGCTGGCGGCGGCCAGGCCGGTCGCCACGCGCTCCACGCCCGAACCCGGCGCGCCCCACAGGAAGATCGGCGCGGAAGTGGCATCACCGTCGATCTCGCCCTTGTCCGGCCAGCTCGGCGGCGCCTTGGCCTGCGGCGGCAGCGGCAGGCGCTGCGGTGCCTGGTCGGCCTGCAGTGCCAGCCAGGTCTGCAGCGCGTCTTCGTGCTGCCCGGCGCGATCCTGGATCTCACCCAGCCAGGTGCGCAGGTCGGCGCGGTGGCCTTCCGGTGCCATGTCGATCAGCGCCTGCACGCGGGCGACCGCGGCGGCCGGATCGCGCTGCAGCAGGCCTTCGACCAGGCGGGTTTCGCCGCTGACGCGGCCCGGTTCGAGGTTGACGATGCGCTCGGCGATCGCTTCGGCCTGGGCGTGTTCGCCCACCATGTCGTGCAGGCGCAGGCGCGCTTCCAGCGCCGGCAGGTGGCCCGGCATCGCGTCCATCCAGCGCTCGACCGTGGCGGCGGCGGTGGCACTGCCGACCTCTTCCACCGCCAGGCGTGCCAGCCACAGGTCGTGCAGCTGCGGGTGCTGCTCCAGGGCGGCATCCAGGCGTGCGCGGGCCTCGTCTTCGCGGCCCAGGCGCTGCCAGGACATCAGCAGCAACTGCAGTACGTCGCGGTCGTCAGGCAGCGATTCCAGCAACGGCAGCAGGTGCTCCAGCGCCTGCAGCGGCTGGCCGCTGCGCAGTGCCAGTTCGCCGGCCAGGCGGCGCATCGATGGCGTATCCAGGCCCTGCTGCTGCAGCGCGATCTGCATCGCTTCGGCGGCAGCGTCCAGGTTGCCCTGGCGCATGGCCAGCTGCACCACCAGGCCATGCAGCGAGGCGATGGTCGGGTTCAGTTCCAGCACGCGGCGGAACGCCTGCTCGGCGAAGGCCAGCATGTTCTTGCCCAGGTAGGCGAAGCCCAGTGCGTAGAGCACGCGAATGTCGTTGGGCTGGGCCTGGTTGGCGGCCGACAGCAGCGTCAGCGCGCGATCGGCATCATCGCGGCGCAGCGCGATCATGCCGTCGATGGTCAGCAGTTCCGGGTGGTCCGGTTCGACACGCGAGGCCAGGGTGGACAGGCGCTGCGCTTCATCGAAATCGTTGCGGCCGATCGCCAGGTGGGCCTGCATCAGGTAGGCAGCGAAAGCGTTCGGGTCCAGCCCGGTGGTGCGCGTCAGTGCTTCGCCAGCGCCGTCGAACTGGCGCAGGGCCAGCAGCAGGCCGGCGTGCTGCAGGTGCAGCTGGGCATTGTCCGGGGCCAGCTGCAGCGCCTGCTGCAGGGCCTCCATCGCGTCCTCGGCCTTGCCCTGCTGCTGCAGCGCAAGCGCCAGCCAGCGGTGGGCCTCGGCCTGGCCGGGTTCATCACGGGTCCACGCCTGGGCCAGCTGCACGGCCTGGTCGGCCTCGTTCTGGCGCAACGCTTGGATGATCTGGTCTTGCATGGCGGTCCGGTTCAAGGGCAAACCCGCATTGTAGCGGCCTGCGCGCCCGTGCCGGTTCAGCCTTGCAGCACGCGCTGCAGGCGCTGCGCCACCCAGCGCTCGGAGAAGCCGTCACCGCGCCAGTTTTCCAGGAAGCCACAGTGGCCGCCCCAGCAGGCGGTTTCCAGGTGCGCGTTGCGCGGCAGCTGCCAGTCGCTGAAGGTCGCGTACGGGATCACCGGGTCGTCCTGTGCCATCAGGATGTCGGCCGGCACCTGCAGCGAGGACAGGCGATCGCCGGCAATCGAGTAGCCGTCGAAATAGGCCTGCAACGAGCCGAAACTGGTGTGGCGCTCGACCAGCCAGGCGGTCAACGCGCGGATGTCCAGCTTCAGCACGCGGTCGTCGCAGTCGCTCAGTTCGGGGAACAGGTCGCGCTTGCGCCGCAACGAACCGGCCCACTTGCGCCGGAAGTACCAGTCGTACATTGCCGGGCCGTTCTCGATGCTCTCCATGGTCAGCGCCGGGTCCAGCACCGGGCATACCGAGGCGACGCGCAGCAGCGGCACGCCGGCCGCCGGCGCACGCAGGGCCAGGCGCAGCACGAAGTTGCCGCCCAGCGAGTAGCCGGCGGCCACCAGCGGCAGCTGCGGCCAGCGCTGGGCGATATCGCCTGCGGCATGCACCACTTCGTCGATCAGGTTGGAGTGGAAGATGCCGGGGTTGAGGTGATGGGTATTGCCGTGGTCGCGGAAATTCAGCCGCACCACGTCGAAGCCCTGTTCGAGCATGCGCGCGGCCGCCATGCGCATGTAGCTGGATTCGGCACTGCCTTCCCAGCCATGCAGCAGCAGGGCCATGCCCTTGGGTTCGCGGCCTTCGACATGGCTGTGCCAGCCCTGCAGGCGCACGCCGTCGCCGCCGTCGAGGATCAGTTCCTCGCTGATCGCGCCGGTCGCGGCCAGCAGCAGCAGGCCGCGCTGCAGGCGCATGCGGCTGGAGCTGAGCATCGACTGCAGGTGCGGATTGCGCAGCCAGCGCGGTGGCTGGTAGTCAGCCGCGTGCAGCGTCGGCGTGCCGGCGTCCAGGACGGGTGGCGGGATCAGGGCCACCGCACCCTCACTGCGTGCTCATGGCCGCCACGATGCGCGCGCGCGACGTCTCCGCGATGCGCCGACGGCCTTCCAGGTCCTGCGCACCGATCGGTGCCAGGAAATGCACTTCCGCACGCCGCGCCGGCTCACCGAGCAGGCGCAGGAAATTGGCGAAGAAACTCTCGCCGGGGCCGAACGCGACAATGGTCTGCGCGTCGCCCTTGAGCCCATACACCAGAGCCACCGGCTGCACCGGCACGCCGGTCTCAACCGCCGCCTGGAAGATGCGGGCATGGAACGGGCCCACTTCGTGGCCACCGCGGGTACGCCCTTCGGGGAACACGCCCACTGCCTTGCCTTCGCGCAGGCGATCAGCCATCACCTGCATCACGCCACCGAGCGATTCGGTGTTGCCGCGCTGGTGGAAGATGGTCTGCCCGCGCGCGGCCAGCCACCCGACCAGTGGCCAGCTGGCGATCTCGCGCTTGGCGACGAAGCCCATCATGCGCTGGCTGTGCAGGATGCAGATGTCGACCCAGCTGACGTGGTTGGCGACGAACAGCACGGCGCCGGGCAGCGGCCTGCCGATCTGCACCAGGCGGAAGCCGAAGATCCACATCAGCCCCCCCTGCCACCAGTTGACCACTTTGGCCCCCAGGGTCGCCTCGCCCACGCGCAGTTCGCCCCACGGCCGAAGCATGCCGATCAGGATGAGCGGCAGGAACACGATGATGTGGACCAACAGCAGCGGTACGCGGTACAGGTAACGGCACACACGCGCCACGCCGCCGCGGGGGGCCGGAGTGGGGGAAGTCATCCGCGCACGATACCGGAGGGCCGTCATCGCTGCCAGCCGATTTAGGCCATAACACCCATCGACCGGGGCAATCGGCAGGGAACGCTGGGTTCCGCTGCCGTCACCGCCCGTCCGGGGCTCAGCCGTGGCCGGCCGCCACCACCGCCAGGGTCAGCCGCGAGATGCACACCAGCCGGCCCTGCTCGTCCTCGATGCGGATCTCCCACAGCTGGGTGCTGCGGCCCACGTGCAGCGCGCGGGCGGTGCCGGTGACCGTGCCCGAACGCACCGCACGCACGTGGTTGGCGTTGATTTCCAGCCCCACGCAGATCTGCTTGGCCGTATCCACACACAGGTTGCCGGCGCTGCTGCCCAGGGTCTCGGCCAGCACCACCGACGCGCCGCCATGCAGGATGCCGTAGGGCTGGCGGGTGCGCTCGTCCACCGGCATGGTGGCCTGCAGCCAGTCGTCACCGGCCGCGCTGAAGACGATGCCCAGCGACGCGATCGCGGTGTTGCGGCTGAGCGTATTGAGCTGCTCGAGGGAAACGGCTTCGCGGAACACCTGGGTCATGCGGGCACCTTCAGAGGATGGGAACGAGGCCGGCGCCGAATGCGGTCAGCATGCGTACCAGCAGCCACTTCGGGCCGACATTGACCTCGGGGAAATCACCCACGGCGACATAGCAGCGGTGGAAGCCCGGGTCCTGCCGGGGCAACGGCTGCGGGCAGTCCGGGCCGGGCTTGAACTCGTAGTCGGTGGCATAGCGCCACGGCCAGAAGTCGAGGATCGGCAGTGCTTCGGAGGCCTTGCCGACGCTGTAGTTGAGCCCGGACAGCACCGGCGGCTTGGCCCGCGGCGCCACCGTCCACGAGTTCTGCGGGTGGGTGTCGCGCAGGATGCTCTCGGCCAGCTGCTCGGCGAAGGCCGGGTCATCGATGATCACCGCGCCTTCGGTGTTGTAGTTCTCGCTGCGCGGGTCGAAGTTGTGGGTGCCGACCACGCCGATGCGGCGATCGACCACCAGCGACTTGGCATGCAGGCCCATGCGCGCGCCCTTGCGGGTGACCGGCAACGGCTTGTTGACCGCCTTGCTGCCCAGGAACGAGGGCCGGGTCTCGGTGCGCAGCAGGCGGGTCTCGACCTCGCTGCCGGCCGCACGGCGGCGCTCGCGCGCGTTCTGGTAGGCACTGCCGGTGCGCGGATGGTTCACCGGCCCCTGCTTGCCGGTGGGTGCCGGATGCTCATCGCGATCGCGACGGTCGCCGGCATTGCTGCCGGCAGCACTGCCGCCGATCAGCGGGTTGCGCCCGCCGTCGTCGTCGCCTTCCGGCGCGGCGATCGGGTCGGGCAGCAGGTTGCGGTAATCGACCGGTGCATCCAGCGGGAACGGCTTGTATTCGAAGATGTTGAAGCCCAGTTCGCGCATGTTGCGCCGCTTGTACTTGTACGACAGCGCATAGACGATCGGGTTGTCGGTCGCCGCCAGGCTGTTGCTGGACACCACCACGCGCGGCGGCTGCGGTCGCTTGCGCAGCTCGCGGAACAGCTTCTGCGCCGGTTTGGACAGCACCAGGTACGGCGTCTGCAGGATCACTTCCTTCTGCGCGCCGGCGATCAGCGCATCCAGCTGCGGCTCGGTCACGTGCTGTCCGGCCAGTGGCGCATCGGCCTTCTCGCGCCGGTGCTTGCGCGGCAGGTCGGCGACATAGCTCACCGAGGCCACCGGCAACGCGGTATCGACGAAGGAACGGCTGACGAAGTCCATGTCATTGGCTTCGGCACTGACCCGCTCCACCCGCTCGGGGCGGCGGAAGCTGGCCGGCGGCAGGGTCGGCACGCCCTCGCGCAGCAGGGTGCGGCCGACATCGTTCAGGCGCTCGGCCGGCACGCTGCGCCTGGCGCGCCAGAAGGCATCGAAGTTGGCCGCCATCGCCCGCGCCTCCGGGCCGGCGATCAGCACGTCGCGGTCGCGGAAGTTGTACTCGCGGTCCCAGTCGTAATAGTCGTCCTGGTAGTTGCGGCCGCCGACCACGCCGATCGCATCGTCGATCACCAGCAGCTTGTTGTGCATGCGCTGGTTGAAGCGGCGGAAGCAGCACAGCACGCTGCCGGCATAGTCGAAGTAGTTCAGCCGGGCCTTGCCGAAGGTCGGGTTGTAGACCCGCAGCTGGAAGTTCTGGTGCGCGCCGGACAGGGCGCCGAGGATCTGCAGGTCGGAGATCGCCGAGAGCTGGTCGATCAGCACCCGCACCTTCACCCCGCGCCGCGACGCGGCCAGCAGCTCGTCGATGACCAGCCGGGCACTGTCGTCCTTGTCGAAGATGTAGGTCTGCAGGTCGATGCTGCGGGTGGCGCTGCGCAGCAGGTTCAGGCGCGCGACCAGGGCACCCTCGCCCTCGTCGAGCAGGGTGGCGTAGTGGCGTGGCTGTTCCGGGGTGGATTCGGTGAACGCCCGGCCCGCCAGCGCACGCAACGGCGAGTCCTGCGCGCAGCGGTCGGCGCGCTGGCAGTCGACGTCGGTCGAGCGCGCCTGCACGGCAATCGCTTCGGCACGGTCACGCTCGGCATGCGAGAGCGATGCACAACCGCTGCCCAGCAACACGGTTGCCAGCGCCAGGACGCGCAGCAGGAGGTTCACGGTTTCGGCGCCTCGCTCAGGCGCGCACGCAATACGAAGGTCACTCGGTCACTCAAGGCTAGCTGCCAGCTGTCCATTCCGTACCGGCCTCGCTGCACGGTACCGCGGCTGACGACGTCGCAATCATAGCCGGGTCGGGCGCACTCCGCCTTCTCGACCTGCAATGACTCGGGGTGGCTGATGCCGCGCAGGGTCAGCCGGCCGTTGATGGCGCCGCCCTGCTCCACGGTCTCCGGCCAGTAGGGCAGCGAGTCGAACTCGACCACCGGATGGCGCCCGGCATCGAAGAACTCCTCGCCGCGCATCCAGCCGGTATAGCGCGCCTTGCCGGGGATCTCCACCGAGCGGGTGAACATCTTCAGGTGCACCTGGTGACGGCCGTCGGACAGGATCTCGATACGCCCCTCGAAGTGCGGGAACACGCCTTCGATGCGCTGGCCGAATCGGGTGCGCACCTCGAAGCCGATCCGCGAGCGCTGGGTATCCAGGCGCAATACCCGTGGCGCCTCGGCGGACACGGGCGGCAACGGGGTCGGTGGGGGCGCCGCGGCCCAGGCCGGGCCGAGCGCCAGCAACGCGGGCAGCAGGAAGCGGCTGCGCCGCGCCAGGCTCATCGGATCACGGCCACCAGAACGCGTTCAGGCTGGCCACGCCGGGTTCGATCGAGGCCTCGCGCGGGAAGCCAAGCACGGCCACGCCGCCCGGCGGCATGCCGCGATAGTCACTGCTGGTGCCGTCGGTCATCAGGGCCACCAGCTGCTCCAGGCCCGGGTTGTGGCCGACGATCAGCACCCGGTCCAGGTCACGACGCTCGTCCACCAGCGCCGCCAGGGTGCCCGGGGTGGCTTCGTAGATCCGGTCTTCCAGGCGCTTTTCGACATAGCCGATGGCCGTCATCACCGCTTCCAGGGTCTCGCGGGTACGTCGCGACGGCGAGCACAGCACGCAGTCGGGCAGCAGGTTGTTTTCCTTCAACCACTTGCCGGCGGCTTCGGCCTCGGCGAGCCCCACCGGCGACAGCGGCCGGTCGAGGTCGGCCTGGCCGGAAACGGCGGGTTCGGCATGGGCATGGCGCAGCAGGATCAGTTCACGCATCGCGGGTTTCCATGGAGAAGAGGATGCAGCAGGAGAAGTGAGGCAGGCATCAAAGCTTGAGCCAGGACAGCAGCGGCTCCCAGTCGGCCTGGTGTTCGCGCACCTGGGCGGAGCGATAGTCGAACAGGCTGCGGCCCAGGCCGGTCATGACCACGTAGCTCTGGCTGTCACGCAGCTGCGCGACCACCGGGTATGGCCATTCGGCCAGCATCTGCAGCGCCTGCTGCGAAGTCTGGGTCCAGGGTTTGGTGCGGTTGAGGACCAGCCCCACCGGCAGCTTGCGGCTGTGCACGCGCGGGTTCTGGGCCAGGCTGTTGAGGAAGCCGACGATGGCTTCGATATCCAGCGCCGAGGGCAGCACCGGCACCACCACGGCGTCGGCCGCGTCCAGGAAATGGGGGATATCGTCGGCCAGCGCACCGGCCGGTGCATCGATGATGACGGTATCGGTACCGTCAGGCAGCTTCTGCGCCCACTGCTTCTTCCGATACACATCGATGGGGAGCACCGCGCTTTCCAGCCCTGCACGCCGTTGTGCCCAGCGGGTGCTGGAGCCCTGCGGGTCGGCATCGGCGATCACCGTGGCCTTGCCCTGCAATGCCGCGTACGCGGCCAGGTGGGTGGCGACGGTGGTCTTGCCCACCCCGCCCTTGGAACCGGCCACCAGGATCGTCTTCATGCCAGCCTCGCTTCCGGGTACGTGCCCCGAGCGTACACCGGCGGTGGTGACGGGAGGTAGCACCGTGCTGAACCAGTGGCCATCGCCTTTGCTATCGTGGCGCCCCCGAAGGATCGAACCGGCATGAGCGAACTGCAGGACCTGAGCGCACTGATCCGCGCCAATACCCCCCTGATCGTGATCGAGACCCAGGATGAGGCCCGCATCGTCGAGCTGTTCCGGCAGACGCTGATGCACGTGTGGCGGGCCCTGCACCGCTGGTCCATCACCGAGGGCCTGCGTCGCATCGACCTGGACCGCGAGGACCCGCCGGTCGGCCCGCCCGATGCCAGCGCCGCCCTGCAGATGATCCGCCAGGCCGATCAGCGGGGTGTCTACCTGCTGCTCGATTTCCACCCCTACCTGGGGTATGCCAGCCACCAGCGCGCGCTGCGCGACCTGATCCAGCGCCGCCATAGCGAGCCGCATGTGCTGGTGCTGATCGGCGCCAAGGTCGAGCTGCCGGCCGAGCTGGAGGCCCTGGCGGTGCGCTTCAACCCGCGCCTGCCCGATGCCAACGCCCTGCTGAAGATGCTGCGCGAGGAGGCCGACGCCTATGCGCGCGAACACGGCGGCCGCCGTGTCGAGGTCGACAGCGAGGCGGTGAAGAAGATCCTGAAGAACCTGCAGGGCCTGAGCCTGGTCGATGCCCGCCGCATCGCCCGCCAGCTGATCTACGCCGATGGCGCGCTGCGCGACGACGACCTGCCGCAGCTGGCACGGCTGAAGTTCGAGCTGCTCAACCGCAGCGGCCACCTGTTCTTCGAGCATGACAGCGCGCGCTTCGGCGACGTGGCCGGTGCCAACCGGCTCAAGCGCTGGATCAGCCAGCGCCGGGTGGCCTTCATCGCCGGCTCGGCACCGGCCGGCCTGGACCCGCCGCGCGGCATGTTGCTGCTGGGCGTGCAGGGCTGCGGCAAATCGATGCTGGCCAAGGCCACCGCCGCCGGCTTCGGCGTACCGCTGCTGCGCCTGGACGTGGGCGCGCTGTACAACAAGTACCACGGCGAGACCGAGGCCAACCTGCGCCAGGCGCTGGCCTCGGCCGAGCAGCTGGCGCCCTGCGTGTTGTGGATGGACGAGATCGAGAAGGGCCTGGCCAGCGGTGGCGAGGACGGTGGCGTATCGCGCCGCGTGCTCGGCTACCTGCTGACCTGGATGGCCGAACGCAAGGCGCCGGTCTTCATCGTCGCCACCGCCAACCAGGTACACGAGTTGCCGGCCGAACTGCTGCGCAAGGGCCGCTTTGACGAGATCTTCTTCGTCGACCTGCCCACGCCTGAGGTGCGTGTGGAGCTGCTGCGGCTGCACCTGGGGCGACGCCAGCTCAACGGCGACGACTTCGCGCTGCCGGCGCTGGCGGCCGCGGCCAATGGTTTCTCCGGCGCCGAGATCGAGCAGGCGATCGTGGCCGGGCTGTATGCGGCGCACGCCGAAGGCCGGCCGTTGGATACCGAGCTGCTGATGAACGAGATCCGTGCGACGCGGCCGCTGTCGGTGCTGATGGCCGAGCAGGTAGAGGCACTGCGGGCATGGGCGTCGGGGCGGACGGTTTCCGCGGACGATTGAGGGGTTCCGGCGAACGGCGCAGCCCCTCGTGGCTGGTTGCTGAAAGCAACAGCTGCGGTTGGCGATCAGCCACGTGGAAGAAAGAAAAAGAGCAGAAGCAAAAGCAAAAGCGGTTGGCTGGCTGCTCTTGAGGCCCTGGGGTCAGATCCGTTTTCCAGAGGAAAACGGATCTGACCCCAGTTCGATTTCTATCCCTGGCAGATTTCATCCACGCATGGCGTGGACCTACCGTGTCGACCAAGGTCGACACCTACCAACAGCCGCCGGAACCTGTCGAAGGCGGGGCACTGTGGGTTTGCGGGGTGTGAGCCGCATGGATGCGGCGACCAAGCCCCCATGGATGGGTTTACGGCGGCCCCGCAAACCCACAGTGCCCCGCCATCCCGCAGGAAGCCCGCTGTTGCTTCGGCTGCTGCAGTTGCTCCAGCCGTTGCCTCTGCGGGTGCCGGGTGCAACCCGGCCCCCCCCTCCCTCAGGGCCAGGCCGGCGGCGCGGCCGCCCAGGCCTGCTGCACTTCCGCCAGCGAGGCGCGCTCGTCGTCACGCCACAACGGCAACAACTGCGCAAAACGGCTGCTGTCGCTCCATTGCGTCGGCTCGGTACGCACCGCTGCGGCATACCACTGCACCGCCTCCTGCTTCTGCCCGGCCCGCCACAGCGCCAGCGCATAGGTGGGTGGCAGCCAGCCCGGCTTGCTCAGCGAACCACCGGCAGCGGCCTGCCATTGCTCCAGGGCGGCTTCGGGCTGGCCCTGACGCAGCAGGTCCCAGCCGTAATTCCAGCGCACGCTACGGCCCAGGCTGCCCTGCACCGGCGCATCCTTCAGTGCTTCGCGATACAGCTGTTCACCCAGCTCGGTGCGGCCCTGCGCAATGGCCACCGACGCCAGCTGCACGGTGGCCTCCACGGTACGCCGGCCGCGCTCGCGCTGTTTGAGCAGCTGCGCCACCAGCTCATCCCCGTCGGACTGGACCACGATCATGGGCACGGCGGCCGCATCGCTGTCGAAGTAGAACTCCTGTGGTGCCGGCACCGCCGGCGCGGCCCACACGGGGGCCGTTCCCGAGACCAGCAACATGCTGCCCAGGATCTTTCCTGCAACTGACATCCCTTCTCCCCAGGCCGCAACCGCAGCCTCCCTCTCTCTCCCCGATCCTAACCCCAGCATGGCCGCCGGCGCGAGTGCCGGGCCGGTCGGGCCTCGCTGCTACAATTCGCGCCTTTCCCGCCGCGTGCCTGCACGCGGCCGGTGCCAGCCGATCCTGACCGGGCCAGCCATGACCAGTACCGCGCAACTCACTTCGCCCTCTTCCGCCGACCTGATCGACCGTGACTACACGCTCGACCACAAGTACACCCGCAACGAGGGGCGGATCTACCTGAGTGGCGTGCAGGCGCTGGTGAAACTGCCGTTGATGCAGCGGCTGCGCGACGCGCACGAAGGCATCGACAGCGCCGGTTTCGTCAGTGGCTACCGTGGCAGCCCGCTGGGCGGCTTTGACCTGGAGCTGTGGCGCGCGCGCAAGCACCTGGACGCGGCCAAGGTGAAGTTCACCCCCGGCCTGAACGAGGACCTGGGCGCCACCATGGTGTGGGGCACCCAGCAGACCAACCTGTTCCCCGGCGCCAACGTGCAGGGCGTGTTCGGCATGTGGTACGGCAAGGGCCCAGGCGTGGACCGCTGCGGCGACGTGTTCAAGCACGCCAATGCCGCCGGCACCTCGCGCCATGGCGGCGTGCTGGCGCTGGCCGCCGATGATCACGCCTGCCGCAGTTCAACCCTGCCGCATGGCAGCGAGGACGAGTTCGTCAGCGCGATGATGCCGGTGCTGAATCCGGCCGGCGTGCAGGACATCCTGGACATGGGCCTGCTGGGCTGGGCGATGAGCCGCTATACCGGCCGCTGGGTCGGCTTCAAGACGATCGCCGAGACGGTGGAATCGTCGGCCTCGGTCGAGGTCGACCCGATGGCGCGCCGCATCGTGCTGCCGGAAGACTTCGAAATGCCTACGGGCGGCCTCAACATCCGCTGGCCGGACCCGCCGCTGGACCAGGAAATGCGCCTGCACCGCTATGCGGTGAAGGCCGCACAGGCGTTCGCCCGCGCCAATGGCATCGACAAGGTGGTGATGGATGCGCCGCGCGCGCGGCTGGGCATCGTCACCACCGGCAAGAGCTACCTGGACGTGCTGCAGGCGCTGGAATACCTGGGCCTGGACGAAGCCGCCTGCGCCGACATCGGCATCCGCGTGTACAAGGTCGGCATGACCTGGCCGCTGGAGCCGCAGGGCATCGCGCGCTTCGCGCAGGGCCTGGAAGACATCATCGTGGTGGAGGAGAAGCGTGCCTTCATCGAGCGCCAGATGAAGGAACAGTTCTTCAACTGGCCGGCCAGCTGGGGCCAGCGCCCGTCCATCGTCGGCAAGTACGACGAGAGCGGTGAGTGGATCCTGCCGTCCACCGGTGAACTTACCCCGGCCACCATCGCCGGCGTGATCGGTCGCCGCATCCAGAAGTTCTTCAACAACGCATCGATCGAGCAGCGCCTGCAGTGGATGCAGGAGAAGGAAGCCGAACTTGCGTTGCCGCGCGCCAGTTTTCCGCGCGTGCCGCACTACTGCTCCGGCTGCCCGCACAACACGTCCACCAACGTGCCGGAAGGCTCGCGTGCGCTGGCCGGCATCGGTTGCCATTACATGGTGACCTGGATGGACCGCAGCACCGATACCTTCACCCACATGGGCGGCGAAGGCGTGACCTGGGCCGGGCAGGCGCCGTTTACCGATACCCCGCACGTGTTCCAGAACCTCGGCGACGGCACCTACTTCCACAGCGGTTCGCTGGCGATCCGCCAGGCGGTCGCTGCCGGCGTCAACATCACCTACAAGATCCTCTACAACGATGCGGTGGCGATGACCGGCGGCCAGCCGGTGGACGGTCCGCTGAGCGTGCCGGACATCGCAAAGCAGATGCGCGCCGAAGGCATCCACACCATCGTGGTGCTGTCGGACAACATCGGCAAGTGGACCGGCCAGCGCGAGCACTTCCCCAGCGACGTCGAGTTCCATGACCGCAGCGAGCTGGACGAAGTGCAGAAGCGCCTGCGCGAAGTGAAGGGTGTTTCGATCCTGATCTACGAACAGACCTGCGCCACCGAGAAGCGCCGCCGCCGCAAGCGCGGCAAGCTGGAAGACCCGCAGAAGCGGGTGCTGATCAATTCGCTGGTCTGCGAAGGCTGCGGCGACTGTGGCAAGAAGAGCTTCTGCGTGTCGGTGCTGCCGAAGGAAACCGAGTTCGGGCGCAAGCGCGAGATCGACCAGTCCAACTGCAACAAGGACTATTCCTGCGTGAACGGCTTCTGCCCGAGCTTCGTCACCGTGCACGGTGGCCAGCCGCGCAAGGGCAGCAAGCGCGATGCGTCCACGCTGCTGGACAACCTGCCGGCACCGACCCTTCGCGACAGCTTGGAACAGCCCTGGAACATCCTGATCACCGGCGTCGGCGGTACCGGCGTGGTGACCATCGGCGCGCTGCTGGGCATGGCCGGCCACCTGGAAGGCAAGGGCGCGACCGTGCTCGACCAGACCGGCCTGGCGCAGAAGGGCGGCGCGGTGACCACGCATATCCGCATTGCCCGTCGCCCTGAAGACATCCACGCCGTGCGTATCGCCGCCGGTGAGGCCGACCTGGTGCTGGGCTGCGACATGGTGGTGGTCAACGATTACTGGGCGCTTTCGAAGGTGCGTGCCGGCCGTTCGCAGGTGGTGCTGAACACCTACGAAGCGATGCCGGGCACCTTCACCACGCGCCCGGACATGCAGTTCCCCGCCGCCGACATCATCGCCGGCGTGCGCGTGGCACTGGGCGGCCAGGAACCACTGCTGCTCGATGCCACCCAGCTGGCCACCGCGCTGCTGGGCGATGCCATCGCCGCCAACCTGTTCATCCTCGGCTACGCCTGGCAGCAGGGCCTGGTGCCGCTGTCGTTCGACTCACTGATGCGCGCCATCGAGCTCAATGGCGCCGCCGTGGCGATGAACCAGCAGGCCTTTGCGTGGGGCCGCCTGGCCGTGGTCGATCCGCAGGCCGTGCAGCAGGCCGCCGGCCTGGTGCGCAACCGCCACACCGATGCCGAATCCACCCCGGGCCCGCTGCATCCGCTGCCGCCAGGCGAGTGGGAGGGCAATGAATGGGGTGCCACTGCGGCACCGCGCAACACCGGCGACGAACGCGAACTGCGCGGCCTGCCCTCGCACGGTGGCGACGTGGCGTTCCTGCCGCTGGATGACGCCCGCCTGTCGCGCTCGCTGGATGAAATGATCGAGCGCCGCGCCGCGTTCCTGGTCGAGTACCAGGACACTGCCTACGCCAACCGTTACCGCCGCCTGGTCGAGCGCGTGCGCACCGCCGAAGCCGAGCGCATCGGCGGCTCCACTGCGCTGACCGAGACCGTGGCCCGCTACCTGTTCAAGCTGATGGCCTACAAGGACGAGTACGAAGTGGCCCGCCTGTACACCAGCGGCGACTTCCAGCGCCGCCTGCAGCAGCAGTTCGAGGGCGATTACCAGCTGCGCTTCCACCTGGCGCCGCCGCTGTTCGCCAAGAAGGATGAGCAGGGCCGGTTGCTGAAGAAGGAATACGGCCCGTGGATGTTCAAGGCCTTCGGCCTGCTGGCCAGGCTGAAGTTCCTGCGTGGCGGCCGCTTCGACGTATTCGGGCGCACCGCGGAACGCCGCATGGAGCGCAAGCTGATCGGCGATTACGAGGCCACCGTGCAGGTACTGCTGGACGGCCTGGATGACGACCGCCTGGCCCTGGCGGTGGAGATTGCCAGCATCCCCGAGCACATCCGCGGCTTCGGCCACGTCAAGGAAGCGCATTTCGAGCAGGCCAAGGCGCGCGAAGCGGCCCTGCTGGCGCAGTGGCGCAATCCGAAGGCGCTGCATATCGTGCAGGTGGCCTGAAGGGAGTGCCGGCCGCTGGCCGGCATTCATCCCGGCAATCGGTTGCCGGCCAGCGGCCGGCACTACCGATGGTTTACCCCAACCGCCACAGCAGCAGGCGGTTGTTGGCCGGCATCGCCACATCCCCCAGGCGGGTGAATCCGTGGTCGGCGGCCAGCGCCTGCACCGCTTCGCTATCGCGGATGCCGCTGCGCGGGTCGCGCGCCTTCAGCCAGGCATCGAACTGCGCGTTGCTGTCGCTGCTGTAGCGGCCGCCGTAGTTGAACGGGCCGTACGCCGCCAGCAGCGCGCCGCGACGCAGCACCGATGGCAGCGCGGCGAACAACGCCTGCACGTGCGCCCAACTCATGATGTGCAGCGTGTTTGCGCTGAACGCGGCGTCGAACGTGCTGCCCTGTGGCAGGCTGAGCCCAGGCGCCGGTGGCAGTTCCACCTGCAGCGCCACCGGCGGCAGCAGGTTCAGAAGCGCCGCTTCCGCGCGCCAGGCCTCGATGCCGGGCAGATGGTCCGGATGGTCGCTGGGCTGCCAGCGCAGCCAGGGCCAACGCTCGGCGAAGAAGGCCGCGTGCTGGCCGGTGCCGCTGCCGATTTCCAGCACCCGATGGCGGTCGCCCATCCACGGGTCGAGTGCGGCGGCGATCGGTTCGCGGTTGCGCTCGCAGGCTTCTGAATGCGGCTTGCTCGACATCAGGACGGTGTCCAGGCGGGGTCGGCCCATTGTGCACGAGGGGGGTGTTCCGAGCAGGGCTGCGCCCTGCACCTGCTTCAAGCCACAGCAACGGCAACAGCCAAAGCAACAGCAACAGCGGGCTTCCTGAGGGATGGCGGGGTGGATCCGGTGGCAGGGGACGCCGTAAATCCGTCCATGGAGGCTCGGTCGCGCCATCCATGGCGCTCACGCCCCTGCCACCGGACCCACCCCGCCTTCGACAGTTTCCTGCGGTCTGTTGGAACGGCTCTTGGGGTCAGATCCGTTTTCCGCAGGAAAACGGATCTGACCCCGAATTTCATTCGATATCTGACAGATGTGTCGACCAAGGTCGACACCTACCAGCAGCGCACGGAATCTGTCAGAGGCGGGGCGGTGTGGGTGGGCAGGACCGTTGGCGCCATGGATGGCGCCATCGAGCCCCCATGGGTGAGGGCGCTTTGCTTGCGAAGCACTGCTTCGCAAGCGCCCGAACGCACAGCCGCCAGCGGCTGGGCCGGACCCCGGAGGGGGGTTAACGGCGTGTCCTGCCCACCCACACCGCCCCGCCATCCCTCAGCAAGCCCGCTGTTGCTGTGGCTGTTGCTCCGGCTCTGAGCAGGTGCAGGGCTGCAAGCCCTGCCGAAACACCCCCAACCATGACTGCAGTCACTTGCCCGGATGCCCCGCGCTGGCGAAAGTCGAGTGGTTGACGTGATCGGCTCGGCCCGTTGCCGGCCGCACGCAAGCGAGAGAGAGAAACGCTGTGCAACGACGTGAGTTCCTGGCTTTTTCCGGTCTGGGCCTGGCGGGCCTGCTGCTGCCGCATTACCGTGCCATCGCCGCCGAGCAACTGCTCGCCCCGGTCGACACCCTCCAGCGCAGGCGCCTGGCGGACGTGGCGCTGGCCACCGCACGCACGGCCAAGGCCAGCTACTGCGATGTGCGCATCGGCCGCTACCTCAACCAGTCGGTCATCACCCGCGAGCATCAGGTCGGCAATGTGACCAACCGCGAATCGTCCGGCGTGGGCGTGCGGGTGATCGTCAACGGGGCCTGGGGCTTCGCCGCCACCCACCAGCAGACCGAGGCCGCGGTCCGCGCGGCGGTGGAGCAGGCCGCCGCGATCGCCCGCGCCAACGCCAGCATCCAGACCCGGCCGGTGCAGCTGGCGCCGACGCCGCCGGTCGGGGAGGTGCGCTGGCAGACCCCGGTCCGCAGGAACGCGATGGCGGTGCCGATCCAGGACAAGGTCGAACTGCTGCTGGCCCTCAATGCCGCCGCGCTGGATGCGGGCGCCGACTACATCAATTCCACCCTGTTCCTGGTCAACGAACAGAAGTACTTCGCCTCCAGCGATGGCTCGTTCATCGACCAGGACATCCATCGCATCTGGCTGCCGTTCACCGCCACCGCCATCGACAAGGCCAGCGGCAGGTTCCGCACCCGCGCCGGCCTGTCCTCGCCGATGGGCATGGGCTATGAGTTCCTCGATGGCGATGCGCGCGGCAAGGTGCACCTGCCCGGTGGCATCACCGCCTACCGCGATTCCTACGACCCGGTCGAGGACGCCATTGCGGCCGCCCGCCACGCGCGCGAGAAACTGAAGGCGCCGTCGGTGAAGCCCGGCAAGTACGACCTGGTGCTGGACCCGTCCAACCTGTTCCTGACCATCCACGAGAACGTCGGCCACCCGCTGGAGCTGGACCGCGTGCTCGGCTACGAAGCCAACTACGCCGGCACCAGCTTCGCCACGCTGGACAAGCGCGATGCGGGTTTCCGCTGGGGCAGCGACATCGTCACCTTCTTCGCCGACAAGACCCAGCCGGGCAGCCTCGGTGCGGTCGGCTACGACGACGAGGGCGTCAAGACCCAGCGCTGGGACCTGGTGCGCGACGGCATCCTGGTCGATTACCAGGCCACCCGCGATGAAGCCCATATCCTCGGCCGCGATGCATCGCATGGCTGCAGCTACGCCGATTCCTGGTCCAGCGTGCAGTTCCAGCGCATGGCCAATGTCTCGCTGGCGCCGGGCAAGCAGCCGCTCAGCGTCGAGGACATGATCAAGGACGTGGAGAACGGTATCTACATCCACGGCCGGGGGTCGTACTCGATCGACCAGCAGCGCTACAACGCGCAGTTCGGTGGCCAGCTGTACTACCAGATCAAGGACGGAAAGATCGCCGGCATGGTCGAGGATGCGGCCTACCAGATCCGCACGCCGGAATTCTGGAATGCCTGCACGGCCATCTGCGATGAACGCGATTTCCGCCTGGGCGGTTCGTTCTTCGACGGCAAGGGCCAGCCCGGCCAGGTCTCGGCGGTCTCGCACGGTTCGTCCACCACCCGCTTCAACGGCATCAACATCATCAACACCGCGCGCAGTCTCGGCGCTTGAGCCACCCATCCTTCGACATGGAGAGCAGCCTTGCAAAGACGTGACTTCCTGGCCCTGACCGGGCTTACCGCGGGCGGGCTGATCGTGCCCTCCTTCTTCGGCAAGGTGATCGCCGCCGAGCAGCTGCAGTCCAGCCTCGACCCGGCATTGAAGAAGCGCCTGGCCGACGCGGCGCTGCAGGCGGCGCGCAGCGCCGGTGCCACCTACTGCGACGTGCGCATCGGCCGCTACCTGCGGCAGTTCGTGATCACCCGCGAGGACAAGGTACAGAACGTGGTGAACACCGAGTCCACCGGCGTGGGCATCCGCGTGATCGTCAACGGCGCCTGGGGCTTCGCCGCCACCAACGCACTGGGTACCGCCGACGTGGCCAGGGCCGCGCAGCAGGCGGCGGCCATCGCCAAGGCCAATGCCGGCGTGCAGACCGCACCGGTGCAGCTGGCCAAGGCGCCGGGCGTGGGTGAAGTGAGCTGGCGCACGCCGATCCGCAAGAATGCGATGGAGGTGCCGATCAAGGACAAGGTCGGCCTGCTGCTGGACGTCAACGCTGCCGCAATGGGCGCTGGTGCCAGCTTCGTCAACTCGATGCTGTTCCTGGTCAACGAGCAGAAGTACTTTGCTTCCACCGATGGTTCCTATATCGACCAGGACGTGCACCGCATCTGGGCGCCGATGACGGTCACCGCCATCGACAAGAGCAGCGGCAAGTTCCGCACCCGTTCGGGCCTGTCCTCGCCGATGGGCCTGGGCTACGAGTACCTGGACGGCGCCGCCGCCGGCAAGGTGGTCAGCCCGAATGGCGTGGTCAACTACAGTTCTTCCTACGACATGAAGGAAGACGCCATCGCCGCCGCCCGGCAGGCGCAGGAAAAGCTGAAGGCCCCGTCGGTGAAGCCGGGCAAGTACGATCTGGTGCTCGATCCGTCGCATACCTGGCTGACCATCCACGAGTCGATCGGCCACCCGCTGGAACTGGACCGCGTGCTCGGCTACGAAGCCAACTACGCCGGCACCAGCTTCGCCACCCTGGACAAGCGCGAACAGCATTTCCAGTACGGCAGCGAGCTGGTCAACATCTTCGCCGACAAGACCCAGCCCGGCAGCCTCGGCGCGGTGGCATACGACGATGAAGGCGTGAAGTGCAAGCGCTGGGACCTGATCAGCAACGGCAAGCTGGTGGACTACCAGACCATCCGCGACCAGGCCCACATCCTCGGCAAGACCGAGTCCGACGGCTGCTGCTATGCCGACTCGTGGTCCAGCGTGCAGTTCCAGCGCATGGCCAACGTGTCGATGGCACCGGGCAAGACGCCGCTGAGCGTGCCGGACCTGATCAAGGACGTGGAGAACGGCATCTACATCATCGGTGATGGCTCGTTCTCGATCGACCAGCAGCGCTACAACGCGCAGTTCGGCGGCCAGCTGTTCTACGAGATCAAGAACGGCCAGATCACCCGCATGCTGGAAGACGTGGCTTACCAGATCCGCACGCCGGAGTTCTGGAACGCCTGCACCGCCGTGGCCGACGAACGCGACTACCGCCTGGGCGGTTCGTTCTTCGACGGCAAGGGCCAGCCGGGACAGGTCTCGGCGGTCTCGCACGGCTCGTCCACCGCGCGCTTCAACGGCATCAACGTCATCAACACCGCACGCAGCCTCGGCTGACCGGTCAGGAGCCCTTACACCATGAGTATCTTCACCGAAGCCCAGGCCAAGGCCATCCTCGACAAGGTCATCGCCCTGTCCAAGGCCGACGAGTGCACCGCCGTGCTGGCCGGCGCGATCAGCGGCAACATCCGCTTCGCGCTGAACAATGTCTCCACCAGTGGCATCGTCGACAACACCGAACTGGCAGTCACCGTCGCCTTCGGCAAGCGCGTCGGCACCGCCTCGATCAACGAGTTCGACGATGCCGCGCTGGAACGCGTGGTGCGCCGTGCCGAAGACCTGGCCCGCCTGGCCCCGGAGAACCCGGAGTTCATGCCGGCCATCGGCAAGCAGAGCTACCGCGCCAGCCCCACCTTCAGCGAATCCACTGCTGCCATCGATCCGGCGTTCCGTGCCAAGGTCGCCGCCGATTCGATCGCCCCGTGCCGTGGTCACGGCCTGATCGCCGCCGGCTTCCTCGAGGATGGCCAGGGCTTCCAGGCCACCGCCAACAGCAACGGCAACTTCGCCTACCAGCGCACCACCAACTTCGATTACACCTGCACTGTGCGCACTGAAGATGGCCGCGGCTCTGGCTGGGTCGGCCGCAACCTGAAGGATGCGGCCGACTTCAAGGCCGACCAGGACATCCGCATCGCCATGCGCAAGGCCACCGAGTCGGCCGAAGCCAAGGCGCTGGAACCGGGCAAGTACACGGTGATCCTGGAGCCGGCCGCAGCGGCAGGCCTGATCAGCTTCATGATGAACTTCTTCAGTGCGCGCTCGGCCGATGAAGGCCGCAGCTTCCTGTCGAAGAAGGGTGGTGGCAACAAGCTGGGCGAGCAGGTCTACGACCCGCGCGTGACCATGATCGCCGATCCGTGGCATCCGGACGCACCGGTGCTGCCGTGGGACAACGAAGGCCTGCCGCGCGAGCGCATGGCCATCATCGAGAACGGCAAGATCGCCAACCTGGACTACTCGCGCTTCTGGGCGCAGAAGCAGGGCAAGACCGCCAAGGCCTCGCCGGGCAACCTGCTGATGAGCGGTGGCGACAAAAGCACCGCCGAGCTGGTGCGTGGCACCCAGAAGGGCATCCTGGTCACGCGTACCTGGTACATCCGCATGGTCGATCCGCAGACGGTGCTGCTGACCGGCCTCACCCGCGACGGCACCTTCTACATCGAGAACGGCCAGATCAAGCACCCGGTGAAGAACTTCCGCTTCAACGAGTCGCCGGTGATCATGCTCAACAACATCGAAGAGCTGGGCAAGCCGGTGCGTGTGGCCGGTGATGAGTCCAGCTACGTGATGATGATCCCGCCGATGAAGCTGCGCGATTTCACCTTCACCTCGCTGTCCGACGCCGTCTGATGGATCGCCGGGCCTGCCTGCGCTGGTTGGCCGCTGCCGCTTCGGCGGCGGCGCTGCCGGCCTGGGCAGAGGCAGGCCCGCGCAGTTCGCGCTACGACTTCTGGTTCACCCGCCTGCAGTACGACTCCGGTGACTGGGACGTGGACGCGCGCATGCCGTCCAACCTGATCACCTCGCTGATCGACTACACCTCGCTGCGCGTGGACCCGCAGGAGCACGTGGTGGCACTGGCCGACCCGCGCATGCTGGAAGCGCCGTTCTGCTACCTGGCCGGCCACACGCTGGTGGAGTTCAATGCCGCCGAGCGGCAGAACTTCGTGCGCTATGTGCGCAATGGTGGCTTCGTCTTCGTCGACGACTGCAACCACGATATCGATGGGCTGTTCGCCACCTCGTTCGAGGCACAGATGGGCCGCCTGTTTGGTCCCAGGGCACTGCAGAAGCTGCCCAACAGCCACCCGCTGTACCGCAGCTTCTTCCGTTTCCCCGATGGCCCGCCGGCCACCAGCTTCGAACTCAACGGCTGGGGCGACGACCTGGTGCACGACTACCTGAAGGGCATCGAGATCGATGGCCGCCTGGGGCTGCTCTACAGCAACAAGGACTACGGCTGCGAGTGGGACTACGACTGGCGCAACAAGCGTTTCCTGGCCGAAGACAACACCCGCTTCGGCGTCAACATCGTGATGTACGCGTTGAACAATTGATAGGACCGGCACGCCCATGACTTCCCCCGACCTCGATTCCCTGTTGCCACGCCTGGATGCGCTGCGCGCCGCGCTTGCACGCGCCGTGGTGGGCCAGCACACCGTGGTCGAGCAGCTGCTGATCGGCCTGCTGGCCGGCGGCCACTGCCTGCTGGAAGGCGCGCCCGGGCTCGGCAAAACCCTGCTGGTGCGCTCGCTCGGGCAGGCGCTGGAACTGCAGTTCCGGCGCGTGCAGTTCACCCCCGACCTGATGCCCAGCGACATCCTCGGCACCGAACTGCTGGAGGAAGACCACGGCACCGGCCATCGCCATTTCCGTTTCCAGCAGGGCCCGATCTTCACCCACCTGCTGTTGGCAGACGAACTCAACCGCACCCCGCCCAAGACCCAGGCCGCACTGCTGGAAGCGATGCAGGAACGCACGGTCAGCTACGCCGGCACCACCTACGCACTGCCGGCGCCGTTCTTCGTGCTGGCCACACAGAACCCGATCGAGCAGGCGGGTACTTACCCGCTGCCGGAAGCGCAGCTGGACCGCTTCCTGCTGCACGTGCTGGTGGATTACCCCAGCGAGGACGAGGAGCGGCAGATCCTGGAACAGACCACCGGCGGCGCCAACGACGCGGTGCCGAAGGTGATGGATGCAGAGGCGGTGATCGCGCTGCAGGCCGCCGTACGCCTAGTGCATGTCAGCCCGGATGTGCTGGCCTGGATCACCCGCCTGGTGCGCGCCAGCCGCCCAGGCGAAGGCGCACCCGCCGCGATCAACCAGTGGGTGAAGTGGGGCGCGGGTCCGCGCGCCGGGCAGTCGCTGGTGCTGGCGGCAAAAGCGCGCGCATTGCTGCAGGGCCGCTTTGCCGCCACCCGCGAGGATGTGCAGGCGCTGGCCGCGCCGGTGATGCGCCATCGCCTGCTGCTGTCGTTCGCCGCCGAGGCCGAGCAGAAGCGTGCCGACGACGTGGTCGCCGCCCTGCTGCAGGCTGTGCCGTTCCCGGGTTGAGCCACGCGTGAACGCCGGTACCCCGCTGACCTTGCCACCGGAACTGCGTGCGCGCCTGCGCACGCTCCGCGTGCGGCCACGCCTGGCCAGTGGCGCCAGTGGCATCGGCCAGCACGCCAGCCGCAGCCGCGGTGCCGGCCTCGAATTCGCCCAGTACCGTGCCTACGAACCAGGCGATGAGCTGCGCCAGATCGACTGGAAGCTGTATGCACGCTCGGACCGCTTCTTCGTGCGCGAATCCGAACGCGAAAGCCCGATCACGGTCTGGCTGCTGCTTGATGCCACCGCCTCGGCCGGCCAGGCCGATCGCGCGGCACCGCAGCGCACCCGCCTGGACCACATGCGCGGTGTGGCCGCCTGCGTGGTGGAACTGGCCCTGCAGCAGGGCGACCGTTTCGGCCTGCTGGCGATCAATGGCGATGGACTGCAGTTGGTGCCCGCAGCGAACGGCGCACGCCAGCGTGATCGCGTGCACCTGCAACTGCATGCGCTGCAGGCGCGTGGCGGCTGGCCTGTGGCCGATCGCCTGCGCCCGCTGTGGGAGCGCGTGCGCCCGGGCGACCTGCTGCTGGCGATCGGCGACGGTTTTGACGAGGCCGGCATTGTGCTGCTGGAACAACTGGCCAGCGCACGCCGCGAAGTGGCACTGCTGCAGATCCTAACCGCCGACGAGCGTGACTTTCCCTTCGACGCAGGCCATCGCTTCCGCGATCCGGAGACCGGCGAGGAACTGCTGGGCGATGGCGCGGCGATCCGCACCGACTACCTGCAACGCTTCGCTGACGCACGCAACGCATTGCAGTCGCGCCTGCAGGCCAGCGGCATCGCCAGTGCCACTGGCTGGCTCGACCAACCGCTGGACCAACCACTGCAGGCACTGTTTGGCCGCAGGGGCGGCGCATGACCCTGCTGTTCCCGTTGGGCCTGGCCGCGCTCGCTGCAGGGTTGCTGCCGCTGCTGATCCACCTCGCCCGCCGCCATCCGTACACACCGCTGGATTTCGCCGCGCTGCGCTGGCTGCGTGCACAGATCCGGCCGCGCCAGCGCATCCGCTTCGATGACTGGCCGTTGCTGCTGGTGCGCCTGCTGTTGCTTGCCGCGTTGGCCTTGCTGCTGGCACGACCTGCATTGACCGGGCCTGCGCCAGCCCCCACTGCGTGGACGGTCGTAGCCCCAGGGCTGGACGCGACCGCACTACGCGGCACCGCCGAAGCGGGCAACTGGCATTGGCTGGCGCCCGGCTTCCCGGCCATTGATCAAGTGCCACCCGCGTCCACGGCTTCCCTGCCCAGCCTGCTGCGCGAACTGGACGCACAGCTGCCTGCGGGCACCGCATTGACCGTGCACGTTCCCGATCCCCTGCCCGGCCTGGACGGCGCACGCCTGCAGCTGTCGCGCGAGGTGCAGTGGCGTCCGCAGCCGATACCGGTGAGTGAGCAACCGAGTGCCGCAACGTTGCCGCGCCTGCGCGTGCACAGCGATGCTTCGGCCGCCGTCCAGCACTGGTTGAATGCACTGCAGCGCGCGTGGGGCAGGCAGGCGCCGCTCGCGCCTCTGGTGGCGGATGCGCTGCCCGAACGCGGCGAGATCGGCGTGTGGAGCCGCACTGGCGCACTGCCGGCGAACTGGCAGGCGTGGCTGCAGGACGGTGGACGTGTAGTGACTGCCGGCAAGCCTGCCGCCGAGGCCAGCATCCTGCTGCGCAACACCGAGGGCTCCCCGCTGCTGTGGCAGCAACGCATCGGCCACGGTGTCCTGCTGTCTCTGCCCGGCGACTGGGATGCCTCAGGCAACGCTGCGCTGCGCGATCCACAGTTGCCACGCGCGCTGCTGCTGGCTCTGCAGCCGCCTCCGCTGCCACGCCTCGGCGATGCCCGGGACCAGGCCCCCCGCCAGGCAGCACTGCCTGCGGCAACGCCGCCGCTGCGCAAGCTCACCCCGTGGTTGCTGCTGGCCATCGTGCTGCTGTTCGCGCTGGAACGCTGGATGGCCAGCAGTCATCGACGCAGGGGGCCCGCATGAACACCCTGCAGCTCGCCTGGCAGCACGCGCGCCGCCGCCGTGCGCTCGTCACCCTGCTGCTGGGCCTGCCGTGGGCGCTGGCCGCAACGGTGCTGGCGCTGCGCCTGGCGGGCTTCGATATCGCCTGCGTGATCGGCACCATCGGCCTGCTTGCCTGCGCAGCGCTCGCCACGGCACGCTCCCGCCAGCTAGACCCGCAGTGGTTGCAGCGCCAGCTCGATGGCAGCGGCGCCAGTGAGGACAGTGCCGACCTGCTGTTTGCCGATGCGCTTACCCTCAATCCGCTGCAGCAGCGCCAGCGCGCGCATGTGCTGGCCACGCTGGAACGCGCGATGCCGGAACTGCGTCCGCGCTGGCCGCGTGGAGCATTGGCGCTGTGCTGGATCGCAGGCCTGGCCATCGTTGCGCTGGCATTCGGCTGGCCACGTTCCAGCCCCGGCTCCGCGCCGGTCCGTGCGGCGGCGCCTGGCAGCACGGCTGCCGCGGGCCCACTGCACCTGCAGTCCACCCGCATGCGCATCGACGCGCCGGCCTATACCGGCCAAGCCACGCTCACCCAGAACGCACTGGATGCCAAGGTCGCCGCCGACAGCCGGCTGTCGTGGTCGTTGCGCTTCGATCGCGCACCGGACAAGGCATGGCTGCAGTTCCACGATGGTCGCCGGTTGCCGCTGAACGAACACGATGGCCAGTGGCAGGCACAGGATGTGGCGCGCACGCCGGTGCTGTACCGCGTGGTGAGCGAGCCGGCGTTGGCCGGAACCGACCTGCATCGTCTGGACGTGGTCGCCGACCGCGCGCCCGGCGTACGCGTGCTGGAGCCGGCCGCCAGCCTGGTGCTGGGCACGCCCGGGCAACGCCAGTGGTCGTTGCGCTTCGAGGCCACCGACGACTATGGCGTAGCCGCGCAGGCAACGCTGTCGATCACCACCACCCAGGGCAGCGGTGAGAACATCACCTTCGTGAAACGCAGCGTGACGCTTGCCGGCAGCGGCGAAGCCACCGCGCGGCGTTTCGCCCACACGCTTGATCTGGCTGCGCTGGGCGCGCAACCGGGCAACGATGTCATCGCCCAGCTGGAAGTGCGCGACAACCACGCGCCAACACCGCAGACCGGGCGCAGCAGCAGCGTGATCCTGCGCCTGCCCAGCGCCGAGGTTGCACTCGGTGCCGAACTGGAAGGCCGCATCAAGAAGACCCTGCCGGCCTATTTCCGCAGCCAGCGGCAGATCATCATCGATGCCGAAGCGCTGATCCGGCAGCGACGCAGCCTCGCCGCCGAGGACTTCGTGAAACGCAGCGATGCGATCGGTGTCGACCAGCGCATCCTGCGCCTGCGCTATGGCCAGTTCCTGGGCGAAGAAAGCGAAGGTGCACCGAAGCCACCGCCGACCAGCGACCTGCCCACCAGCGATGCGCCGACCGCAGACAGCCACGACGACGAACACGATCACGACCATGGCGCCGAGGCCGGTGCGCACGACGCGCATGGCCACGACCACGGCGGCAAGGCGTCCAATGCCGATGCGCCACCGGTGTTCGGCAGCGCCACCGATGTGCTGTCGGAGTACGGCCACACCCACGACCATGCCGAGGCCGCGACCCTGCTCGACCCACAGACCCGCGCCACGCTGAAGGCCGCGCTGGACCAGATGTGGTCGGCCGAAGGCGAGCTGCGCCAGGGCCGTCCGGAGCAGGCACTGCCGTTCGCCTACAAGGCACTGGGGTTCATCAAGCAGGTGCAGCAGGCCGAACGCATCTATCTGGCGCGGGTGGGGCCGGAGCTGCCGCCGATCGATGAAGGGCGCCGTCTGGGTGGCGATCGCGCTGGGCTGGCCAGCCGTGAACTGCCGCTGGCCGCACGCACGCCGCCCGACCCGGCCATCGTCGAAGCGTGGCAGCGCCTCGGCGATGACACCAGCGTGCCCGACCTCGACGCACTCGCCAGCTGGCAGCAGCGCAATGCCGCCTACCTGCCCGACGCACTCGATCTGGCTGCCGCCATCGAGCAGCTGCGCATCGAACCCGGTTGCCGCGACTGCCGCCAGCGCCTGCGCGCGCAGCTGTGGCGGGCGCTGCAGCGTCCATTGCCGCAGGCGATGCGGCGCAGTGCCGCCGATGCGATGGGGCAGCGGTACCTTGATGCGCTGGAGGCACAGCCATGAACGCCTCCGCTGTGAACCTGTGGATTGCGCTGGCACTCGCCCTGATCGTGGTCATCGCCAGCGTGCGCCAGCTGCGTGGCAATGCCGCGCGTCGTGGCCGCCAGTGGATCGTGATTGCGCTGCAGCTGATCGCTGCCACGCTGCTGTACTTCTGCCTGGTCCCGCCCACCGGCCAGCAACCCGCGGTCGGCCTGGTCGTGCTGGGAATCGATGCCGACAAGGCCGGCGCGCTGCCGGCCAGCGCAGGCCCACGGCTGCTGTTGCCGGAGGCTGCCGATGTGCCTGGGGGCCAGCGCGTGCCGGACCTGGCCACGGCGCTGCGCCAGCATCCGGCTTCCACGCTGACGCTGGTCGGTGCCGGCCTGGTCGCGCGTGACCGCGACGCGGTACTGCCACGCGACGTGCGCTGGCAGCCGGTAGCTCCGACGCGCGGGTGGATCGCGCTGCAGCCACCCGTCGACACCGCGCCCGGCGCACGCTTCGACGTGCATGCACAGGCGCGCGGCGTCGCCAAGGCCAAGGCGGAACTGCTTGACCCCGCCGACAGCGTGGTCGATCGCGTGGACGTTGCCGAGGACGGTCACGTGCAGCTCAGCGGCATCGCCCGCGCCGAGGGCCGCAGCGTGTTCCAGCTGCGCCTGCTCGATGCCGACGGTCATGTGGTGGACAGCGCGCCGGTACCGCAGCAGACCCTGCCGGCGGCACCGCTGCGCATGCTGGTGCGTGCCAGTGCGCCGGGCCCGGAGCTGAAGTACCTGCGCCGCTGGGCCGCCGATACCGGCATCCGCGTGCAGGTACAGGCCGATACCGGGGCAGGTGTCAGCGTGGGGGATGGCGCGGTCGCGCTGGATGCAGCGTCACTCGCGCGCAGCGATCTGTTGCTGCTGGACGAGCGCAGCCTGACCGCATTGAGTGCCGGCCAGCTGGCTGCCGTGCGGCAGGCGTTGCGCGACGGCCTTGGCGTTCTGTTGCGTAGTGCAGGCGCACCTGCAGCCGGCGCGCGCCAGCGCCTGCAGGATCTGGGCCTGCCGGTGCAGGGCGATGGCAGCAGCCACGCCCTCGAACTTCCCGGCGATGGCGACAGCGCGGTCCTCGCCGCACGACGCGGCCCGCTCGCCGCCGGAACGCTGCCAACCGGCTACGGCGAGGAGGCTGACCGCAGCTCGCACAGTGCGCCCCTGCCCGCGCTGGAAGCACTGGCGCTGCAGGCGCCAGGCAGCAACGCCCTGCTGCGGGATGGGACGGGCAAGGCCGTCGGCGGCTGGCGCGCTGCCGGCAAGGGTCGCATCGGCCTGCTGCCGATCACCGACAGCTGGCGCTGGGTGCTGGCCGGGCGCGATGATCGCCACGGTGAACTCTGGAGCAGCGTAGTCGCCACGCTGGCGCGTGCGCAGGGCAGCGGTGATGCGCTGTGGTCGCCGCAGACGCTCGGCTGGGCGGGCGAACGGCAGGCGCTGTGCGGCGTGCAGGCGCCACTGCAGGTCTTCAACGCGCGCGGAGACAGCGTGCCCCTGATCGTCGACGGCGCAACGTCGACCCTGCGCTGCGCCGGCTGGTGGCCGCGCGAGGCGGGTTGGCAGCGCCTGCAGCACGGCGACACCATGGTCTGGCGCTATGTGTTCGACCCGAAGGCCGCACCTGCACTGCACCAGCAGGCGATGATCGATGCAACCACGCGGGCGCTGGCCGTCAGCGGGCCGACGAACACGGCGATGATGCAGCCCGTGCCGGGCTCGCGCTGGCCCTGGTGGCTGGCGTTCACGGTGTGCGCTTCGCTGCTGTGGTGGCTGGAGCGGCGGCGCTGACCCGGGGTCGGATCCCTTTCGCCCACGAAAGGGCTCTGACCCCCTCCGTCATGCGTCCTTCAGCGTTTCCCCGCGCGCCGGTAAACGCCGTTGAAGCGCACGTTCATGCCACCGCATTCGCTGTTGTCGGCCACGATCAGCACCTCGCCCAGCGAGTGCACGCGCACCCGGCACGTGTCCTCGACGAACTCGACATCAGCACCACGCGGCGTCGCGCGCGCTTCCACCTGGCCCATGTTCGGGCCATACGGGCGCTGTTCCGGCGTGGGGTTGGCAGAAGGCCAGTAGGCGTCGCCATCCACATGCAGTTGTCCAGCCTGCACGGTGATGCGCAGGCCGTTGTCGCCGTCTTTCCAGTGGCCCACCCAGTCCTGCAGCGTTGGCACGGCCACCGGCAACGGCTGCAGCTTGCTGCGGTCCACCCAGCCGGCGCTGCCACCCACCTTGTTCGGGAAGAACGCACAGCGGTAGCGGCCAAGGTCGCGACCGGTCACCACCGTATCGCCGTTGACCACATAGCTGCGCTGGCGGCAGGCCGGTTCGCCCTTGGCGGGGCACCCGTCCATGTCGCCGAGCAGATACAGGCGCGGTGCGTCGACCACCCGCGCCAGCGCGAACCGGCTCTGTTCGGAGGGGAACGCGCCATTGCGGCACGCGCCATCACCGGCGATGCCGGCAGCAAAGGCGGACGCGGGCAGCAATGCAGCCAGCAGGCAGAACGAACGCAGGAACATGGCAGCGCTATCGGTTGAGGAACCGGCAGGATATACCGGCCTACTTCACCGGCGGTGCATCACCGGCATCCTGCTGCTGGGAGAACCGCAGCGCACGCTGCCGCTGTTCGGCACTGAGCTCAGGCGGTGGCCGGGCAATGGCGGACTGGATCTGGTCGGGGCCACCGGTGAGCTTGTTCAGGCCCCGACCCGCCGCCAGCACGCCCTTGACCACGCCCATCATGATGTAGCCGCCGCCCATGCTGACCTGCTCCGGCGATGGCGGTTCGCTCCAGTCGCGGCTGAAGCGGTTGTCACCGAACTTCACCGGATTCTTGAAGCGGTACAGGTCCAGCGGCTCGTCGTCGGGCTTGAGCGCACGCACTTCGCCGAGGGTGGTGACATTGTCCTGCGGCAGGGTGGTGGAAATCGGCGCGGTGGTTGCCGCCGGGGCATCAGCAGGGGGAACGGGTGCAGGATCGGGCACCGACACCGGCGCGGCCTGCTGCGCCTGCGCGATGCCGGCCAGCAGCATGCCGGCCAGGAGTGCTCCCTGCGTTACACGTCGTGCCACAGCCATCCGCCCTGTTGGTTGCGTCCAGCGCCCAAGGATACGGATGCCGGCTTCAGATTTCGTTGCTGCACTGGCAGCTGTTCAGCCAGGGGAGATGCGGCGGCGCCACGGGACGCGAGCACTGAACGGTTCACGCCCTCCGTGTGCGATGTCTCACATCCTGAGACGTGGATGTGGTGCCATGTGACCCCTCGCAATCCGTCCCGGCTCCACTTTCCATGGCTTACGAACTCGCCAAGCGCACCGCCGATGCCGAGCAGAAGCTCGCCACCCGCGATGGCCTGCCCGCCCGTGACGGCGCCCTGCTCAGCGCGCGCCTGCAGCGCCGCTACCAGGACCGCATCACCGGCAGCTTTGCCATTCCCGGCCGCGAGGGCCGCTACGCCCCCATTCCCGATGCGGTACCGCCGGCCCTGGCCGCGGCCCTGAAGGCACGCGGCATCGAGCAGCTCTACAGCCACCAGGCCGAGGCCTGGGAGGCCAGCCAGCTTGGTGAGCACGTGGCCATCGTCACCCCCACCGCCAGCGGCAAGTCGCTGTGCTACACCCTGCCCGTGGTCAGCGCGGCGATGCAGGACAAGGCCAAGGCGCTGTACCTGTTCCCGACCAAGGCGCTGGCACAGGACCAGGTGGCCGAGCTGCTGGAACTCAACCGTGCCGGCGATCTGGGCGTCAAGGCCTTCACCTTCGATGGCGATACCCCGGGTGATGCGCGCCAGGCGATCCGCCTGCATGGCGACATCGTGGTGTCCAACCCGGACATGCTGCACCAGGCGATCCTGCCGCATCACACCAAGTGGGCGCAGTTCTTCGAGAACCTGCGCTACATCGTCATCGACGAAGTACACACCTACCGCGGCGTGTTCGGCAGCCACGTCACCAACGTGCTGCGCCGGCTCAAGCGCATCTGCGCGTTCTACGGCGTGCAACCGCAGTTCATCCTGTGCTCGGCCACCATCGGCAATCCGCAGGCGCATGCCGAGGCGTTGATCGAGGCACCGGTCACCGCGATCACCGAATCCGGTGCGCCCAGCGGACCGAAACAGGTACTGCTGTGGAACCCGCCGGTGATCAATCCGGACCTGGGCCTGCGCGCCTCGGCACGCTCGCAGAGCAACCGCATCGCGCGCATCGCGATCAAGTCCGGGCTGAAGACCCTGGTGTTCGCGCAGACCCGGTTGATGGTCGAAGTGCTGACCAAGTACCTGAAGGACATCTTCGACCACGACCCGCGCAAGCCGCCGCGCATCCGCGCCTACCGTGGCGGCTACCTGCCCACCGAGCGCCGCGAGACCGAGCGTGCGATGCGCGCCGGCAACATCGACGGCATCGTCAGCACGTCGGCGCTGGAACTGGGCGTGGATATCGGCAGCCTGGACGTGGTCATTCTCAATGGCTATCCCGGCAGCGTGGCCGCCACCTGGCAGCGCTTCGGCCGCGCCGGTCGCCGCCAGCAGCCCGCGCTGGGGGTGATGGTGGCCAGCTCGCAGCCGCTGGACCAGTACGTGGTGCGGCATCCGGACTTCTTCGCCGAGGCCTCGCCCGAACATGCACGCATTGCACCTGACCAGCCGCTGATCCTGTTCGACCACATCCGCTGCGCAGCCTTCGAACTGCCGTTCCGGGTTGGCGATGGCTTCGGCCCGATCGATCCGGAAGTGTTCCTGGAAGCGCTGGCCGAAACCGAAGTCATCCACCGCGAAGGCGAGCGCTGGGAATGGATCGCCGACAGCTATCCGGCCAACGCGGTGAGCCTGCGCGCGGTGGCCGACGGCAACTTCGTGGTGGTCGACCGCAGCGACGGCCGCCAGCAGATCATCGCCGAGGTCGATTATTCCGCCGCCGCACTCACCCTGTACGAAGGCGCCATCCACATGGTGCAGTCCACGCCCTACCAGGTGGAGACGCTGGACTGGGACGGCCGCAAGGCCTATGTCACCCGCACCCATGTGGATTACTACACCGACAGCATCGACTTCACCAAGCTCAAGGTGCTGGACCGTTTCGACGGTGGCGTGGCCGGCCGTGGCGATTCGCACCATGGCGAAGTGCACGTGGTGCGTCGCGTGGCCGGCTACAAGAAGATCCGCTATTACACCCACGAGAACATCGGCTATGGGCCGGTTAACCTGCCCGACCAGGAACTGCACACCACTGCGGTGTGGTGGCAGCTGCCGCAGGCGCTGCTGCTGCGCGCGTTCGCCAGCAAGCAGGATGCGCTGGATGGCTTCCTTGGCGCCGCGTATGCCCTGCACATCGTCGCCACCGTGGCGGTGATGGCCGATGCGCGCGATCTGCAGAAGTCAGTCGGCAACGGCGATGGTGCCTGGTTCGCGATCGCCGACCAGAGCGGCCGTGGCCAGCTGCGCGGCAGCGAAGGCGACCCTGGCGCGGTGGAGCTGCTGCAGGAGTTCGTGCCGACCGTTTATCTGTACGACAACTTTCCTGGCGGCGTTGGCCTGAGCGAGCCGCTGTGGCAGCGCCAGGCCGAGCTGGTGCAGCGCGCGCGCGAACTGGTGCAGCGTTGCGACTGCAAGGCCGGTTGCCCGGCCTGTGTCGGCCCGGTGCTGGCTGCACAGGAGGAAGATGAAACCTCGCCGCGCGCGCTGGCGCTGCGCGTGCTCGACCTGTTCGACGCAGAAGCCTGCCAGCACGTGCGCGACGTGGTGGTGACCACGCGCGAGCCGATGGAGCTGCTGGCACCGTGAGCCTGAGCCTGGACAAGCTGCGCCTGCTGCGGAAGCAGGCCGGCGACCCGAAAGCAGTCACGCCGGTGGCACCCGAGCCGCCCCCCCCGGCGCCGGCCCCGGTAGCCGCCAACGATGCACGGCAGCCACCGGCGGAGCGCTCGGTGTTCGCCTGGGTCGAACAGGAAATCCGCCACAAGCCGACCGGCGCTGCCGCGCCTGTGACGGCCGCCGCACCGTTGCGTCGACCGGAAGTGGGCAGCCTGCACCGCCTGCTCGGCCTGCGCTCGCGTGGTGGAGCCGCACCGGCACGCGCCAGTGCCCAGGATCGCCAGCTCCCCGGCGAGGAAATCGCGCCGGGACTGTTCCTGATCGAGTCGCTGCAGCCGCAATCGATTCCCGCGGAACCGCTTTCCCTGGCTTTCGCCAGGCGCGAGCACGAGCACGTCGCCGCGCGCGACCTGCTGTTCTTCGATACCGAGACCACCGGCCTGGCCGGCGGCACTGGCACCCGCGCCTTCATGATCGGCGCCGCCGACTGGCATGTGTGCCCGCAGCGTGGCGAAGGCCTGCGCATCCGCCAGTTGCTGATGTCGACGATGGCCGCCGAGGACGCGATGCTGGCCACCTTCGCCCGCTGGCTGCAGCCGTCCACCGTGTTCTGCAGCTACAACGGGCGCAGCTACGATGCGCCGCTGCTGAAGACGCGCTACCGGCTGGCCCGCCAGCGTTGCCCGATCAGCGCGCTGGATCACGTCGACCTGCTCTACCCGACCCGCCGCCGCTATCGCGGCACGTGGGAGAACTGCAAGCTGTCCACCATTGAGCGCCAGCTGCTGCGCGTGGTGCGCGAGGATGACCTGCCTGGCTCCGAAGCCCCGGGCGCATGGCTGCGTTTCCTGCGCGGCGGCGATGCGGTGAACCTGCGTCGGGTGGCCGACCACAACCATCAGGACGTGGTCACCCTGGCCCTGCTGCTGCAGCGACTGGTGCGCGAGGAGCAGCGCGAGCGCGAAACACTGGCGCTGGTCGGGCAGTAATGGCCAAGGGCCGCGTTGACATGCCCTGACGGTGGCAGCGGTGACACTGCCGCCACCATCCACGCCTGGAGCCCGACGATGCGCCTCAATCCGCTTGCCCTGCTCGCCATCCTGCCGCTGGCCGCCTGCAACCACGCCGGCAGCAGCACCACCCACGATGCCGCACCGGCACCGGTGGCCGATGCCGCCCACGAATGCAGGCCGGAAGCGCTGGAAGCCTTCACCGGCAAGACCGCCGACGAGGCCACCATCAAGAAACTGGTCGCCGACAGCGGTGCCCGCAACGCGCGCGTGGTCAAGCCGGGCATGGCGGTAACCATGGACTTCCGCCAGGACCGCGTGACGGTGCAGGTGGACGGTCAGAACCGGATCGAGCGCGCCAGCTGCGGTTGATCAACCCAGTGGGTGCCGGCCACTGGCCGGCACCCCACATTGCCGGCCAGCGGCCGGCACTACCAGTCAGAGTCGCTCGGCCTTACCGCTGGCCAGTGCGCGCGCGATCACCTGCTGCGCCTGCCGCGACGCCTGCTCATGCACGCGTGCCTGACGCTCACCCAACGCAGCCTGCCGGCTGCCCAGCGCCGCCTGGCGGCTGTCCAGTTCAGACTGCTGGCTGGCCAGGCGCTGCATGCCGCGGGTGTGGGTGGCCCGCGCGGTTTCGTTGTCCACTTTCTGCATCGCACGACGTGCCTCTGCAGCAGCCTCACGTGCAGCCTCACGTGCAATGGCCGCATCGTTGGTCGCGCTCCGCGCCGCCTTCGCCGCTTCTGCCGCCGCTTCGCGGTTGATGTCATGCGCGGCCACCGCGCTGCGCGCAGCCTCGGCAGCGGCCAGTGCCATGCGGCGCGCCTCCTCGCCCTGCAGGCGGCCCATCTCGCCCATCTGCCTGCCGAGTTCGCCCTGCTGGCGACCCAGCGCACTCTGTTGGCGGCCCAGTTCGCTCTGCTGGCGGCCCAGATCCGCCGCGCCGCTGTAGGCACGCTGCAGGCTCTGGATCATCATCGGGTCTCGCACCACGTAGCGCTTGTCGCCCTTGCGGAACCACAGCGCCGGGCCCTTGCCGAGCTGTCTGCGGGCCACCGTCACGTCGTCCATGCCGCCGTTGGCGAAGGTCGAATCGCCATCTACCAGCACGAAGGCCTCCGGCGGCGATTTGCCCAGGTCCAGGCGGCCGTAGGTGGTGATGGAAGTGGTGCGGGAGGTCGTGTGTTCACTGTGCATGCCGGTATCGACATCGACATCCGCATCCACGTCGACCGCCACATCCGCATCGTCCGGACCTGACAACGCCTCGACATCAGCCGGCTCGGCGGGCGGCGCGGGCGCCACCGGCACGGCCGGAACGCGCGCGGACGAAGGCGGTGCGGGCGGCGCTTTCGGAGCCTTCGGCGGCGGCGGCGGCACGACCTTCGGCGCCGCAGGAGGCGCGGGCGGTGCCGGCGGCACCGGCGCTGCGACCAGCCGCATCGGCGCCACGCCCACCACCAGCACCACCGCAGTCAACGCCATCGCCAGGATGCGCGGGCAGGACCGGCGCGACTGCAGCGAGAGCAGGCGGCGCTTGAGGCTGGTGGTATCCGGTGCGGCACTGGCCACGCCCAGATGCGGCTGCGGTGCCACGCCCAGCTGCAGCAGCAGACGGCCATAGGCCTGGCGGCTGGCACCGTGCTGGCCAACCACCGCTGCATCCACCGCTTCCTCGCGCGCCTGTGCATATTCACGCACCGACAGGCGCAGCAGCGGGTGGAAGAAGAACAGGTGCTGGGCCAGTGCAGGCAGCAGGCCCCATTGCAGGTCACGCCGCTGCAGGTGCTGCAGTTCGTGGGTCAGGGCCAGGTCCAGCGCGTCGCCCTGCAGGGCGTTGTCGCCCGCCGGCAGCAGCAGCACCGGGCGGAACGGCCCGACCAGCTGCGGTGCGTCCACCTGCGTGCTCATCCACAACCGCGGCGCAGGACGCACGCCGTGCGCATCGGAGGCCAGCTGCAGGGCCTGCACCAGCGCCTCGTCCTCGCAGGGATAGGCCGCTGCCAGCAGCGCGCGGCAGCGACGCCACTCACCGAAGGTACGCAGGGCCATCAGCAGCACGCCGGACATCCACAGCGTGGCCAGTGCGACGGCCCACCATGCCACCGCCGGCACATCCGCGGCGGGCATCGGCATTGCGGCCAACAGCTGTGCCGAGGCCTCCGGGGCCAGCGGGTAGACCATGTCGGCGGCCACATCGGTCGCGCTCATCGCCACCGCCTGCGGCGCCGGCAGCCAGGCCAGCTGCAACGGCTGGCTCCAGAACAGGCCGAGCACAGCCTGCAGCGAGACCAGCCACCACAGGCGGCAGCGGGTCGCCGCCGACAGCGACGGCAGCGCGCGGCATACGCCATACACCAGGGCCACCAGCAGCACGGTCTGCAGGCTGGTCCAGCCCAGCCGTTCCAACATCGGGATCAGCATCGTGGTGTCCATGGCTCAGCCCTCGTGGCGGCGCGATTGGAGTTGGGCAACCAGCGCTTCCAGTTCGGCCAGCTCGTTGTCGCTGACCTGCTGGCGCTGCGACAGGTAGGCCACGAACGGCGACACCGAGCCCTGCAGGGTGTTGTCGACGAACTGCGCCACCGCGCCCTGCAGCACGCTCTGCGGGCCACGCGTGGCCTGGTAGCGGTAGACACCGTCCTGCTGCTGGCGCTGAAGATACCCCTTCGCCCGCAGTCGCTCCATCATCGTCAGCACGGTGGAGCGGGCCAGCCCACGGGCCTCCCCATAGCCACTGGCGACCTCGCCGACCGTGGCCGGCGCATGTTCATCGATGTACTGCAGCAGGGCCAGCTCCTGGTCCCCGATCGTCTTGCCACGCATGACACCACTCCCTTGACTACACGTGTCGCCACTGTCTGCGTGACGACAACTGTAGTCAACCCCCCGGAAGTCATGGGCCGACGAACGGTAGGCACCACCGCGCCCTTAAACCTTTGACGCGCCGTCTGCATCCGATCCGCAACGTCCCAGTGGAATGCCGCATGTTCCGTCCCACGCTCCGAGTGCTGCTCATGCTCATCAGTGCACTGCCCTTCGCTGCCATCTCTGCCAGCCACGACCCGGCCAACGACCAGACCCGCCGCCTGATCCGCCAGGTCATGCTGGAACAGCGCATCCCCGGCTTGCAGATCGCCGTGGTCAAGCAGGGACAGATCGTGCTGTCAGAGGCCTATGGCCTGGCCAACGTCGAGAATGGCGTGCCTGCCACGCGCGACACCCGCTTCCCGCTCAATTCGGCCACCAAGGCGTTCACCGGCGTGGCCGCCGCACAGTTGGCACAGCGGGGGCAGCTGGATCTGGACGCGCCGGCGTCGCGCTACCTGGATGATCTTCCACCTGCGTGGAAAGACGTACGCGTGCGCCAGTTGCTGGCGCATACCTCAGGCCTTCCGGACATCCTCGATGCGAACGGACTGCTTGGCGGTGGTTCCGAGGCACAGGCATGGGCGGCAGTCACCGCGCGCCCTGTCGAAGCGGCCCCCGGGCAGCGTTTTGCCTACAACCAGACCAACTACGTGCTGCTGGCCAGGATCATCGCGCAGCTATCCGGCATGCCCTACGAGCGCTTCCTGGCCACCGGCCAGTTCAGCAGTGCACGCATGGCGCGCACCACCTTCGGCGACAGCTATGACCTGATTCCGGATGTGGCGACGATGTACAGCCTGGCCCCGCGTGCCACCGACGCGGCGGATGCGCCGTCGCGCCTGTCGCACTGGTTCTATGACATACCGCCTTCGCTGTGGGCCGGTGGCGGCATCCTCACCACCGCCGACGACACCGCGCGCTGGCTGGTCGCGCTGACCGAAGGCCGCCTGCTGCAGGACCCGGCCCGGCAGCGCATGTGGACCGTCGAGCGCCTGGCCGACGGTCGCGCCGGTGCCTGGGCCGGCGGCTGGCCGGTGCTGAACGCCTCACCCGACCTGCAGGTGGCCGGCATCGGCGGGGCACGCTCGGCCTTCGTGGTCTATCCCGAGCGCGGCGTGGCGGTCGTGGTGCTGACCAATCTTGTCGGTGCCAATCCGCAGCAGTTCATTCCGCGCATTGCCGACTTCTATGTGCGCGATGCCTCAACGCCCCGTCACGAACGGGTCGGCCTTGCACGGCCGCAAGGGGCTGTCATCGCAGGGCCATAGCGCGGCGGGAACGGCCCTGGCCACTTCGAAGTGATCCTGGTTCCAGTGCAGGAAACCGCCGTGGATGGCATTGCCATGGTCGAAGCTGCGTGCATCGGCGGCCAGTGGCTGTTCGGGGTCGGCTTCGGCCACCCAGCGCAGTACTGGCACTTTGTCCAGCACGCCGATGAAGGCGAACAGATCGCCCGCGCCCTTGTCCTGGTAGGCCGTCATGGTCGCCGCATCGGGCAATCCGGCCTGCGCCAGGATGGATGCGGTGACATCCTGCAGCGGTGCGGCTCCCTGTGCGATGTAGGCGCGCATGCCCGTGGTGGTTGCCGGGCAGCCCTGCAGCTGCACCAGATAGCCGGTGGTACCGCCACTGCCGGAGAACGACCGCATCCAATAGCGGAAACGCGGCCCGCTGCGATCAGTAACCATCAAATCCTGCTGGCCATCCTGCGCGGGAATGGAGAGCACCTGCACCTTGCTGGCGCTCTCCACGTTGCACTTCAACTGCGCCAGCACCTGCCTGGCAGGTTCGGGCAGCGTAGCGTAGCGGCCGCCGGGATGGCCGCTGCCGGAAGCCTTCGGCAATGCGGGCAGTCCGCGATCCGTGGGAAGGGTCTGCGCAGGCAGGGCCTCCGGTTTCGCGGCCGAGCTGGCAGTGGGCGCCACCGGCGCGACGCGCTCTCCAGCGGGCGCGCAGGCACTGCAGGCCAGCAGCAGCATCAATGGAACGCTCGGCGTCAACTGCGATCGGATCATCGATCAACGCCCTCCCATCGCCGGCGCGTCCTGCTGCTGTGCCGGCGCGGGCGCAGGTGCAGCCTGTTCGCGCGATTGCTGCTGCAGCTGGCGCAGGCTGGATTCCACCGCGGTCTCGCGCACCTCGGCCGCATTGACCCCTGCGCGCAGCGCCGCAGGATCGCCCGGGCTGCCCTGCACCAGGAACAGTGTCTCGCCAGCCGCACGGCCGGCGCTGGGATTGCTGGCCACGATCTGGTCGACCCGGGTGATGCGCGCGGCCTTCGCTTCGCGCAGCATCACCAGGCTGTAGTCCTCGGCATGCTCGGCGTAGCGTCCGCCCAGGGCCTGCAGGCGCGTACTGATCTGCTGCTGCAGGGCATGATCGCGATGCTGCGGCTGACGGGGGTCCTCGTTGGCCGCGAGCGGCACGTCCTGCCCCAATTCGCGCGTCTGGCCGGGTGCAACCGAGGTCAGCACGTACTGCCAGCGGTTCTGCCCAGGCGTGCCGCGCACCGTCGACACGAAGTCGTCATACTCGCCGCCACCGATGGTCTGGCAACCGGCCGAATCGGTGTTGGAACGGCTGCCACGATGGATCTTGAAGGTGTCGTTGAGGTCCTGCACGCCCTGGGTATCACGCGCATCGAACCAGCCATCGCCATTGCTGTCGCGCTCCACCCGTCCGGCGCCCGCAGTGATCGCGTCCTGCGAAGGACGCAGCGCGAACTCATCGGGATGCCCATTGCGCGGATGGGTGGTCACGCGCATCTCGATGGTGCCCTCGCCCAGGCGCCCCAGATCCTTGACCCGGTCGCCGTTGACGTCCTCGCCCTCGGTCTTGGTACGCGGCGCCACATTGCCAAAGCCCGGGCTGCGCGGCGCGGTCTTGGCATGGCCGTCGTACTGGGCGGTCGGCTCGGTCGTGGCCTGGTTGAACTCGCGCACGTGGCCGCGGCCCTGCGCATCCTTCCACAGCACCACGATGCGGTCATCGTAGACGCCACGTCCGCGCGCCTCGGTCGTGCGGTTCTCATCGCGCAACCCCAGCACCACGCGGTCCTGGGTCGCCATTGCATCGTTCGCTGCGATGTTGCCGCGCTGGGCCACGATGCTGCCATAAACGTCGTACTGCTGGGCCTGGCTCAATCCCGCTGTCTCGGCAGCATCGGGCATCCGCGGCGGGCGCGTCGCCTCGCCCAAGCGATCCAGCATCGGATTCACCGTAGCTGCATCCGCTGCGGCCACGCCCCCGTTCCGGCGCAAGCCCTCAAGCTCGGCGGCCGCACGCGCCGAGATATAGCGATCCAGCGATTCCTGCACCACTGCGCTCTGTCCGTCGTGCAGGGCCTGGAGGCGGGTGGCGGCAGCACGCGCATCGTTCCGCCGCAGCAGGGCGACGACCTCGTTGGCTGCGGCATTGATATCCATTTCGGGCATGGTCGGTCCTTGAACATGGTCGGTACAGGATCAGCCTACCAATCGCACGGTGTGGGGCCTTTGACAGGCCGCACACCTTCGCTGCCGCCGGATCCAGGCGGGAACCGACACGACTCAGCCGCGCGGCCCACCCATCACCGGCAGGATCGCCCCGCTGATGTAGCTTGCACAGACCGGCGAGGCCAGGAACACATACGCCGGTGACAGCTCTTCAGGCTGTGCAGGCCGGCCCATGTCGCTGTCCTTTCCGAACTCGGCGACATCCCCGGCCTGCTTGTCGGCCGGGTTCAGCGGCGTCCATACCGGCCCCGGCGCCACGCAGTTGACCCGGATGCCGCGCGGCAGCAGCTGGCTGGCCAGGGCCTTGGTGAACGCATGGATCGCGCCCTTGGTGGCCGAGTAGTCGATCAGCGCCTTGCTGCCGAAGAGTCCGGTTTCCGAGCCGGTGTTGATGATGCTGGCGCCCTCGCCCAGATGCGGCAGTACCGCACGCGCCATCTGGATGTAGCCGCCGATGTTGGTCTGCAGCGTCTCCTGCAGGTGCGCGTCTTCCAGATCCTCCAGCCGCTCGCAGTGCAGCTGGAACGCGGCGTTGTTGACCAGGATGTCGATGCCACCGAAGGCCTTGGCCACCTGCTTGACCGCCTTGTTGCAGAAGCGCGGGTCGCGTACGTCACCGGCGATCACCACACAGCGGCCACCTTCGCGCTCCACGTGCTGGCGGGTGATGTCGGCATCTTCGGCCTCGTCCAGGTGCAGGACCGCCACATCGGCGCCTTCGCGTGCGAACAGCACGGCCACAGCACGGCCGATGCCGGAATCACCGCCAGTGACGATCGCGCGCATGCCCTGCAGCTTGCCGCTGCCGGTGTAGTCCGGCGCGAGGAAGCGCGGTGCCAGCTCCAGTTCGTGTTCGTGCCCCGGCTTTGCCAGCTGCTGGGCCGGCATGGCCTCCGGCTGGCGGCGTGCGCCGGCCTGGGTCGCGGTCTTTTTCGTGGCCTTCTTGGCTGCGCGTGCGTCCTTGGCCTTTTCCTGGTCCTGCAGGCGCCGCTGCCGGGCGGCAACGCGGGCGGCGCGGGGATCACCGGCCGCCGCCTTGCGGGTTGCGGTCTTCACCACCCGCGGGCGAGCGGGGTCGGCAGCGGTCTGGGTCGCGGTGCTGCCCTTGCGCACCTTGGGTGAGGCTTTGCGGCGGGCGGGGGTCTTTCGGGTGGTGGCCATGCAGGTCTCCTCGGGGGGGGAATGGGATCGCCGGCCAGCGGCCGGCACTACCGGGCGCGTGCGCCGCAGTACCGGGGGCGGCATCCGCCGCGACTGCAGTGTCTCCACCCAGGCTGTTGGCGGGGGTGAGCGCACCGTATCCACGATGTGCACGGTGTTCATTCCGCCACCACGTGCGCCGTCGCACGCTGCACGCAACCACACCAAGGAATCCTTCCATGAAGCATGCCATCGCCACCGCCGCCGTCTGTCTCGCCCTCGCCGCCTGCAGCAGTACGCCGGTGGCCCAGGTGCAGCCGATCGACGGCGTGATTTCCGGTCAGTGCCACAGCGACAGGGTGCGTGGTGCGCTCGGCCTGGCCGCCTCCGCCGCAACCGTCGAGCGCGCGCGCGTGGACAGCGACAGCCTGCACGTGCAGGTGCTGCGCCATGACGGCCCGCGCGTGCCGCCGGCACACGAAGGCGGTGACCGCCTGACCATCGAGAAGGGCCGCACCAACAACATCACCGCGATCTATTGCGGCTGACGTCTGCGGCTGAGCCGGCGCGCCCTGCGCAGCACGCGCAGGGTGGCCTGCTCCCACTGGCGCGGCCCACGCAGGCCGGCCAGTTCCGCCAGTTCACCGCGCTCCCAGCCGGCGAACACGCAGGGGTCGATGTAGGCCTTGCGGCACACCGCAGGGGTATTGCCCAACTGGGTCGCCACCTTGCACACCACCTCACGCTGTACCTTGGCCAGCGCACGCTGGCTGGCCGGTTCGGGCAACTCGGTGGCCGCGAACGCTTGCACCGCGGCCAGGGTGCCGCCCCAGGTGCGGAAATCCTTGGCGGTGAATTCCTCGCCCATCACCTCGCGTAGGTAATCGTTGACCGCACCGGAGTCGACCGGCTGGATGGCACCGTCGTCGTCGCGATACTGGAACAACGCCTGGCCCGGCAACTGCTGCACGCCGCGCACCAGCGTGCCCAGCCGGCGGTCACCTACCGTCACTTCGTGCAGCTGCCCGGATTTGCCGCGGAAGCGCATCCGTACGCGCCCGCCGCGCAGCAGGTCGAGGTGCCGGTTGCGCAGCGTGGTCAGGCCAAAGGATCTGTTTTCCTTGGCGTAGGACTCATTGCCTACCCGCACCAGGGTGTCGGCCAGCAGCGCGACCACGACCGCCAGCACCTTTTCGCGGGGGAAGCCGCTGTGCTTGAGATCGCGGCTGAGCCGGCGCCGCAGCGCGGGCAGTGCTTCACCAAAGGCGATCACCCGGTCGAACTTGCCGGCGTCGCGCACTGCGGCCCAATCGGCGTGGTAGCGGTACTGCTTGCGCCCGCGGGCATCGCGGCCGGTGGCCTGCAGATGGCCATTGGCGTGGGCGCAGATCCATACGGCGGTATAGGCCGGTGGAATCGCCAGCGCGCGGATGCGCTGCAGGGTGGCGGCATCGCGCACCGCGTGGCCATCGGCATCGCGGTAGCTGAAGCCCTTGCCGGCGCGGCGCCGGCTGATGCCCGGCTGGGTGTCATCGACATAGCGCAGGCCCGCAGCGCGCGCGGCCTGTCGTTCGGGGGTAGAGGGGGTCGGCATGCGCGCAGTGTCGCTGCCGCGCTGCCGCGATCCTGTCGATAACACAAGACAAACACGTGAGGATCGGTTCGCCGCTATGCTCGGGCTTTCACAATCCCTTCCGGAGTCATGATGTCGTTCCCGATTCGCGCCCGTTCGCTCTCCGCCCTGCTGCTGCCGGCCGTGCTGGCCCTGACCGCCTGCCAGGCACCGGCGCTGGATGAACAGGATTCGGCCACGGCCCATGCCCAGCAGGCTGCCGAAGCCGCCAAGGCACCCGCCGACGAAGCCGGCAAGGCCACCGAGGCACCGCCGGTCGGCACCTGCGATGCCAGCCAGGTGCAGAGCCTGGTCGGCCAGGCCTACGCCGACGCGCTGGGCAAGCAGGCGCAGGAAGATGCCGGTGCCCACCAGCTGCGCGTCATGAAGCCCAACGACGTGGCCACGATGGAATTCCTCGGCGACCGCCTGAACATCGAAGTGGACGACAAGGGCCTGGTCAGCGGCGTGCGCTGCGGCTGAGGGCGACCCCGCGCCGGCACGGGGTTGCCGGCGCGTTCTGTTGCACCTGCAACCGTGTATTGCGGCGCTGCAGCAACCTGTGATCTAGTCGAGGCATCCGGTGGCCTCACGATGCGCTCCAGGGAATGAGCGGGGACGAGTGTCGCCGCCAACCCTATACGCATCGAGGTAGAGATGGCCCCCCGCAACCGCCAAGGGCTTTACGACCCGCGCTCCGAGCGCGATGCCTGTGGATTTGGCATGGTCGCCCAGCTCGACGATCAACCTTCGCGCCTGTTGGTTGATACCGCCATCGCCGCGCTTTCGCGCATGACCCACCGTGGCGGCGTCGCCGCCGATGGCCTGACCGGCGATGGCTGTGGCCTGCTGCTGCGCCGCCCCGATGCATTCCTGAAACTGCTGGCCAGCGAAGCCGGCATCACCACCGCCGCGCGCTTCGCTGCCGGCCTGGTGTTCCTGCCGCACGACACCGAGGCCGCCGACGCCTGCCGTACCCAGCTGCAGGCGCAGGTGGAAGCGGTCGGCTGCAAGGTCGCCGGCTGGCGCGAGGTACCCACCGATGACAGCGTCTGCGGCCAGCTGGCGCGCGATACCCTGCCGCGCATCGAACAGGTGTTCGTCGATGCCGGTGTCGGCCAGGACGATGCCGGCTTCGCGCTGGCGCTGTTCCTGGCCCGTCGCCGCAGCGAGCAGCAGCTGCGCGATCACGCTGATTTCTACGTCACCACCCTCACCCCCGATGCGATCAGCTACAAGGGCATGGTGCTGCCGGACAAGCTCAGCCGCTTCTATCCGGACCTGCAGCGGCGCGAACTGGCCTCCAGCGCGATCGTGTTCCACCAGCGCTTCTCGACCAACACGCTGCCGCGCTGGCCGCTTGCCCACCCGTTCCGGATGCTCGCCCACAATGGCGAGATCAACACCATCGAAGGCAACCGCCGCTGGGCCCAGGCGCGCAGCAAGGTGTGGAAGACGCCGCGCTTCGACATCGCCGAATTCGACCCGGTGATCTCCATGCACGGCTCGGACTCGCAGAGCCTGGACAACATGCTGGAACTGATGGTCGCCGGTGGCATGGAGCTGATCCAGGCGCTGCGCATCCTGGTGCCGCCGGCCACCCAGTCGCTGGAGTTCAAGGACCCGGACCTGGCCGCGTTCTACGAGTTCCACGGCCTGAACAGCGAGCCGTGGGATGGCCCGGCCGGCATCGTTGCCTGCGACAGCCGCTACGCCGTCTGCACCCTCGACCGCAACGGCCTGCGCCCGGCACGCTGGATGCTGACCGCCGACCGCCACTTCCTGGTTGCCTCTGAAGCGGGCGTGTGGGAAGTGCCCACCGAGCGGGTGGTGCGCAAGGGCAAGCTCGGCCCCGGCGAAATGATCGCGATCGACCTCAAGCGCGGCGACCTGCTCGACTCCGATGCGGTCGACCGCATCAACCGCGGCCGCGCGCCCTACAAGCAGTGGCTGCAGCAGGGCGTGACCTACCTGCAGACCGAACTGATCGACCCGTCGCTGGTGGAAGAGCCGTTCGACGAAGCCACCCTGCGCAGCTACCACAAGCTGTACCAGCTCAGCAGCGAGGAAGTGGAGCAGGTGCTGCGGCCGCTGGCCGAGACCGAGCAGGAAGCCACCGGCTCGATGGGCGACGACACGCCGATGGCGGTGCTGAGCCAGCGCAGCCGCCCGCTGTACGACTATTTCCGCCAGGCCTTCGCGCAGGTCACCAACCCGCCGATCGATCCGCTGCGCGAAGACTGCGCGATGTCCCTGTCCACCCAGCTCGGCAAGGAGACCAACATCTTCCATGCCGGTCCGGAGACGGTGAACCACGTCATCCTCAATTCGCCGGTGCTCAGCCAGCGCAAGCTGCGCCAGCTGCTGAAGATGGAGCAGTACGTGCAGGCCAACCGCCTGCTCGACCTGTCCTACAGCGAAGACGAGGGTCTGCGTGCCGGCATCGAGCGCATCTGCGCCGAGGCCGAACAGGCCGCGCGCGACGGCATGGTGATGCTGCTGCTGTCCGACCGCTACCCGGTGGCCGGGCGGCCGATGGTGCATGCGCTGCTGGCCACCAGCGCCATCCACCACCACCTCTCGCGGCTGGGCCTGCGCTGCGACGTGAATCTCATCGTCGAGACCGGCACCGCGCGCGACCCGCACCACATGGCCTGCCTGCTCGGCTTCGGCGCCACGGCGGTGTATCCGTACCTGGCCTACCAGACCCTGTTCGACCTGGGCCGTCGCGGCATCCTCAAGCTCAGCAAGGGCGGTGAGCAGTCGCAGATCGGCCGCCGCTACCGCAAGGGCGTCTACAAGGGGCTGTCGAAGATCATCTCGAAGATGGGCATCTGTACCGTGGCCAGCTACCGCGGCGCGCAGCTGTTCGAGATCATCGGCCTGGAACCGGAGGTCGTCGATCTGTGCTTCCCGGATACCGCTTCGCGCATCGGTGGCGCGGGTTTCGCGCGCCTGGATGCCGACGCGCGCGAGCTGTGCGCGCAGGCGTGGGACGCGCAGCAGGACGTGGATGTCGGCGGCCTGCTGAAGTACGTGCACGGCGGCGAGTACCACATGTACAACCCGGACGTGGTCACCACCCTGCAGCGCGCGGCGCGCAGCGGCGATCCGCGTGCCTGGCAGCAGTACTGCGATGCGGTGCATGCGCGCCCGCCCTCGGCACTGCGTGACCTGCTGGAACTGGTCCCTGCCGCCACGCCCGCACCGCTCGATGAAGTGGCCCCGGCCAGCGAACTGTTCCCGCGCTTCGATACCGCGGCGATCAGCCTCGGTGCCCTGTCACCGGAAGCGCATGAAGCGCTGGCGATTGCGATGAATCGCCTGGGGGGCCGCAGCAATTCCGGCGAAGGCGGTGAAGACCCCGCACGCTATGGCACCGCCAGGCGCAGCAAGATCAAGCAGGTGGCCTCCGGGCGCTTCGGCGTGACCGCCGAGTACCTGGTCAATGCCGAGGTGCTGCAGATCAAGGTCGCGCAGGGTGCCAAGCCCGGCGAGGGTGGCCAGCTGCCCGGGCACAAGGTCAACGAACTGATCGCGCGGCTGCGCTATGCGCGCCCGGGCATCGGTCTGATTTCGCCGCCGCCGCATCACGACATCTATTCGATCGAGGACCTGGCGCAGCTGATCTACGACCTCAAGCAGGTCAACCCGACCGCGCTGGTGTCGGTGAAGCTGGTCAGCCATGCCGGCGTCGGAACGATTGCGGCGGGCGTGGTCAAGGCCGGTGCGGACCTGATCACCATCTCCGGCCATGATGGCGGCACCGGTGCCTCGCCGGTCAGCTCGATCCGCTATGCCGGCGTGCCGTGGGAGCTGGGCGTGGCCGAGGCGCACCAGGCGCTGCTCGCCAACGACCTGCGCGGCCGTACCCTGCTGCAGACCGATGGCGGCCTGAAGACCGGGCTGGACGTGGTCAAGGCCGCATTGCTGGGCGCCGACAGCTTCGGCTTCGGCACCGCGCCGATGATCGTGCTGGGCTGCAAGTACCTGCGCATCTGCCACCTCAACAACTGTGCCACCGGCGTGGCCACCCAGGACGAGCGCCTGCGCGAGAACCACTTCACCGGGCAGCCCGAGCGCGTGGAGAACTTCTTCCGGCTGCTGGCCGAGGAAGTGCGTGGCTGGCTGTCCTACCTGGGCGCGCGTTCGCTGGAAGAGATCGTCGGCCGTACCGACCTGCTGCGCCAGATCGAATCCGCGCCGCGCGACGGCGTGCGCGTGGACCTGTCGCGCCTGCTGGCCGACAGCCGCTACGAGGGCAGCCACTGCGCCGCGCAGCGCCTGTACGAATCGCCGGACAGCCTGGCCACGCAGATGGATGGCCTGCTGGCCCCGGCCATCGAGCACAAGCGCGGCGGCGAGCATCGCTTCCTGATCCACAACACCGACCGCAGCATCGGTACCCGCCTGGCGGGTGCGGTGGCACGCGCGCACGGCAACCAGGGCATGGCCGAGGCACCGCTGGAACTGCGCTTCCGTGGCAGCGCCGGGCAGAGCTTCGGCGCCTTCAATGTCGGTGGCCTGCACCTGGAAGTGGAAGGCGAAGCCAACGATTACGTCGGCAAGGGCATGGCTGGCGGCCGGCTGGTGGTGCGGCCGCCGCGTGGCGCGCGCTTCGAGGCACGCAGCACCGCCATCATCGGCAACACCTGCCTTTACGGTGCCACCGGCGGTGAGCTGTTCGCTGCCGGCCGCGCCGGCGAGCGCTTCGCGGTGCGCAATTCCGGCGCACTGGCCGTGGTCGAAGGTGCCGGTGACCACTGCTGCGAGTACATGACCGATGGCGTGGTGCTGGTGCTGGGCAAGGTCGGGCTGAACTTCGGCGCCGGCTTCACCGGCGGCCTGGCCTACGTACTGGACGTGGACCGTGATTTCGTCGACCGCTACAACCACGAGCTGATCGACATCCATCGCGTGTCCGCCGAAGGCTTCGAGAACTACCGCCAGCACCTGCACCGCCTGATCGGCCGCCATCGCGAGCTGACCGGCAGCATCTGGGCACAACAGATCCTGGACGAGTTCCGCGATTACATCGGCAAGTTCTGGCTGGTCAAACCCAAGGCCGCCAGCATCGAGTCGCTGACCGAAACCCTGCGACGCGCCGCGTGATGTTTTCCGGTAGTGCCGGCCGCTGGCCGGCAACGTTCCCTCCCGCATTCCAGAGCCCGCCATGAGCCGCAAGCACGCCTTCCAGTTCCTCGACCTGCCCCGCACCATGCCGCAGCGCATCCCGGTGGAACTGCGCACGTCCGGCGACTGGGGCGAGCTGTACGGAAAGTTCGGCAAGGAGGACGCCCAGTACCAGGCGGGCCGCTGCCTGGACTGCGGCAACCCGTACTGCAGCTGGAAGTGCCCGGTGCACAACGCCATTCCGCAGTGGCTGCAGCTGGTGCAGGAGAACCGCATCCACGAAGCCGCCACGCTGTGCCACAGCACCAACCCGCTCCCAGAGGTGTGCGGCCGGGTCTGCCCGCAGGATCGCCTGTGCGAGGGCAGCTGCACGCTGGAAGAGTTCGGTGCGGTCACCATCGGTGCGGTGGAGAAGTACATCGTCGATACCGCGCTGGCCAGCGGCTGGCGCCCTGACCTGGGCGCGGTGCAGCCGACCGGCCGCAGCGTGGCGGTGATCGGGGCCGGTCCCGCGGGCCTGGCCTGCGCCGACCGCCTGGCCCGCGCCGGCATTGCCGCGGTGGTCTATGACCGCTACGAGCAGATCGGCGGCCTGCTGCAGTTCGGCATTCCCAGCTTCAAGCTGGACAAGGACGTGATCCACCGGCGCCGCGACGTGTTGGAGGGCATGGGCGTGCAGTTCCGCCTCGGCGTGGAGATCGGCCGCGACCTCAGCGTGCAGCAGCTGCTGGACACCCACGATGCGGTGTTCATCGGTACCGGCGCCTACCGCTACACCGATGGTGGCCTCGACGGCCAGGACCTGAAGGGCGTGCTGCCGGCGCTGCCGTTCCTGGTGCAGAACAGCCGCATCGTCGGCGGCGATGACCCGAAGGGCCGGCCGATTGCCGGCTGGGAAGACACCATCGCCCTGCCCGACCTCAACGGCAAGCGGGTGGTGGTGCTCGGTGGTGGCGATACCGGCATGGACTGCGTGCGCAGCGCGGTGCGCCTCGGCGCGGCCAAGGTCACCTGCGCCTACCGGCGCGACGAAGCCAACATGCCCGGCAGCGCTCGCGAAGTGGCCAATGCGCGCGAAGAGGGCGTGCGCTTCCTGTTCAACCGCCAACCGCTGTCGATCGAAGCCGGCGCCGACGATGAAGTGATCGGCGTGACCGTGGTCGAAACCCGGCTGGGCGAACCCGATGCCAATGGCCGCCAGAACGCCGTGCCGATCGAAGGCAGTGAATCCCTGCTGGAAGCGGACGTGGTGATCATCGCCTTCGGCTTCTCGCCGAGCGTGCCGGCGTGGCTGGCGGACCTGGGGGTGGAAGGCCAGCCCAACGGCCGCATCGTCGCCGGGGGCAAGGATCGCCTGCCGTTCCAGACCGCGCATCCACGCCTGTTCGCCGGTGGCGACGCGGTACGCGGTGCAGACCTGGTGGTGACCGCCGTGGCCGAAGGCCGCGATGCCGCTGCCAGCATCGTCCGCCTACTGGCGCACTGAGTCCGGCAACAGCAGCTCCTCCAGCAGCGCGCGCAGTTCGCACGGCGCCACCGGCTTGGCCAGGAAATGGTTGATGCCCGCATCACGGCAGGCCTCGCGTGTGCGTTCCAGCACACTGGCAGTCAGCGCGACGATCGGCACCTGCGCACGGATGGCACAGGTATCGCCACGGATCGCCCGTGCCAGCGCGAAGCCGTCCATGTGCGGCATATGGCAGTCGGTGATGACCAGATCAAAGGGCTGCGCCTGCCAGGCCTCCCATGCCTGCTGGCCGTCGTCGCAGGCGTGTACCTGCAGCCCCAGCTCGCGCAGGCGCTGTACCAGCAACTGCAGGTTGGTCGGATGGTCTTCAACAACCAGTGCCCGCGCCGGCGGCAGCGGCCGTTGCACGGCCGTCGTGAGCACCGGTACCACCGTCGGTGCCGCAGAGGCCGCCAGCACCAGTTCCAGCCATACGGTGGTTCCCTTGCCCGGCGCGCTGCGCAGGTGCAGCTGGCCCCCCATCGATGCCGCCAGCTCGCGGCAGATCGACAGGCCCAGCCCACTGCCACCAAAGCGGCGCGTGGTCGAGGTCTCGGCCTGCTCGTAGGCAGCGAATACCGCCTGTTGCCGCTCCATGCTGATGCCCACGCCCGTATCGGTCACCTGCAGGCGCAACCGCTGCCCGCCATCGCGCTGCTGCAGCACATGGGCCTGCAGCACCACGCTTCCCTGCAGAGTGAACTTGAGTGCATTACCGGCCAGGTTGAACAGGACCTGGCGCAGGCGCAGCCCATCGGCCAGCGACCACTGCTGCAGCATGGGGTCGATCTCGCTGTGCAGGTGCAGGCCGCGGCTGGCCGCGACGGGCATCAACAGCTGCTGCACCGCGCGCACCAGCGCCGCAAGATCGGTCGGCCGCAGCTGCAGTGGCGCTGGCTGCAGGCGCTGGCTGTGCAGCACATCGTCCAGGATCTGTCGCAGCATCTGCGCGGCATCACCCACGGTGGTCAGCACCTGCCGCTGGCCCGCATCCAGGTCACTGGCAGCCAATCGCTCCAGCATGCCCAGCAGGGTACTCATCGGCGTGCGGATCTGGTGGCTCATGGTCGCCAGGAAATGGCTCTTGGCCAGCGCCGCCTGCTCGGCCGCGCGGCGTGCCTCGGCCAGCGCTACTGCACGCGCCTGTGCTTCACTGACATCCAACCAGTAGCCGCTCCACTCCACGCTGCTGTCATCGCACTGCAGCGGTCGTCCCTGTGAGCGGACCCAGCGCCAGCCCTGCGCCGACCGGGTGCGGAACGTAACGTCGATGGGACCGCGCACCAGCGCGGCCGCTTCGATGCACGCCATCACCCGGCTGCGGTCGTCGGCATGCACCGCGGCCAGCAGTTGCAGATGGTCGATCCGCGCAGTCTCCACGCTTACGCCGAACAACGCCTGCACGTCACCGGCGATCTGCGCCAGGCTGTAGTGGCCGGTTGCCGAACGGCGGGCCTGGTAGACCACCGCCGGCAGGTTCGCGGTGACGTCGTGCAACCGCTGCTCCAGCACGCGGCGGCGCACGCTCTCGCGATGCACGCGCCAGTAGCCGAAGGCATGCAGCAGCACGAGCGCGAGCAGGATCAGCGACGCCGGCACCAGCCAGCGCAGCGCCGAACCGGTGAGCCGCGCGCGTGGCCGGTCCGGCAGCCAGGCGCTGCGGCTCGACGCGCGACGTGCATCGCTCTCCTGCAGGAGCCGCTGGTCGAAAGCAGCGACCACCTCGGCACAGGCCGGCACGGCCGCGAGTACCAGTGCATCGCCGAAGCCCGCGGGTGCCGCGATCACCACAGCATCGCCTGGCTCCGCGCGGAGCGCGGCCTCCAGTTCAGCGAGATTGGCGACCACGGCGTCGACCAGCCCGGCACGCAGCAGTGACAGCGCGTGGTCCAGCGGCGCAGGGGCCAGCAGCTGCGCCCCCGGGGCCTGCTCGGCCAGCAATGGCTCCAGCGGCAGCCGGTCCGGGCTGGCCACGCTGCGGCCACGCAGGCCCTCCAGCCCCAGCACCGCAGCGGCGCCCTCGCGCCGCACGATCACCTGCGGCACCTCCAGGTAGGCCCTGCTGGCCACCCAGCCTGTCGGCAGCTGTGCGCGCGGCCAGCCCAGCAGCACCTGGGTGCCGGCCGGCAGTGCTCCCTCGGTAAGTACCGTCGCAGGCAACGGCTTCGCATGCTGCGCCGCCTGCATGCCCAGCAGCGGCAGGTAATCCGCGGCCAGTCCCGCAACCTCGCCCTGCTGGCTGTATGACAGGGGCGGCCGGTCGGAGCGCCATGCCACCTGCAGGGGGCCCGTACAACCGGATGCAGCGGCGATGCCGGGCAGCAACAGCGATGCCATGACGGCGGCGACGGCGCGGCGGCCGGCGACATTCACGGTAGACGTCCTCATTTCGCGGGCAGGAACCACGGCCGCGCAGCGGTACCGCTGCCAGCCACGCTAGCGAGGCAGGCTTCCGCGACAATGAGAAAAATTGGAAAAGCATCCGCATCGGCGAATGCCGACATACACTGCCGCTTCTACCCGTCCTACGGAGCGCTCGATGCGTATCGGCCTGGCTGCCAACCGTCTCCATCACCACGATGCGCGCGCGGCGCTGTTCCGCTGGCTGCGTGCCAGCGAGGCAGGCCTGCGCGAACTGGGGGTGTCACTGCACGCGGTCGGGCGCACCCACGATGCGATCGAACGGCAGGGATTCCTGGCCGGCTACGGCGGCCTGCACCGGTATCCCTACGGGCGCGAGGGAGGCCTGATGAAGCTGGTGGCCGAAGTGGTCGGCATGGGGCCGGAGCGGACACTGGACGGTGCGATCTACCTGATCGACCCGGTCGATCCGTCCTCGGTGTTTCCGGAAGCAACCGCGCTCAAGCGGCAGTGCGTGATCCACGGCAAGCCGTTCATTTCAACCGTGGCCACTGCACGCGACTGGATCGAGGTGGAGCGCATCCACGCCGGGCTGGCTGCCGACACCGGTGCCGACGACCTGCATGCCTTCCAGGGGCAGACGCTGGCGCTGATCGCGCATGATGCGATGAAGCCGGCGATGCTGGCCTTCGCTGACGAGCACTTCGATGTGCTGGCCCGGTTTGGCCAACGCGTTGCGACGGGCACCACCGGGCAGCGCTTGAACGAGCTGGCCTGGAGCCGGGGTTGGCCCAGCGATACGCCGTGGGTGACGCGTTACCAGAGTGGCCCGATGGGCGGCGATGCACAGATTGCCGACCGGGTGCTGGAGGGGCGCTGCCAGCGCGCGATCTTCTTCGAGGACCCGCATGTGGCACGCCAGCACGAGGCCGATATCCAGCTGCTGGAGCGCGCGGTGACGACGGTGACCGACCAGGCGGTGTGCATCACGGCGCCGCGGGTGGCGGCACGCTGGGCGGCAGCGGCGGCGTTGCGGGCGGGGTGAGGGTTTCGGCCAACGGCTGAGCCCCTCGTGGTGGGTCGTTCAAATCAGAAGCCGTGCTCTGCCGGGCGGGGTGGATTGCGCAGGGGTCGCTGCAAGTACGTCCTTGCAAGCTCGGTCGCCGCATCCATGCGGCTCACGCCCCTGCGCAACCCACCCCGCCCGGCCACGGACAGTTTCCTGTGTGCCCATCACGGAAGAAAGAAGGAAGAGCAGGAGCGGGTCGCGCGCTGCGCGCGCTTTTGTAGAGCCGAGCCATGCTCGGCTGCTGTCGATCGCGAGGGCTGGATATCCGCGCCACGCGCGTCAGCCGAGCATCGGCTCAGCTCTACAGCAGCTGGCGAAGCATCGCCTTCAGCCTGCGCCCTTCCAGCTGGAAGTAGTCGCGCTGCTCGCGCCACGCGGGGAAACGTTGTTCCACTTCGTGCCAGAACGCGGGCGAATGATTCGGCTGGATCAGGTGGCAGAGTTCGTGCACCAGCACATACTCGAATGCTTCAGGGCGCCCCAGCACCAGTGCCAGGTCCAGTGCCATGCTGCCGTCCGGCGCCAGCGAGCCCCACTGCGAAGACATCACCTTCAGCCGCAGGCGGCTGGGTGCACGTGGCAGGGTGGGCAGGTACTTCGGCAGCCAGCGGCCGACATCGGCGCGGGTCTGTGCTTCGTAGAACTCGCGCAGCAGGCGGCGCAGGGTGGCATCGCCGGCACGGGTCGGCCACTGCACGCAGGCGCCGTGTTCGTCGATCTCCAGCCGCGCATAGCGGCCTTCCTGCCAGCGCAGCGGCAACAGGTCGCCGCGCAGTGGCAGCACGCCGCCCTCGCCCGGCTGCAACGGGGCGGGCAGGCCCTGGCTCTGGTACTGGCGCAGCTGCAGCGCCAACCAGTCGCGGTGCTGTTCCAGGAATCGCTCGCCCATCACCAGGCTGGCCCGCGGCGGCAGCGTCAACCGTGCGCCGCGCTCGTCCACGCTCAGCTTGATCCGGCGCGCGCGCGGATCGCGCACGCGCAGCACCTCGATCTCGGCATCCTCCAGGCGCAGGCGAACGGTGTCGCGCTGCACGGTAGCGGGCGGGGTCGGGCTGATCAGGCGGCGCAGCAGACGGCTCATGCGCCCAGCATAGCGCTGCTTCGGGCCGCCGGATGACCGGCGGCCCACAGGGTGCCTGTTCAGTCAGCCTTGCTGAGCTTGAACGCTTCTTCCAGCAACAGGAACAGGCGGCGGATCTCGGCGCTCTGCAGGGCGAAGCGGGCGTCGAACTCGGCGCGGCGGCCGTCTTCGTCGGCATGCTCCAGCTGGTCCAGTGCGCCGTCGAGGAACTTCAGCTTGCGCACGATCAGGTCGTCGCCGATCACGAAGGACAGGTTGTCCTCGAAGATCAGCGCCAGCTTGGTCACCTGCTTGCCGGCGTCCAGGTGCTTGTCGATCTCGTCGCAGCGCAGTTCCTGGTGCTGGCACTTGACCACGGCGCCGCCTTCCACCGGATCCTTCATCTCGCACTCTTCGCCCAGGCTCAGCCCGGTCGGCAGCGGCTCGCCGGCGATCCAGCCGGTCAGGATCGAACGCGGTGCGACTTCGGCGTTCAGCGGCATCGCCGGGAAGCTGCCGAGCAGGCCGCGGATGTCGGACATGAAGTACTCGCCGGTCTTGCGGCTGGAGGTATCCACCGCCACGTAGCCGTGCTGCAGGTCGATGAAGGCATCATTGCGCGAGGACTTCACGAAGGCGCGCGGCAGCAGTTCATGCAGCAGGTCGTCCTTCATCCGCTTGCGCTCGCGGCCACCCGGGCGGCGGCCTTCCTTCTCCTCGATCTCCTCCAGCTTGCGCTCGAGCAGGTCGTTGACCACCGCCGCCGGCAGGATCTTGTCCTCGCCGCCCACGGTCAGCCACAGGTGTTCGGCGATGCGGTGGGAGAGCAGTTCCTTCTCCTCGCGGCCGAACGGCGAGATGAAGCCGCGCGAATTCATTTCCAGCGCGCCGACCGGCTTCAGCAGGGCGTGCGGCAGCAGGGTGTCGACTTCGGAAAAATCGGTGGTGGTCGGGAAACGGAAGAACGTCAGGTTGCGAAAGAACATGGAATTCCGGATGGCGAAGAGGAAGGGCGCCCGACCTTAAACGGTGGGCGTCTCGGGATCTGCGTCGGCGTCGGCCGGGGAGCCGGCCAGCCAGGCATGGGCGTCGGGCAGCGGCGCGTCGTCGCGACGGCCCAGCGCCATGAAGTCGAACAGGGTGGTGTCGGCCAGCTGCGAGGGCCGGACTTCACCCATGGCGCGCGCGATCTGCTCGATGCGGCCCGGGTGGTCCTTTTCCCATTGCTTCAGCATCAGGCCGACCTGGCGGCGCTGCAGGTTCTCCTGGCTGCCGCACAGGTTGCAGGGAATGATCGGGAACCGGCGTGCCTGCGCGTACTCGACGATGTCACTCTCGCGCACGTAGGCCAGCGGCCGGATCACCACGTGCCTGCCGTCGTCGCTGCGCAGCTTCGGCGGCATGCCCGACAGCTTGGCGTGGTGGAACAGGTTCATGAAGAACGTGGCCACCATGTCGTCGCGGTGGTGGCCCAGCGCGATCTTGGTGAAGCCATGGGTCTCGGCGTAGTTGTACAGCGCGCCACGACGCAGGCGCGAGCACAGCGAACACATGGTCTTGCCTTCCGGGATGACCCGGCTGACCACCGAATAGGTGTCCTGCTCGATGATGTGGTACGGCACGCCCAGGCCTGCCAGGTATTCCGGCAGCACGTGCTCGGGGAAGTCCGGCTGCTTCTGGTCCAGGTTCACCGCCACCAGCTCGAACGGCACCGGCGCCTTCTTCTGCAGCTGCAGCAGCACGTCCAGCAGGGTGTAGCTGTCCTTGCCGCCGGACAGGCACACCATGACCTTGTCGCCGGCCTCGATCATGCCGAAGTCGGCAATCGCCTCGCCGACCTGGCGGCGCAGGCGCTTGGCCAGCTTGTGCTGCTCGCGCTCGGCCACGCGCGGATCGCGGGCGGCGCGCGGTGGGGGATCGGGAAGGGAAATCACGGCACTCATGGGTTCCATTCTAACGGCTCGGAGCCGCCCCGGCCGGGGATCGGGATTCCCCTCTCCCGGCGGTCATCATCGCTGTGTATGCTCGGAGGCTGTGGACACCTACAGCCCCGCCGAGATCGTCGAGCGCCTCGTCGCCCTGCGCGCCGAGCACCGCCTGCTGGATGAACAGATCACCCGCATGGCCGCCAACGGCGAGGACGAGCTGGAGTCCAAGCGCCTGAAGCGGCGCAAGCTGCAGCTGAAGGACTGCATCGCCAGGCTGGAAAGCCTGCAGATTCCCGACGAGCCGGCCTGAGCGGTGGCCCATCCACGCATGGCGTGGACCTACTGCTTCGCCCCGGTAGATGCCAACCTTGGTTGGCATGTCGTTCGCCGGGCAGGACCCGGCGCTGCCTTCAATCCTGCGGCGCAGGCTCGTCCGGGCGGGCCGCTTCCGGGCTGACCCGTTCGATGGTGTGGCGCAGCTCACGGCCCAGGATGAACTTGGCATCCTTGGCCCAGGCATCCAGGCGCTCGTCGAACAGCAGCTTGCTGTTCTCGTCCGGCCACACCAGGCGCAGTTCGCGCAGCTTCTGGATGAAGCCACGGAACAGGGACTTGTCGAAGAACTCCGGCGCGGCCGGCGCATAGAGCAGGCTCAGCCGCTGCGCGGCCTGCTGGCACAGGCTTTCCAGCTCGGCAGCGCCGAGCACGCCGGGGCCGTTCTTCACCAGCACCGAGATGGCAATGTAATAGCGCTCGAACGCCTGCTGCAGCGAATGGCCGATCGCGCGCAGGCGGAACACCTCGTCGGTCTGCCCGGTGTTGCGCGCCAGGATGCCGCCGTCGTCATCGTTGACGTTCTGCAGCAGGCCCTCGCGCACGAACACATCGATGGTCCGGTCGATGCGCTGGGCGAACTCGTCCTCGCTCCACGGCAGGAACAGCTCGGCCTGGAGGAACGGGTACACCGTACGGCCCAGCTGGACCAGGCCGGTGCGGCTCATGCGGCGGTTGTTCTGGAAGCAGCAGGCCACCCACGACGAGGCGGTGAACAGGTGCACCACGTTGTTGCGGAAGTAGCTCAGCAGCACTGCGGTGTCGCCACTGACGCTGAGCACATCGCCCAGCGGGTGCTTGATGCGGGTGAGGACGTTGATTTCCTCGGCGTGGGCGATGATCCGCTCCGGCGAGTGCGGCGTCACCGTCACCCGGTCCGAGTACGGCATCTCGACCAGCAGGGTCTTGCACAGTTCGATCTGCGCGATCAGGTCGGCCTCGCCCATCGCGTGCTTCGGCGTGGACAGCAGGGCCAGCGCCAGCAGGTTGATCGGGTTGACGTCGGCGGCGCCATTGATGCGCACCTGGATGCGTTCGGCCAGCGTGTCCACCGTGGTCGACAGCCAGGCAGGCTTTTCGTCCTCGGACACCGCCTCGCCCTTCCACTCCGGCGCCTTCTCGGCCAGCACGTCGTTCAGCGCGATCGGCTCGCCGAAGTTCACCACCACCTGGCCATAGTTCTGCTTGAGCACCTTGGGGATGCCCCACAGCAGCGACCAGATCGATTCCTTTTCCTTCGGCCGGCCGGACAGTTCGTCCAGGTAGCTGCCGCCTTCCATCAGCTTCTCGTAGCCGATGTAGATGGGCTGGAACAGCACCGGCTTGCGCGGCTGGCGCAGGAACGCGCGCAGCGTCATCGAGATCATGCCGCCCTTGGGCTGCAGCAGCCGGCCGGTACGCGAGCGGCCGCCTTCGACGAAGTACTCCAGCGAGTAGCCGCCGGCCACCAGCTGCGCGACGTATTCGCTGAGCACCGCCGAGTACAGCGCGTTGCCACGGATCGAGCGGCGGATGAAGAATGCACCGCCCTTGCGCAGCAGGGTGCCGACCACCGGCAGGTTCAGGTTGATGCCGGCCACGATGTGCGGCGGCACGATGCCACGGTCGTACAGCAGGTAGGACAGCAGCAGGTAGTCCATGTGGCTGCGGTGGCTGGGCACGTAGACCACTTCGTGCCCCGGCGCGGCGGCCTTGAACTTGTCCAGGTGGTGCACCAGCACGCCCGCATAGATGCGGTTCCACACGTGGCTGAGCATGAAGCTGGCCGAGCGCACTACCGGGCTGGAATAGTCCGCAGCGATTTCCCAGGCGTAGGCGTGTGCCTTCTTCCAGGCATCGGCCGGCTTTGAGTTGTCGCGCTTGGCCTGTGCGGCGATCGCTTCGCGTACCGGCTCGGCGGCCAGCACCTGGTCCACCAGCAGGCGCCGGGTCGACAGGTCGGGGCCGATCACCGATTCACGGATGCGTCGGAAGTGCGTACGCAGCACGCGCTGCAGCTTGCGCACCGTGCGCTCCGGCTCCAGGCCTTCATCCACGGTGTTGCGCAGGGAGATCGGCGGGGCGAAGCGGACGATGGTGCTGCGGCCGTTGAGCAGCACCGCCAGCAGGCGACGGAAGCGGCCGACCAGTGCCCAGTTTTCCGAGAACAGCACCGCGAACCAACCGCTCTGCTTGTCCGGGGCGCGGCCGACGAAGATCGACACCGGCACCAGGTGCACGTCCAGGTCATCGCGCACGCGGTGCGCCTGCAGGACCTTGGCCAGCGAGTCGGAGTGGGTCTTGGCGCCGCGCTGCTCGGGAATCAGCGAGTTGCTGGAGCTGCGCCGCGACAGCGCCAGGTAGGCGCGCTTGCGGCCGGTCGGGTCACCGGCCAGCGGCACCAGCGGCGACGGCAGGCCGGCCTGGCGGCAGGCCTTGTCCAGGATCAGCGCGTTGGACAGGCCGTAGTCTTCCAGCACGTACATGACCGGGCGGCCATCGTTGTACTGGCCCGGGTCTTCCGGTTCGATCTTCAGCGACAGCCACGGCTCGACCAGACGGCCGAGCAGGCGAGCCCACAGCGGGCGGCGGCCGGCCGGACGCGCGTGCGCGGGCGGCGGTACCGGGTTCGGGCCGGTACCGGTCGAGGGGGACGCCGGCACCGTATCGGCGGGCGTCGACTGGGATTCTTCGCCGGGGAACGGCAGCGGGTTCTGTTTCGACATCGGCGCCATTATGGCTTAGGCGGCGGCGTTGCCGCTTCCCCACCTTCGGCGGGGGCTTCAGCGGCTGCCGGCGACGCGGCCGCGCGGGCCGCGTCGGCCTTGCGCAGCAGCGCGTCGGTGTCGGCCAGGGTACGGGTCAGGTACCAGTGGCCCTCGCGCCGGCTCAGTGGCAGCTGCAGGCTCATCTCGCGGCCGGCCAGGTCGTAGTGCAGGCGTACCAGCGCATTGTCGCCTTCCACCGAGAGCAGCTCGCCCCGCACGCTGCGAAGCGCGTCATCCACGCCCAGCCCGTAGCTGCCAAGCACCGCCTTGAGGGTGTGGATGAACGGCGCCAGCTGCTGCAGGCTGCCCTCCATGCCAGCCGCCTGCAGGCCAGCCTCGTCATCGAAGCCGACCTTGCCGGCCGCGCCGACCAGCGCGGCGATGGTGCTGCGTGCACGGGCGCGGTCACTGATCGGCGCGCCCTGCGCCCAAACGGCAAGGGTTTCGACCAGGGCGATGTAATGGGCCTGCTGGCCGGGCGTGTAGCCCTTCTGATGGCGCAGGTACTGCACCCCGAAATTGCCCATCGACTGCGCGGCCTGGCGCACGGCGCTGGCCTGGCCGGCCAGCTGGCGGTCGAAGCTGCGCTGCAGTTCGGTGCTGGCATCGGGCTTGCGCAGCGCGGCCAGCATCGGCAGCAGCTGGTCCCCCAGCGGCAGCTCGGTCAGCGGCCACTGGCTGTGTCCCTCCGCCCAGGCCTGCTGCAGCCGCTGATACTGGCCTGGCGGTACCGACAGCTTTGCGTAGCCGACCAGATCATCTTCGGCCAGGCGCAACGCCATCGCCTGCACCGCAGCCACCGGCTCGGCCGCTGGCCTGGCCGGATCGTTCACAGACTCGCGGCATGCCGCAACGGCCAGCAGCAGCATCGCCGCCAGCCCCCATCCACGCGCAGACCTTCCTCGCACCGCCACGCTCATGCACTCGGACTCCCCGGACCGGCCCGCATCTTGCGGCCTGCGACGTGACAGCGGCAAGCCGGGCGGTCACGTTTCCAACCAAGGGGGTCAGATCCCTTCTGCCGGCAGGCAGAAGGGATCTGACCCCAGAACCACCAGCGGGATAAAAAAAGAGCCCGGATCACGGGGATCACAGGCTCTTCAAACCGGCACGGGGCCGGAGGACAGTGTTGTGGCACATGTCCGGTCCGAGGACCGGATGGCGGCGATCCTACGCTGCCCTTCAAGTTAAGGCAACACTTCACGTAATGCCATGTATGTATTTGATTTTATTGAATCAATCGTGCTGCCAGACGGATTCAATGAAATCTACGGCGTGTTTTTCGGCGATTCGGGCATAAATCCCCGGATAGCCGGCCAGCGCGCAGCCCTCGCCCCAGCTGACGATGCCGAACTGGGTCCAGCCCTCACGCAGGCGCAGCAGCAGCGGCCCGCCGGAGTCCCCCTGGCAGCTGTCGATGCCCTCGCGGCCGGCGCAGATCACCTTGCCGCGCGACAGTTCCCCGCCGTAGGCCTGCTGGCATTCATCGAATGCCACGAACGGCACCTGCACGGTCTGCAGCTGGGTCGGGTAGACCCGGCCATCGCCGATGTCGGTGTCGCCCCAGCCGATCACGGTGAATTCGCGGCCCGGCTTGAGATAACTGGCGTCGGGCCGCAGCCGCAGCGCCACCGGCTGTGCACCGTCCAGGGGGGCGTTGAGCTGGATCAGGGCCACGTCGTGCTCCAGCGAGTTGCCGCTGTTGAATGCCGGATGGACGTGGATCGCCTTGACGTTGGAGGCGCGGGGCGAGGCTTCGGTCGACAGGGCCGCCGCGTTGCCGACGATGGCGATGCCGCCCGGCGCTTCCCCCTGCATGCAGTGCGCGGCGGTCAGCACCCACGAAGGCGAGATGAGGGTGCCCCCGCAGAAGTGGCGGTCATGATCCGAATCGCCGTCGAAGATGCCCTGGATGCTGACCATGAACGGGTACTCGCCAGCCGGCGCTGCTTCACCGCCGATGATGCGCGGTGCTTCGCGCACCTGTGGCGCAGCGAAGGCGGGTACGGCGGACGCGGCCAACAACAGGCCGATGAACAAAGAGGTGCTGCGATACATATCCCTGTACTCCTCTATCAATGGTTGGAACCGGCGCGGCCGCGGTCCGTGCCGGTGCATCGATTGGGAAGCAGGGATGAAGCCTGCAGCGCGAACGCGCGCACAGTTTCGGTGCAATGCGCTGCCTGCGACAGTCGCAGGCCAACAATTGCGAACGCCATCCCGCATGGATCGGAATGGCGTTCGTGGTGCCGGCGTGACCGGCGTCAGCGGTGGGCTCAGCGTGCAGCCAGAGCCGACGCGATTTCCTGCTGGATTGCCCGCGCAGCGGCCTGCGGATCAGCCGCCAGGCGGATCGGGCGTCCGACCACGATGGCGTCGGCGCCATCGGCGAAGGCCTGGGCCACGCCAACGGTGCGCTTCTGGTCATCGCCGACCGGACCACCGGGACGGATGCCCGGACAGACGATCGAGAACCCGCTACCGGTCGCGGCACGGATCGGTGCAGCCTCCTGGCCCGAGGCGATCACGCCATCGACGCCCGCTGCCTGGGCGGCCAACGCGCGTTCGACCACCACGTCCACCGGCTCGCGGTCGACGCCCATCTGCGCCAGATCGGCGCGCCCCATCGAGGTCAGCACGGTCACCGCCAGCAGGCGCATGTCGCTGCTGTTGGCGGCCGCGCAGGCCTCCATCATCGCCGGGTGCCAGCCATGGATGGTGGCGTAGCTGACCGGCCACTGCGACAGGCGCTTGATCACCGCTGCAGCGGTCGCCGGGATGTCGAAGAACTTCAGGTCGACGAACACGCGCTTGTCGCGGCGGGCCAGCTCGTCCAGCACGTGGAAGTACTCGCCGGAGGCGAGCAGTTCCATGCCGATCTTGTAGAACGCCACGCTGTCACCAAGGCGATCGACCCAGTCCAGTGCCTGCACGCGATCAGGTACGTCCAGCGCGAAGATCAGGCGCTCATCGGCGCGCAACGGCAGCGGTGCGCGGCTCACGGGGCGTAGTCCAGGGCGGCGCGCTTGGCGTCGTGGCGGGCCTGGCGCGACTGGCTGTAGTCGTTGTTGAACTGCGCCGGCTCGAAGCCGCCGTAGGTCGGGTTCGGCAGCATCCACCAGCGCTCGCCGAACCAGTCGTGGTACTGCTGCAGCAGCGCGTCACGGCCGTCGTTGGTGTTGGCGGTCACTTCGACGAAGTCACCCAGCTGGTCGCCGAACTGCATCAGCACGCGGTACTTCTGCCCTGCCAGGCGGCGGCGGCAGTTCTTCTCGCTGCCGGCCTGCTCGCAGCCCGGCACCACCGTGCCCAGGCCAAGGAACACGCTGTCGTCGGCCACCGGCAGGCCCTGCTCGCGCAGGTTGGCCAGGGTCGCGTCCTTCAGGTGCACGGCGCGGTTGGAGATGTAGAGCAGGGTCACGCCCTTGGCATTGGCGGCCTTGGCGAAGTCGACCACGCCCGGGATCGCCTTGGCCTTCTTTTCGGCTACCCACTGGTCCCAGGTCAGTTCGTCGTATTCCTTGCCGTCGCGCACCAGGCGCGCCTGGTAGGGCGAGTTGTCCAGCACGGTCTCGTCCACGTCCAGCACCACGGCCGGCTTCAGGCCCTTGGCGTCGTTGCCGCGCTCTTCCGGCACCAGCGCATCCCAGTGGGCTTCCTTCAACGCCGCATCCAGGTGGTCGGCGGCGGCGCGGTAGGTCTGCTCGGTGATCGCCCTGTACTCCTGCGCGCGCTGCATCCACAGCACTGCGTTGAGGTTGTCGTTGGCGGTGGCATCGAGCGCGCCGTCGGCCTTGGCGGCGGCAGCGGGCGCCTGCGGGGCCGCGGCTTCGGCGGCGGGCGCCTCCACGCGCTTGCAGGCGGACAGGCCCAGCGCCGCAGTGGCGAGCAGGGTCAGGGACAGGGAAACGGGACGACGCATGGATTCACCGGCAATCAGATATACCGGCGCATTTTACCGGCAAAGCCGGCCCCGGGACGGCTATGCTTGGCGGTTGACCCGTTGCCCTTCCGGAGGCCGCCATGACCGATTCCGCCCAGACCCCTGACGTCCCCCTGCTCGACGCCGTGCAGGCCCGCCTGCTGGGCTGCCTGGTGGAGAAGGAGGCGACCACCCCGGACACCTACCCGCTGACGGTCAACGCCGCCCAATCGGCGGCCAACCAGAAGACCGCGCGCGAGCCGGTGATGAACGTGGACGCTGGTAGCGTGCAGCACGCGCTGCGCCAGCTGGAGGCGTTGGGCCTGGCCCGCCAGCACTTCTCCTCGCGCGCCGATCGCTACGAACACCGCCTGCAGGCCGCGCTGGACCTGACCCGGCAGCAGACCGTGCTGCTGGCGCTGCTGCTGCTGCGCGGTCCACAGACGCTGGGCGAGCTGGTCACGCGCAGCGAGCGCCTGCACCGCTTCGCCGACACCGACGAAGCCCGCCATGCCATCGAGCGCCTGCAGCAGCGTGCCCTGCTGGTAGTGCTGCCGCGTGCCAGTGGCCAGCGCGAAGACCGCTACATGCACCTGCTGTGCGGCGAGGTGGATGGCGCGGCGCTGGCGGCGAAGTACGCCAGCAGCAGCGGCAGCAGCGATGCGGCCGACCCGGGCCTGGCCGAGCGCGTGGCCCAGCTGGAAGCGGCCGTGGCCGAGCTGCAGGCACAGCTGGCCGAACTGCGCGTCTGAAGCAATCTACTGGGGTCGGATCCCGCAAGGCGGGCTCTGACCCCAGTGCTATCCCGGGTTGCCGGCCAGCGGCCGGCACTACCGGATGTCCTGCCGATGCAGTGCAGACCAACTGTCGGCACCCACCATGATCAAACCTCGGCCGCGCCCGGCGTGGCATACAGCCGGCTCGGGCTGTCCACGCCCGGCAGCTGGATCACCCCGCGTTCCTGCATGCCCAGGCCCAGCAGGATCTTTCCGGACACCACGTTGTCCAGGTCGGTGATGCCATACAGATCGTGCAGGCCCAGCGCTCCGCGTGCATGCGCGAACACTGCCCGCGCCGCCTCGCCGGCATAGCCCTGCCCGGCAAATTCCGAAAGCACCGCATAGCCGATATCTGGCCCCGGCAGGCCATCACGCCGCACCAGCCCGGCGTTGCCCAGCCAGGCACCATCGGACAAGCGCTCGATGGCATACATGCCGAACCCGTTCAACGCATAGCTGTGCAGCACCCGCAGCGCGATGTACTCCCGCGCCTGCGCCTCACTGCGCACATCACGGTCGCCGATGAAGCGCAGGAAACCCGGATCGTTCAACAGCGCCAGCATCGGCACCGCATCGCGATCAGGTTCGATCGCACGCAGGCGCAGGCGTTCACTTTCAATCGGATGCACGCGCAGACCTCCAATGGAAAACCGATTGTAGAGCCGTGAGCTGGGATCGGATCCCTTCCCATCGGGAAGGGGTCCGGCCCCGGTCAATCGAACAACGCCTCGATCGCCGCCAACCCGGCACTCGCCCGCTCCTTCTTCCGCGCCGCATCGGCCACCGGGTCGGCACCGTCGCGCTGGATCTCCTCGGCCGGGATCTCCTCGAAGAACCGGCTTGGCTTCAACCGCACATGTTCGCCGAACTTGCGCGTCAGCTTGCTGTAGCTCATCCACAGCTGGATCTTGGCGCGGGTAATGCCCACGTACAGCAGGCGCCGTTCTTCCTGCAGGTTGCCCTCGTCCAGGCTGACCTGGTGCGGCAGCACGCCGTCCTCGCAGCCGACGATGAACACGTACGGGAATTCCAGGCCCTTGGAAGCGTGCAGGGTCATCATGCGCACCTGGTTGCCGCCCTCGTCCTTGTCGCTGCGCGACAGCAGCGCCAGCTGGCCGGCCAGGTCGGCGGCGGTTGCACCGCGCGGGCCGCCCTCGAACCACTGCGCCAGTTCCTCGATGTTGTTTGCGCGGCGCTGGTAGCTGGCCTCTTCCTTGGCCTGCTGGCGCAGCTCGCTCAGCAACCCGGATTCCTTGGCCACCTTGCGGATCATGTCGCCGGACGTCACCTGGCGCATCTGTGCACGCAGGTCGCGCAGGATGTCGGTGAAGCGCGCCAGGCTGTTGGCCGCGCGCGGTGGGAGCTGCTGCAGGGCACCGATGGTTTCGGCCACATGCGCCATCGGCATGTCTTTCTCCTGCGCCAGTTCGGCCAGCCTGGCCAGCGTGCCGGCACCGACATCGCGCTTGGGTGACTGCACCGCACGCATGAACGCGGTGTCGTCGTCCGGGTTCACCAGCAGGCGCAGCCAGGCCAGCGTGTCCTTCACTTCCTGGCGCTCCAGGAACATGGTGCCGCCGGTCAGGTGATAGGGAATGCGCAGCAGCTGCATCGCCTTTTCCAGCGGGCGCGACTGGAAGTTGCCGCGGAACAGGATGCAGAAGTCACTCCACGGCACGTTGCGCGATTGCGCCACGAAGGCGATCTCGGCGGCGACCTTCTCCGCTTCATGTTCGCTGTTGCGGCATTCCCACACGCGGATGCGTTCGCCGTCGGCCTGGTCGCTCCACAGCTTCTTCAGGTGCTCATGCGGATTGTTGGCGATCAGCGCGTTGGCGGCGCGCAGCACGCGGTTGGAGCAGCGGTAGTTCTGCTCCAGCTTGATGATTTCCAGCGTGGGGTAATCGCGCCCCATCTGCTGCAGGTTTTCGGGATTGGCGCCGCGCCAGGCGTAGATCGACTGGTCATCGTCGCCGACGCAGGTGAAGTTGCCCTTCTCGCCGGCCAGCTGCTTGAGCAGGCGGTACTGCGCGTCGTTGGTGTCCTGGCATTCGTCCACCAGCAGGTAGCCGATGCGCTCGCGCCAGGCCAGCGCGATCTCCGGGTTCTCTTCCAGGATCTGCACCGGCAGGCGGATCAGGTCGTCGAAGTCGACCGCATTGAACGCGGTCAGCCGCAGCTGGTAGCGCTCGTAGACGCTGGCCGCTTCCTTCTCGCGGTTGCTGCGCGCGGCGGCCATCGCCTGTTCGGGCGACAGGCCAGCGTTCTTCGCGCGCGACACCAGGTTCTTCATGTCCTCGATGTCATCGGGCTTGGCGCCGTACATCAGGTCCTTGATCTGCGCGGCGGCATCGTCGGCATCGAAGATCGAGAAACCGCGCTTCAGGCCCACCGCGGCATGTTCGATCTGCAGGAACTTCAGGCCCAGCGCATGGAAGGTACAGATGGTCACCTCGTCGGCGTCCTGCTCGCGCAGGCGCTTGGCCACGCGCTCGCGCATTTCCTTGGCCGACTTGTTGGTGAAGGTGATCGCGGCGATGCGGCGGGCCGGGTAGCGGCCACGGCCGATCAGATGGGCAATCTTCTCCACGATCACGCGCGTCTTGCCGCTGCCGGCGCCGGCGAGCACCAGCAACGGGCCTTCGACGTGCAGGACCGCGGCAGCTTGGGGAGGATTCAGACCGTGCATGGGGACAGGATTGTAGCGGGGTGCCGGCAGGCCCACCTGACTTGCATGGCGCCCGCCCGTAAGGTATTGAATCGGCACCGGAACACAGGAGCGTGGTCCATGTCCCCGACTGTCATCGCCCGTCCGCTTGCGGCCGCCCTGCTCGGCCTGCTGGCCCTGCCTGCGGCCGGGTCCGGCCCGCCGCCGCGCACGGATGCCTATGAAGCGATCGTGCTGCAGTCGCACGAGTTCCTCGTCTACCATCCGGACCTGCGCTTCCGTGGGCTCGGCATGCAGGCCCGCGAACGGGGCCGCCACGAAGAAGCCCGCATCGACTTCCGCAATGCCGCGCGCTACGGCGACAAGCTGTCACAGGCAGCGCTGGCCGACATGCTCTGGAACGGGCAAGGCGGCCCGGCTGACCGCGCCCTGGGCTACGCGTGGATGGACCTGGCGGCCGAGCGCGGCACCGAGTGGCTGGTGGTGCAGCGTGAACGCTTCTGGGAGGCGCTGTCCGCCGACGAACGCGAGCGCGCGGTGCGCGAGGGCCGCGCGCTGTACGCCGAGTTCGGTGACCCCGCCGCCACACCGCGGCTGGAACGCGAACTGCGCGCCGGCAGCATGCAGCAGACCGGCAGCCGCGCCGGCTGGAGCGGCGCCATGCGCAGCCAGGGCCGCGGCGATGCCGGGCCGCGCGTGCTGCAACCGGAGAAGCACCAACTGGCTCGTTACTGGGATCCGGTGGCCTACCGGCAATGGCAGGACGAGGCGTTGGCGAAGTCGGGGCGATGACGTTGGTTTTTCCATGGCCATGGCCAGGAGGGCGATCATGAAGGCGAAACACGCTCCACTCTGCCTGTTGCTGCTTCTGTCGACGGCCGCTGCCGTCGCCGCAAAGGAATGTCCGGTTGAGGCCCCGCGACGGATTCCGCCCACCGTCCTGACCGGAGGGTTTTTCGATTCGCACCCGGACCTCTTCTGGCGAAGCATGGCCCAACGGGCCGAACAGGATAAACAGCCCGCCAGGGCCCTGGTCTACTACAAACGCTCGGCACGCTACGCCGACAAGTTCTCCCAGGCAATGGTGGCAAGGCTGTACCAGGAGGGTATCGGCACTGCGCCGGACCCGGTGATGGCCTACATCTGGATGGACCTGGCCGCCGAGCGCATGTACCACGACTTCCTGGTCCTGCGGGAACACTACTGGGCACGCCTTGATCCGCTGCAGCAGGCACAGGCGATCGAGCGCGGCCAACAGGTATACGCCGACTATGGCGACCGCGTAGCCAAGCCCCGCATGGAACGGGCGCTCAGCGACGGGCGCCGGCAGATCACCGGCAGCCGCGTCGGCTACGTGAGCTCGGCCCTGGTCGTCGTGCAGCGCCGCGGCGACGAGCAGGGCATCGCAACGCCAGGCAACATCGTCTACGACAACGACTACTGGAAGGCCGCCGACTACTGGTGCCTGCAGGACAACTACTGGCGGCCAGCGCTTGCGCCCAGCATCGAGATCGGTGCACCGCAGCAGATCCGCGACGGCGGGCCGGGGGGCGACTAGAATTGGCCGATGGCCAAGCTCTACTTCTACTATTCGGCGATGAACGCCGGCAAGACCACCACTCTGCTGCAGAGCGCACACAACTACCGCGAGCGCGGCATGCGGGTGGCGATCCTGACCCCGCGCCTGGACGACCGCGCCGGCGCCGGCGTGGTCGCCTCGCGGATCGGCCTGCGCGCCGATGGCATGGCCTTCGACCGCGATACCGACCTGCAGCGCTGGGTGGAGCAGGATCTGGCGGCCAACGGCCCGATGGGCTGCGTGCTGGTGGACGAGGCGCAGTTCCTGACCCGGGCCCAGGTCTGGCAGCTCAGCGAGGTAGTCGACCAGCTGCGAATTCCGGTGCTGTGCTACGGGTTGCGTACCGACTTCCGCGGCGAGCTGTTCGAGGGCAGCCAGTACCTGCTGGCCTGGGCCGACGAGATGCAGGAAATCAAGACCATCTGCCACAGCGGCAAGAAGGCAACGATGACGGTACGCGTGGACGAACATGGCCATGCGGTGAAGGATGGCCCGCAGGTGGAGATCGGTGGCAACGACCGCTACGTGTCGGTCAGCCGTGCCGAGTTCAAGAAGATCACCCGCGGTGAAGGGCGGATCGATCCGGCGCAGGCGCCCCTGCCGCTGTAAGGGGTGTTCTTTTGCAGGGCTTGCAGCCCTGCACCCGCGGTAGTGCCGGCCGCTGGCCGGCAACAGCAACAGCAAGAGCTGGCATTGCGTGTGATGGCGGGGCGGTGTCGGACTGCGGGGACGCTGCAAGTACGTCCCTGTAAGCTTGGCAGCCGCATCCATGCGGCTGACACCCCGCACTCCGACACCGCCCCACCTCTGACAGTTGGCCGCGGCTGTTGGTAGGTGTCGACCTTGGTCGACACATCTGTCAGATATCGAATGAAATTCCGGGGTCAGATCCGTTTTCCTTCGTAAAACGGATCTGACCCCATGAGCAATTCCGACAGATCGCGGCGATCTGTCGAAGGCGGGGTGGGTCCGGTGGCGGGAGTGTTCGCGGCATGGATGCCGCGACCAAGCCCCCAGGGAAGGGTTTACGGCGTCTCCCGCCGCCGGACCCACCCCGCCTACCCTCAGGAAACCAGCTTCTGCTTCGGCTGTTGCTGTTGCTCTGGCCTCTGCAGGTGCAGGGCTGCAAGCCCTGCAAACCCAACCCCTCTTAGTACAGCGTGCGCTCCGGCGCACCCGCCGGCGGCGGGGTGAACTGGTACAGCCAGGTTTCCGTAAGCGTCTTGCCACCACTGCGCAGGAACAGGCGGATGTCGATCTGCTCGGTACTGCCTTCCGGCGGCACCAGGTCGAACATCGCGCGATAGCCGTTGATCTCGCGCAGCGGGCGCGCCGACACGATCTCGACCCGGCCACGGCTGGCTTCCACCACCGCCTCGACCTCACCCTTGTCGATCAGGCTGGCCAGCTCGCCCCCTTCGAAGTCCACCGCGAAGCGCCAGCTGAAGTACTCGCGCTTCTTGCCGACCACACCGCCCAGGCCGGTGCGGCTGGCTACGCAGTGCGCCAGCGGCGGGCGCGCCGGCGGTTCGGCGCCCCAGTACAGGCGGTAGCCGACCAGCAGCTCCTGGCCCGGCTGCGGCTTTTCCTTCGGGTTCCAGAACGCCACGATGTTGTCGAACGTCTCGTCCACGGTGGGAATCTCCACCAGCTGCACCGAGCCCTCGCCCCATTCGCCCTTCGGCTCCACCCACAGGCACGGGCGCTTCTCGTAGAACACGCCGTCGTCCTGGTAATGGTCGAAATTGCGGTCGCGCTGCAGCAGGCCGAAGCCGCGCGGGTTGCGGTCCACGAACATGTTGAAGCGCAGGTTGCGCGGGTTCAGCAGCGGCCGCCAGATCCATTCGCCAGCGCCGGTCCACAGCGACAGGCCATCGGTATCGTGGATCTCCGGGCGCCAGTCCCATGCCATGCGGCGGTCGTTCTCGCCCACTTGGTACATGCTGGTGCACGGTGCGATGCCGAGCCGCTCGATCGGCTTGCGCGGGTACAGCGCGCTGTCGATGTCCATCAGCAGCACGTCGCCATTGGTGATCGCGAAGCGATAGGCGCCAGCCACGCTGGGTGAATCCAGCAGGCCGTAGACCACGATCGTGTCCGAATCAGCCGATGGCTGTTCCAGGTAGTAGGCGATGAAATCCGGGAATTCCTCCGGCTTGCCCATCCCGGTGTCGATCGCCAGGCCGCGCGCGGACTGGCCGTACTGGCCTTCCTTGCCTACCGCGCGGAAGTAGCTGGCGCCGAGGAAGGCGGCGAAGTCGCGGTCAGTGTCCTTGCGGGTGTTCAGGCGGAAGCCGGCGAAGCCGAGGTCGGCCGGCAGCTCGCCATCCTTGATGCCGCTCTTGCCGTAGTTGAACGCCGCGCCGTCATAGGCCAGTTCCTGCGCCTTGCCGTCGACCACGTCGAACATGCGCACCGGCGAATGGAAGTACAGGCCCAGGTGGAAGAACTTGGCCTGGAACTTGCCGGGCTGGTCGGCCCACAGCGCATGGTCCTGGCGGTAGCCGATCGACTGGTACTGGTCCCAGTCCAGTCCTTCCAGACGGCCCGGCAGCACCCGCTTGTGGCTCTTGTAGGGCGCCTGCGCCAGCGCGCGCGCCTGGCCCTTCAGGGTAGCGAAGTCGAACGGTTGCGGCTGGCCGAGGCGGCGCAGGCCCATCTGGCCGCTCCTGCTGGCCGCGCACGCGGGCAGGGACGGCAGGCCGAATGCAGCCAGGGCGAGGGAGGCATTGCGGATGAAGTCGCGTCGTTGCATGCAGGCGCGTCAGGCACAGGGAGGAAGGTCGGCCATCATAGGCAGACAAACGTTAACGGGCAGCGGAGACGCGCCCTGCCCGTTCAGCTGCCGCTGGCTGCCGGCTCAGCGCTGGCAGTGGCTGCACCAGACGCTGGCGCGCTGGCCGATGGTGGCGTGCTTCAGCGCGCGGCCACAGTTCGGGCAGGGCAGCCCGTCACGGCCGTACACCAGCAGTTCCTGTTCGAAGTAGCCCGGCGCGCCATCGGGGCTGATGAAATCGCGCAGGGTCGTGCCGCCACGGGTGATGGCATAGCCCAGGATCTCCTTCACCGCGTCGGCCAGCCGCTGGTAGCGTTCGCGCGAGATCTTCCCAGCCTCGCGCAGCGGACTGATGCCGGCCTTGAACAGGCTCTCGGCGGCGTAGATGTTGCCCACGCCCACCACCACCGCCTGGTCCATCAGGAAGGTCTTCACCGGCGCACTGCGGCCACGGCTGCGCGCAAACAGGTAGTCGCCGTCGAATCCCTCGTCCAGTGGCTCCGGGCCCAGCCCCTGCAGCAGCGGGTGGATCTCACCGGCGGGCTGCCAGAGCAGGCTGCCGAATCGGCGCGGGTCGTTGAAGCGCAGCAGGCGGCCGTTGTCCAGACTGATATCCACATGGTCGTGGGCGCGCAGCGGTGTGTCACCCGGCAGCACGCGCAGGCTGCCGGACATGCCCAGGTGCAGCACCGCGCTGCCGATGGCGGTATCCAGCAGCAGGTACTTGGCGCGGCGGCGGATGTCCTCGATGCGCTGCCCCGGCAGCAGCTCGGCCACTTCCGGTGGAATCGGCCAGCGCAGGTCGGCGCGGCGCAGGATCACGCCATGCACGCGGCGGCCCTGCAGGTGCGGCGCCAGGCCGCGGCGGGTGGTTTCGACTTCGGGCAGTTCAGGCATGCAGGGATTCTATCCCCGCTCTGCGGCCGGCACCTGGCCGTCGATGCCGGGGAATGATCCCCGGCATCGACCGGTGTCAGGCGCCCTGGCCGGCGCGCACAGGCTCCGCCGGAACCGGTGCCGCAGCGGCGGGACGGTCCGGGAACAGCGACGGCAGCGTTTCCACGAACCGGGCCAGGCACTGGTCGCTGTAGCGCTCGGCCGTCTGCTTGACCAACGCATAGTCGTCGGCCTGCCAGGCTTCCAGGGGTGCGGCCACCGGTGCGTCGACCTGGCACTGCACGCCTTCGCCACCGACCAGGCGCAACAGCTTGCGGGTATACGGGAAGCCGACGTGCTGGGTCTGGCGCAGCTCGTACTGGGTATCGGCATCGCCCAGTTCCTTGTAGATCAGGGTGAAGCCATCGGCGGTGATCTGCACCGGCCGTACCTCTGCCGGCACGGCGCCCGGATGCGCGGTGAAGTACTCGGCCAGGCGCATGCGCACCTGGTCCTGCAGGTAACCGAGGGCCGGGTTCGGAACGGTCTCCACCCGGGTTCCCTTCAGCTGGTCCTTCTTGAACGAGCTGCCGCCGAGCGTGCCGGAAAACAATGACACGGCAACCTGCGCGGCCACCAGCTTGCCGGTGGTGGAACGCTGCACCAGGCGCAGCGTCTTGTCGCCGACTGGCTGGCCATCCGCGCCCATCTGCAGCTTTACGCTCACCGGCACCCGGCTTTCCCAGGCAGGCAGCTCCGCCACGGCGGCGACAACGCCGGCATCAGCGGCGGGAACGTCTGCAGCCGTCGCCGTGTCGGACGGGGCGGTCGGGGGTGGCTCATTGGCCAGCACAGGCGAGGCGATGACGAGGCTGCCGAGCAGCGCGGCCGCCAGCAGGGGTGGGTTCGATTTCATGGGGGATCCTTGGGTCGTGTCGGGCCAGTGCAGGCGATTCCGTTCGGCATCGATCATCGCAATGGCACCGCACTCCCTTCCATGTCCTTCCCCCTACCGCGATCCATCGCGGTCGACATGCCAGATCGCCTTACCCGTGCGGATCGACCGGTACCCGGGATCGCGTCGAACCCACCATCGGCAGCACGCCGGGAATCTTTAGCGCGGAGGCGCCGCCAGTTCGCGCGCATCCAGGAAACCATCACCGTTGGCATCCTGCTTGTGGAAGCGCTGCACGATCACCTGCCGCTGCTGCTCGCGGCTGATCGCCCTGCCCTTGCCACCGGGCAGCTCCTCGGCCGTCAGCACACCATCACCGTTGCGGTCCATGCGGTCGAAGGCATACAGCATCCACTGCACGTACTCGGCCTCGCTGACCCTGCCGTCGCCATCGCTGTCCATCCGCTGCAGATAGCTGGCGGTGTCGTTGACCTGGGCCAGCGCCGCGCCCGGCAGCAGTGCCGCCAGCAGAAGCCCGTACCCTGCCCTCATGCGCCCACCAGGCTGTAGCCCTTCAAGCGTGCGGCGTAGGCCTGCAACGCCGCGATACCGCTTTCCTCGGCCTCGCGGCACCACGCCTGCAACTGGTGCAGGCGCTCGGCGGCGTCGTGGCCTCGGGCTTCCAGCAACGCCGCCAGCCGCGCGCGGTACTCGACCAGGGTGCGGATGCGCGGGCGCTGTGCCACCCATGCGCTGAGCTGGGCACGGCTGTCCGGCTTCAGCCAGCGACCATCGTTGACCAGTCCACGGCGCAGCCGGCGCGGCAGCAGGCGGCGCAGCTTGGCTCCGGCTTGGGCGGCTTCCTCGCGCAGGGCCGGCATGAACACATTGCGCTGGTAGTCGGTCATCGCCTGGAAGCGATGCGACAGCAGCGCCTTAAGGGTCTCGGCATCGGGCACGGCGATGTTCGGACGCACGTCCATGGCCGGTGCCACCCGCAGCACCTTGGCCAGGCGCAGCGCCTGCAGCAGGCGGATCGCACTCCAGCCGATGTCGAATTCCCAGCGCCGCATCGCGAAGCGCGCCGAGCTGGGGAAGGCATGGTGGTTGTTGTGCAGCTCCTCGCCACCGATCCAGAACCCCCACGGCGTGAGATTGGTGGAGGTATCGGCAGACTCGTAGTTGCGGTAGCCCCACCAGTGGCCCAGGCCGTTGACCACGCCGGCCGCCCAGAACGGGATCCATGCCATCTGGATCGCCCACAGGGCCACGCCGGGCAGGCCGAACAGCACGCTGTTGATCACCAGCAGCAGCACCGGGCCCAGCGTGGGGTGCGGGGTATACAGGTGGCGCTCGATCGCATCGTCCGGGGTACCGCGCCCGTACTGTTCGATGTCCGCGCGCATGCCGCGTGCCTCCCGGTACAGCTCCACGCCGTGCCAGAACACCCTGCCGATGCCGCGGGTGACCGGGCTGTGCGGGTCGTCCTCGGTCTCCACCTTGGCGTGGTGCTTGCGATGGATGGCCACCCACTCGCGGGTGATCATCGAGGTGGTCAGCCACAGCCAGAAACGGAACACGTGGGCAAGCGCCGGGTGGAAATCGACCCCGCGATGGGCCTGGCTGCGGTGCAGGTACAGGGTCACCGAGAAGATGGTGATCTGGGTGAAGACCAGCAGCACTGCCAGCATGGCCCACCACCCCAGGCCGAGCACACCACCGGTCAACAGGGACATCAGGGCATCAGGCATGACGGCTCTCCGGATCGACGCGGGGATGGCAGACATGATGGCCGCTTGCGTTGCAAACTGCATCCCTGCGGCGATGTATCGCATCGCCATCCGTGGCACCGTTCACAGTTGGGGACCTGAGTTGTCGAGCCTTGATCCACGCGCCAGCGCCATGACCGCCGCCCCGCCCGTCGCGGAGCTGCCCCCCTTGATCGAACTGGACCGCGCCACCGTGGTGCGCGGCCAGGTGAAGGTGCTGCACGGGCTCAGCCTGCGCATCGCGCAGGGCCAGCACACCGCCCTGCTCGGCCCCAACGGCTGCGGCAAATCCACCTTCATCAAGCTGATCACCCGCGAACTGTATCCACTGGCGCAGGGCGACGGCACGGTGGCGGTGAAGGTGCTGGGCCAGAACCGCTGGCAGGTGGACCGGCTGCGCTCGCAGCTGGGCATCGTCACCGGCGACCTCAGCAGCAACCTGGCCGACATGCCCGGCCTGACCGTGGAACAGGCGGTGCTGTCCGGCTTCTTCGCCAGCTACGTGGTGCCGGCCTTCCGCGAGGTGACCGCCGACATGCGTGCACGCGTCGGCGAAACGCTGACGATGACCGGTGCCCTGACGCTGCGCGAGCGCGCCTATGCCGAGCTGTCGGCCGGCGAGACCCGCCGCGTGCTGATCGCCCGCGCGCTGGTCAATCGACCGCAGGCACTGCTGCTGGACGAACCCTCCACCGGGCTGGACCTGGTCGCCCGCGAGCAGCTGGTGGCGACCATGCGGGTGCTGGCGCAGCAGGGCATCACCCTGGTGCTGGTGACCCACCACATCGAAGAGATCATTCCCGAGATCGAGCGCGTGGTGCTGCTGCGCGATGGTCGCGTACTGGCCGACGGCACCCGCGCCGAGCTGCTGCGCAACGAACCGCTGTCGGCGGTGTTCGGCGGCGCGATCACCGTATGCGAGCAGGAAGGCCGGCTGACCGCGTACGCGGGGTGATCGACATGCCACTGTAGAGCCGAGCCGATGCTCGGCTGCTCCTGATCACGACAAACAGCAGCCGGGCATCGGCTCGGCTCTACAGGATGCAATGCAGCGGGCCGGATATCCCGGCCCGCCACCGCCGTGCTCAGAACCGCAACGCCAGCGCGCGCGACTCGATCGGTGCCATCCGGCTCTGGTCCTGCAGCTGCAGGTCGCGCAGTTCGTACGGCGCACCGAAACCGGCCGGCAATGCGGCCTGGTCGAACGGCAGCACCAGCTGGCCTGCACCGGGGCCATCGAACCACGCCGCCGCATGTGCCTGCGCGACCGGCTTCAACTGGCCATCGCGGGCCGTGGCGTACAGCGTGCCGCGTGCTTCGTAGCGGCCAGCGGCGGCCACCTGCAGCGGCAGTGCCACCTGGCGGCTGGACGGGTCCGGTGCCGCCTGGCCACTGAAGCGCGCGGTCGGCCGTGCCACCGCGAAAGCCACCTTGCCGTCGCGCAGCACGCCATCGGCCTGGGCGAACACCTGCAGTTCCCACAGCCCCTGCACGCTGCCGAGATCGGCGGGGATGCGCACCTGCGCGCGCAGGCTGCCGTCGGTGGTGCGCAGCAGGCGCTGCGGCCAGCTGCGGCCATCCGGTGCGACCAGCAGGGCTTCACCGCCCAGGCCGCCACGGCGCGATGCCAGCTGCGCGGTGGTGGCGCCGTCTTCCAGCAGGCGTGCCTGCAGCTGCACGTTGCCACCAGCCAGCACCTGCGCCTGGTTGGCCTGCACTTCCAGCCGCAGCGGGCTGTTCGGCTCAAGCACCTGCACCACATAGCGGCCCTGCGCCTGCGTGCTCTGCAGCGTGTACGCACCGGCCGAACTGGTCGCGCCGGTGCGCAGCATGCTGCTGCCATCACTCACCGGCATGCCGGCATCCTGCAGCGCGCGCGCATCGACACTGCGGGCCACGCTGCTGCGGCCGGCCGGGTCGCGCACCTGCAGGGTGTTGGCCGGCAGCGCGCGGGCACCTGCGGCCGGGCTCAGCTGGATCACCGCATCGGGCGCCGTCAGCGGCAGGTCCAGGCCGCGTTGCAGCTGCGTGCCATCGACCTGCTGCCAGTAGCTGCGGCTGACCGAGGCATACGGCGTGGCCGCCTGCAGCGGTTGTGCCGGGTCCAGCGCCCAGGCAAAGGACAGCGGCGCGTGCTCGCTTTCATCGGCGGGCAGCGGCGCGGCCACCAGTGCGGCAGGCACCTGATCGCCCGCGCGGGCGGCCTGCAGCGGCTGCGCGGCCTGCGCTGCGGAAAGGGACAGCACGGCCAGCAAAGCACTGGCCAGCAGGGTGGAATGGTTCGTCATGGTCATCTCCCTCACTGGTTCAGGTCGTTGCGCAGCAGGGTGCCGAGGCCGAAGCACTCGCGCCGGCTCTGGTTGTGGCTGAGTGGTTCGGCGCCCTGGGTGCGTGCCTTGTCGGTGAACCAGGTGGTGCCGGCAGCCTTCTGGCTGCTGCACTCCAGGAAGCCATCGGAGCAGGACGACAGCCAGTTCTGGGTGAACTCCAGGCCGACATTGGCGGCGTAGCCACCGCAGTAGCTGTTGCTGTCCCACACCGCCGATTCCACATCGCTGCCGACCACCGCACGGAACGGTTTGGGCAGCGCCGGGCGACCGGCCGTGCCGTACAGGTTCTGCGCGTTGTAGGTGGCCATGCTCGCCACCTGCTGCTGGCGTACCGCGTCGTTCTTGTAGCCCAGCAGCCAGCCCAGCGACGTTTCGAAGGTATTGCCGTTGAGCACCGCATCGGCCAGCGGCGTGCCCGCCGAGGACGGAGCCAGTGCATTGACCTTGCGCACCGTGCGGATGATCTTCGGATAGCGGCTGTCGTAGGTCGGGTTGGACAGGATCCAGCGCATCACATTGCCGCCGTTGGAGTGGGTGATCACCACCAGCTGGGTGATGCCACGGCTGTCGATGAAGCCGGTCAGCTGGTTGGCCAGGCAACCGGCCGCTTCCGGTTTCCACATGTACTGGGTGAAGTCACAGTTGATGACGACGTAGTTGCTGCTGTTCGGCAGGCCCTGGCGCACGGTGTCGATGATCGCCGGCTGCCAGTAGTCCTGGGTGGCATTGGTCTGCGCGCCGGTGCCATGCACGAAGGCCACGCCGACCACGTCGGCGGCCTGCGCCGGGGCGGTTGCCAGCCCGAGGAGCAGGGCCAGGACGGTACTTCCTGTTGCGGTGCTGCGCATCGCTTCTCTCCCTCTGTCAGTGGATCCCCCCGACCCGGCTGGAACTGGACGGCCTCTCGACCCCGTTGTGTCGATGCTCGCGGCGCAGGCGCGTGAAAGTCCGTGCGCTGCGCCCGGATTCAGGAGACTGACGACACTCGATGACGTTTTTCATACTGCCCCGATGACCATGCCGGGTCTGGCCGTATGACCGATGGCCACTGCGGTGTCGCATACGGGCTGCGATCATGACGCGATGTTTTTCCTCTGGAGCCGTCCATGTCGCTGATTTCCCACACCGCCCGCCCACTGCTCGGTCTCACCGTTGTCGCGGTCCTGGCTGGCTGCGCAGCCACCGCCAGCAAGCCGACCGCCGTCGAAGCCAACATCACCACCAAGGCGGTGGGCTATCTGGACACGAGCGCGGTTCCGGCCAGCCTGGACCTGGTGCCGGCACCACCGGCGGCCGGTTCGGCCGCCCTCGCCCTGGACGAACAGGTCAGCCGTGAAGCCCGCGCGCTGCGTGGCAGCCCGCGCTTCGCCCAGGCCGGCGTCGATGCGGAACTCGGCTTCCCCGAAGGCGCCAACCACTTCTCCTGCGCCGCCGACATCGACGTCGATGCAGTGAAGACCCCGGCGCTGTACCGACTGCTGGAGCGCAGCCGGATCGACGCCAGCGCCGCCACCAAGGCGGCCAAGAACCACTACCAGCGCCCGCGCCCGTTCATGGTCAACGGTGAGCCGACCTGCTCGCCGAAGGACGAGGACGGCCTGCGCAAGAACGGTTCCTATCCGTCCGGCCACACCTCGATCGGCTGGGCCTGGGCCCTGATCCTGTCGGAGATCGCGCCGGACCGCGCCGATGCCATCCAGGCCCGCGGCCGCAACTACGGCGAGAGCCGCCTGGTGTGCAACGTGCACTGGCAGAGCGACATCCTCGAAGGCCGCTTCATGGGCGCGGCCGCCGTGGCCCGCCTGCATGACAACGCTGCCTTCAACAAGGACCTGCTGGCCGCACGCAAGGAGATCGAGGCGGCGCGCAAGGCCGGTCGGCACTCCAGCCGCGACTGCGCCACCGAGAATGCGGTGCTGAAGGTGCGCCCGCAGAGCGCGCTGTAGGCCACGCCTCTGTAGAGCCGAGCCATGCTCGGCTCAGAGCAGCCGAGCGCAGGCTCGGCTCTACACGAAGCAGGAAACCAGAAGGGCCGGCATTGCGCCGGCCCTTCTGCATTGCATCAACGCAGCCACCGCATCAGAACTTCGCGGTGAACTCCACGCCCCAGGTACGCGGCTCGTTGAGGAAGCCGGTCAGGTTGTTGAAGTCGATCGCGCCGACCACGCGGGTCTGGTTGGTCAGGTTGCGACCGAACACCGCCACGTCGTACTGGCCGTAATCCCAGTTGTAGCCCAGGCGCAGGCCGCCTTCCAGCGAACTACGGCCGCGGAATTCCGGCGACTCGTAGATGAAGAAGTTCACCGCACTGCGGTAGGCCCAGTCGGTGTAGGCGTACAGCTCGCTGCCATCGCTGAGCGGGAAGCCCACGCGCAGGGTCGCGTTGTGGATCCACTTCGGCGCCTGCGGCAGCGGGTTGCCGTTCACCAGCGCATAGGTCTGGCCGTTGATCACCGTGGTCGGGTCGGTGATGGTGCAGCCACCGCCGCAGATCGCCACCGCCAGGTTCTTGTCCTTGATCTCGGTGTCGTTGTAGCTGCTGCCGAAGGTCAGCAGGACGTTGTCGGCCAGGTAGGCCTCCAGGTCCAGCTCGACGCCCTGGCCGATGGTCTTGTCGGCGTTGAGCAGGGTGGCGGTGTTGTTGCTGCCGCCCACCGCGATCAGCTGCTGGCCATCGACGTTGTAGCGGAACACGCTCAGGCCCAGGCGCGCGCGGCGCTCGAACAGGTCGGCCTTGATGCCGGCCTCGTACGAGATCACCTTCTCCGAATCGGCCTGCGACAGGCCTGGCGCGAAGGCCAGGCGGCCCTGGATCGACGGCGCGCGGAAGCCCTTGGCCACGCGGGCATAGGCGTTGATGTCGTCGGTCAGCTTGTAGACGCCGCTGAGGTCCCAGCTGACGTCGTTGACGTCGGTGTTGGCCAGGTACGGGCCACTGACCGGGGTGCCGAACGGAACGGCCTGCAGCACGCTGGCGCTGAAGTCCTTCTTGTCCTGGGTGTAGCGCACGCCGGCACGCAGCTTGAAGCGGTCGGTGACATCGAAGTCACCCGAGGCGAACACCGCCCAGGCCTTGTTGCGCTGGTTCTGCACCACGTGGCCGGTCTGCGGATTGCCCGGGGCCAGCGAGTCGTAGTTGAAGTTGTTGATGGTCACGTCTTCATCGAAGTAGAAGACGCCGGCCTGCCAGTCGAAGCGGCCCCACTCGTTGGACTCGATGCGGACTTCCTGCGTCCACTGGCGGTGATGCGGCAGGCCGTCAGCCGACTCCGACGAGAACGGAATCAGGCCGGGGCCGTAGTTGCCGGCGCCAAGGAACGCCGCGCCGTAGCCACCGTCGATGTCACCGCGGTTGAGCGATTCGGCGGTTTCGTAGCCGGTGATCGAGTGCAGCGTCACCGAGCCGAGGTTCCACTGCAGGCGCGCGCTGCCACCCCAGGTCTTCAGGTCGGAGAAGTTGACGCCGTCGTTGGCCACCTTGTCGCGGTCGAAGTTCTCGACCAGCGAGTTGCCACCCTTCTCGATGATGTTGGCGCGGAACAGGCGGGCGGTGCCATTGAGCTTGCGCTTGTGCAGGTTGAACAGCGCTTCGAAGTCATCGCCTTCGTACAGGAACTGCACGCGGCCGGCGGCTTCGTCATAGCCTTCGAAGCCACTGTTGGGAGCGCCGACGCGGGTGTTGTCGACCCAGTCATCGCGGCGCTGGTAGATCGCCGAGACGCGTGCCGACCAGCGATCGGTCAGCGGGCCGCCGTAGGCGCCCTGTACGTTCCAGCTGTTGTAGCTGCCGTAGCCGACGCGGATGTAGCCATCGGCATCCTGCGACGGACGCGCCGAATCGAACTTGACCACGCCGGCCGGGGTGTTGCGGCCGAACAGCGTGCCCTGCGGACCACGCAGCACTTCCACGTTGGCCAGGTCGAACAGCGGGAAGCCCTTCAGCAGCGGGCTTTCCTGCACCACGTCGTCGTACACCAGCGACACCGGCTGCGACGCATTGAGGTCGAAGTCGGTGTTGCCCAGGCCGCGGATGTAGAAGCGCGGGAAGGCACGGCCGTAGGACGACTCGATGTTGAGGCTGGGCACGCGTGCGGCCAGGAAACGGATGTCATCGCCGGCCGAACCGAGCACATCCAGCTTCTCGCCCTGGATCGCGGAGAGCGCGACCGGCACGTCCTTGGCGTTCTCGACACGGCGCTGCGCGGTCACCTGCAGGGCGTCGAGGGCAACCGGATCCTTGGCAGCGGGGGTTTCCTGGGCGGCTGCTACCAGCGGCAGCAGGGCGGAAAGAGCGGCAACGAGGGGGCGCGCGACCGGAAATCGGCCACGGGAAGTGCGGGTCGGGGACATGGCGGTAGGCTGTGTTTGGAGGGGTGGTAAAACGGCGCTACCAGATAATTGTTGCAATACAGCACCTACGCCGCAAATGCCCGCCGTTCATGGCCCCGTCGCCGGCACCCCCGGGCGCTCGCTAGACTCGGGGTTTCCACGCGACGGACCCGCCGCCATGACCCAGTGGTACTTCCATGCCTCCGCCCAGGCCGAGCGCATCGGCCCGCTTGATGACGGGGCCGCACGCCGCTACGCGCAGGCCAATCCACGCGCCCTGGCATGGTGCCAGGGCATGAGCGGGTGGACGCCGATCGCCGAGGTGGCCGAGCTGCAGGCTCCGGCCCCGGGCATGCCCAACACACCGCCGCCGGTCCCGGTCGCCGCCGGCGCCAGCGGCCGCGCCGACGACATCGAGTTCCGCATCGTCGGCCATGAAATGCAGTTCGTGGAGCTCGAGCTCGACCCCGGCGAGAGCGCCATTGCCGAGGCCGGCGCCTTGATGTTCAAGGACGCCACGGTACAGATGGACACGGTGTTTGGCGCTGCCAACGGTGACCAGGGCGGCTTCATGGGCAAGGTGATGGCCGCCGGCCGCCGTGTGCTGACCGGCGAGAGCCTGTTCGCCACCGTCTACACCCAGAGCGGGCATGGCAAGGGCAAGGTCGCCTTCGCCGCGCCCTACCCCGGCACGGTGCTGGCGATGAAACTGGACCAGCACGGCGGCCGCCTGATCTGCCAGAAGGACAGCTTCCTGGCCGGCGCGCGCGGCGTGCAGATCGGCGTGCAGTTCCAGCGCAGGATCATGACCGGCCTGTTCGGCGGCGAGGGCTTCATCATGCAGAAGCTGGAAGGCGACGGCTGGGTGTTCATCCACGCCGGTGGCTGCGTGATCGAGCGCGAGCTGGCCGCCGGCGAGCGCCTGGACGTGGATACCGGCTGCGTGGTGGCCTACCACTCCAGCGTGGACATGGACGTGCGCCGGGTGGCCGGCATCAAGAGCATGCTGTTCGGCGGCGAAGGCGTGTTCCTGGCCACGCTGACCGGCCCCGGCAAGGTCTGGCTGCAGTCGCTGCCGTTCTCGCGCCTGGCCGGCCGCATGTGGATGGCCGCACCGCAGGGCGGCGGCCAGAGCCGCGGCGAAGGCTCGGTGCTGGGCGGCCTGGGCCGGATGCTGGATGGTGACAACCGGTTCTGACCCACTCATTTGGTAGGTGCCAACCTTGGTTGGCACATTCCTTCAGCGCGCGACCAGGCATTTGTGCGGACCAAGGTCCGCACCCACCAGAAGCGATTCACGTTTTTTTTGCTGAATAGGGAGTTCCCCCCACCCTGCCCGCCCCGCCACGGCTTCGGTATGCTGGCGCCCTTTCCTGAATCCAGCGCCGCGAGCGCACTGCCGATGAGCCTGTTCCGCCCCCGCATGCTGCTGTCCGTCGCCCTGATCGGCCTGCTGGCCGGCTGCGGTGGCGACCCGGTCCGCCCCACGCCGCCGCCGGCGCCGACCGTGGTGCCGCAGGCCAAGCCGATCAGGATCGGCATCGCCCTCGGTGGCGGCGCGGCCAAGGGCTTCGCGCACATCGGCGTGATCAAGATGCTGGAAGCCAACGGCTTCGAGCCGGCCGTGGTCTCCGGCACCAGCGCCGGCAGCGTGGTCGGTGCGCTGTATGCCAGCGGCATGGACGCCTTCCAGATGCAGAGCAAGGCAGTCGCGCTGGACGAAGCCAGCATCCGCGACGTGCGCCTGTTCTCCGGTGGCCTGGTGCAGGGCCAGAAGCTGCAGGACTACGTCAACGAGCAGGTCGCCAACCGTCCCGCCGAGCGCCTGAAGAAACCGTTCGCCGCCGTTGCCACCCAGCTGGAAACGGGCGAGCGCGCGATCTTCGTGCGCGGCAACGTCGGCCAGGCGGTGCGCGCGTCGAGCAGCATCCCCGGTGTGTTCGAGCCGGTGAAGATCGGCGGCCGCAATTACATCGACGGCGGCGTGGTCAGCCCGGTGCCGGTGGATGCCGCGCGCCAGCTCGGCGCCGACTTCGTGATCGCCGTGGACATCTCCAGCAAGGCCAGCGGCAAGGCACCGACGGACATGCTGGGCATCGTCAACCAGTCCATCTCGATCATGGGCCAGCGCCTGGGCGAGCAGGAGCTGGCGCGCGCCGACATCGTCATCCGTCCGAAGGTACTGGACATCGGCGCCGCCGATTTCAGCCAGCGCGGCACCGCGATCCTGGAAGGCGAGAAGGCCGCAATGGCGGCCATGCCGCAGATCCGCGCGAAGATCCAGCAGTTGCAGCGCGCGCGCGCCGCCGCGGCGGCACCCGCGCCGGTGGCCGCACCAAAGTGCGAGGAAGCCTCGCGCCTGGGCAAGCTGATGGGCCGCAAGGACAAGTGCTGATCCATTGATGCCAGGCCACCGGGCACGCCTGGTGGCTGCTCAGGGCTCCAGCTGCGACAACGGCAACGCCTGGAAACCCTTCACCGTGCGCAGCACGAAGCTGGAATTGGCATCGGCCACGCCGCCGGCGTTGAGCAGCCGGTCCAGCAGGAAGTGCGAGAAGTGCTCCAGGTCGCGCACGTAGACGTGCAGCAGGTAGTCCATGTCGCCGGTCAGCGCATGGCAGGCCACCACTTCATCCCAGCCCTGCACGCTGTCCACGAAGTGGCCAATGGCGGCCTGGTCATGCTTTTCCAGCTGCACGCGCACGAAGGCCTGCAGGCCCAGGCGCAGCTGGCGCGGTTCCAGCCGCGCGCCATAGCCGACGATCACGCCCTCGCTTTCCAGCCGCTGCAGGCGGCGCAGGCAGGCCGAGGGCGAGAGGTTCACCCGTGTCGCCAGCTCGGCGTTGGTGGCGCGCCCATCCCGCTGGATTTCAGCCAGTAGACGTATATCCGTGCGATCGAACTGGACTTCTCCGGCCATTGTTGCCCCGCAACATGGTGAGTACGCAAGGATATTGCGCCAACAAGGCCAATCGACGCAACTTTTGCAACCCTGTTGCGCGCGCCCTGCCCTAGCATCGTGGGTATCCCGTCAAGGAGTGCCCCATGGACCTCGCCCAGCCCCGCCGCGTCGAACACCAGCAGACCGACAAGGGCTACGTGCCGGTGTATACCACCGCGCTCGTCGAGCAGCCGTGGGACACCTACAGCGCCGACGACCACGCCACCTGGAGCACGCTGTACCAGCGCCAGCGCGAACTGCTGGTCGGCCGCGCCTGCCAGGAGTTCCTGGACGCGCAGGACGAGATGGGCATGAGCGCACACATGATTCCGCGCTTCGACCAGCTCAACGAAGTACTGGGCGCCGCCACCGGCTGGACCCTGGTCGGCGTTGAAGGCCTGCTGCCGGAACTGGATTTCTTCGACCACCTGGCCAACCGCCGTTTCCCGGTGACCTGGTGGATCCGTCGCCCGGACCAGATCGACTACATCGCCGAACCGGACCTGTTCCACGATCTGTTTGGCCACGTGCCGCTGCTGATGAACCCGGTGTTCGCCGACTACATGGAGGCGTACGGCCGTGGCGGCGTCAAGGCCCACGCGATCGGCCCGGATGCACTGCAGAACCTGACCCGCCTGTACTGGTACACGGTGGAGTTTGGCCTGATCGATACGCCCGACGGCCTGCGCATCTACGGCGCCGGCATCGTGTCATCGAAGGGCGAGTCGCTGTACTCGCTGGAATCGACCGCGCCCAACCGCATCGGCTTCGACCTGCAGCGGATCATGCGCACCAAATACCGCATCGACACCTTCCAGAAGACCTACTTCGTCATCGACAGCTTCGAACAGCTGATGCAGGCGACGTCGCCGGACTTCACCCCGATCTACGCGGCACTGGCCGACCAGGCGCATCTGCCGGCGGGCGAGGTGCAGGGCGATGACCGCGTGTTCCAGAAGGGCACGGGTGAAGGCTGGGCCGACGGCGGCGACGTGTAAGCGCGTAACGCACACCGCTCCGCAGTGGAAACGGCGCACCCTGGTGCGCCGTTTTCGTTGTTGCCTGCACCGTTCTGTCGCGACGGCGCAGGCGAGGGCAGGACACTCAGCCGTCCACGGCCCGGCAGGAACCGCGCACCATCAGTTGCGGATGCACGCTGGCCGCAGCCGGCGCCTCCGGTACGTCGGTCTGCACCAGCATCGCGGCAGCCATGCGGCCGATGTCGGAGACGTGGCGGCGTACCGACGTCAGCGGCGGCCACAGGCGCGACGCCAGCGGGCTGTCGTCGTAGCTGACGATCGACAACTGCTGCGGCACCGCGATGCCCGCACGCAATGCCACCTGGTAGACGCCCGCGGCGATTTCGTCGTTGCCGGTGAAGATCGCACTGGGGCGTTGTCCGCCCATCAGCAGGCGTTCGGCGGCATGCACGCCGGACTCGAAGGTGTCGCCCGCTTCCAGCACGCGCTCGCCCGGCAGGGTCACGCCGACCTGGGCCAGCCGATCAAGGAAGCCGTGGGTCCGCTCGCGGGCAGCGCGCCGGTCACCGGGACCGGCAATCACCGCGATGTCGCGGTGGCCGAGCGAGAGCAGGTAGCCCGCAGCCGCCGCCGCACCATCGCGATCGTGGGTGACCACCGCCTGCACGTCTTCTTCCGACGCATGCGCGTTGATGCGGATGTGGCGGCAGTCGATCGCGTCGAGCATCTGCGCCAGCGCCATCGATTCGGAGGCGCGCGGGCCGAGGATCACGCCATGCAGTTTCTGCTGCTGCACGAAACGGCGCACGCCGTCCGCACAGTCCGGATCCTGGCTGTTGCACGGGTGCACCACCAGCTCATAGCCGGTGCCGCGCAGCGCTTCCAGCGCGCCGTGCTGCAGGTCGACAATGCATTGGGCGCCGGGGTCGTCATACACCAGGCCGATCAGGAAGGAGCGGCGGAACGCGAGTCCGCGCGCCAGCGGGTCGGGCACGTAACCGACCTCGCGCATCAACGCCTCGACCTTGTCGCGGGTGTCTTTGCGCACCAGCGGCGAGTTGTTGATGATTCTTGAAACCGTTTTCTTGGAAACTCCCGACAGTCGTGCGATGTCGTTGATCGTGGCAGCCTTGCCTTTCGATGCCGGCAACGCGGCATCGCTCATATTTCGCACTGACATGTATAGAACCAGGTAAGTCGGAGAATTCTAGCCTTGCACCCGTCGGATGCGAAGTTGCGGAACGTCGCAGCGGATCTGAATCGCGTCGTGTTCGACACGTTTTGCTGCGCGAGGTTCCATTGTGATTGCTCTAGTGCCTCTGCATCTGAACCGTTCTTCTGCGCGTGTTCACCCTGAATGCGGACGCGACGCGCGCGAACGCCAACATTCCCTTAACCATGCTCCGCTACAGTCAGGTGCATGGACCTGCAGACCTCTCCGTTTCCGCCGTTCCGTGGCCGCGACCGGTTGATCGCTGCGGTCGACGCGGCGGTGACCGCCGGTGATGCCGGGCGCATCACCGCCGACCTGCAGCTGGCGCTGCAGGAAGCCATAACCGACAGCCGCATCGAATTGCCCGAATGCGTGCATCGGCCGGTCAGTGATCATTACGCGCGACGTCCGCTGTACCACAGCCGCGAACACGGCTACAGCGTGATCGCCATGAGCTGGGGCCCAGGGCAGGGCACGCCGCTGCACGACCACGATGCCATGTGGTGTGTGGAGGGAGTGTGGTTGGGCGAACTGGAGATCACCCGTTACGAGCTGCTGGAGCGCGCCGGCGAGCGCTGGCGTTTCCACCGCCACGCCACGCTGCGCGGAGGCTGCGGCAGTGCCGGCAGCCTGATCCCGCCGCACGAGTACCACACCCTGCGCAACGCCAGCGACGACGCATTGGCGATTTCTGTGCACGTGTACGAGTCGCAGATGGAGCGCTCGGCGGTGTTCGACCCGCTCGGTGGCGACTGGTACCAGCGCCGCATCCAGGCGCTGCAGGCCGACCCGGCCTGACCGGGGCAGGGCGGGGCGACGCTGCCAGCAGCTTCGTGAGCCACGTGGCATCATGCGCCGCTGCGCTGCCGTACCCGGCGGCGATCCGCGATGCCCCGTCGGGCAAGGAGCAAGACCATGTCCAGCGCTGATCCGCGCCTGCGCGCGCTGTTGAAGCTGGCACCGGTGATCCCGGTGTACACCCCCAAAGATGTGAATGAAGCGGTCGACGTCGCCCAGGCACTGTTCCGCGGCGGCCTGCCGGTAATCGAGGTGACGCTGCGCACGCCGCAGGCGCTGGATGCGATCAAGGCGATGGTCGAGGCCGTGCCGGACGCGGTGATCGGTGCCGGCACCGTACTCGACGCCGCGCAGATGCAGGCAGCAAAGCAGGCCGGCGCGCGATTCGCGGTGTCCCCCGGTGCCACGCTGGCGTTGTATGCGGCCGCGCGTGATGCCGACCTGCCGTACCTGCCCGGTGCCGCCACCGCCTCGGACCTGATCCTGGGCCTGGAGCATGGCCAGGACACCTTCAAGTTCTTCCCGGCGGTACAGGCCGGCGGCGCCGCGCTACTGGCCGCCTGGCACGGGCCGTTCGCCGATGTGCGCTTCTGCCCGACCGGTGGCATCAGTGCGCAGACCGCGCCGCAGTTCCTGCACCTGCCCAACGTGCTGTGCGTGGGCGGTTCGTGGCTGACCACCCCGGCACTGCTGCAGACCCGCGACTGGGAGGCGATCGAACGCCTGGCCCGCGAGGCGTCCGTGCTGGCCAGCTGAACCTGCTCCGCGAATCTTCAAAGGTTTGATCGTGATCAAAGCGCCGGCCTCGTGCCGGCGTCATTCTGTGGGCAAGCGCACTACGGAGATCCGAACATGAATTCGACCATGAAGGCCGCTGTCGTGCGTGAGTTCGGCAAGCCACTGGTGATCGAGGAAGTCTCGGTACCACGCCCGGGGGCGGGCGAGGTACTGGTCAGGATCGAGGCCTGTGGCGTCTGCCACACCGACCTGCACGCCGCCGAGGGCGACTGGCCGGTGAAACCGAACCCGCCGTTCATCCCCGGCCACGAGGGCGTGGGGCACGTCGTGGCCGTGGGAGGCGGGGTAGGGCACGTCAAGGAAGGCGACAGGGTCGGCATCCCCTGGTTGTACTCGGCGTGTGGCCATTGCGAACACTGCCTGGGTGGCTGGGAAACGCTGTGCGAGACACAGCGCAATACCGGTTACTCGGTCAACGGCGGCTTCGCCGAGTACGCACTGGCCGATGCCAACTATGTCGGCCTGCTTCCGAAGGACGTGGGCTTCGTCGAGATCGCACCGGTGCTGTGCGCCGGCGTGACCGTCTACAAGGGCCTGAAGGTCACCGACACCAAGCCCGGCGACTGGGTGGCGATTTCCGGCATCGGTGGCCTGGGCCACATGGCGGTGCAGTACGCCCGTGCGATGGGCCTGAACGTGGCTGCGGTGGACGTGGACGACAACAAGCTGGCATTGGCCCGGCAGCTCGGCGCGCAGATCACCGTGAACGCGCGTACCACCGATCCGGCCGCCTTCCTCAGGAAGGAGATCGGCGGCGCGCACGGCGCCCTGGTCACGGCGGTCTCACCGAAGGCGTTCGAGCAGGCGCTGGGCATGGTCCGCCGTGGCGGCACCGTCTCGCTCAACGGACTGCCGCCCGGTAATTTCCCGCTGGACATCTTCGGCATGGTGCTCAACGGCATCACCGTGCGCGGCTCGATCGTCGGCACCCGGCTGGACCTGCAGGAGTCGCTGCAGTTCGCCGCCGAAGGCAAGGTCGCGGCCACGGTCAGCACCGACCGCCTGGAGAACATCAACGACGTGTTCGCGCGCATGCACGCGGGCACCATTGAGGGCCGCGTGGTACTCGACTTCGCCGCCTGACCGCCTGTGCATGGCCGTCGTCGCTCCGTCCCCCTCTCCCACGGACGCGGCGGCCATGCCGATCCATCGGTAGTGCCGGCCGCTGGCCGGCAAACCCCAGGCGGTTCGGTAGTGCCGGCCGCTGGCCGGCAACGCGGGCACTCTGTGGCCGCCGTACAATGCGCGCATGCCCGGCCTGCTCAAGACCCTGTTCCTGTCCATCGTCGCCCTGATCGGCGGCGTCCTGTCGCTTGCGCTGGTCAGCAGCGTCGCCAGCTGGCTGCCCCCGTTGCTGGGCCTGTCGCCGGACAACAACAGCGTGCAGCTGGGCTGGGACCTCACCTTCAGCGTTCTTGGTGGCATCGCGGGCGTTTCCTTTGCCACCTATTACGCCCCCTGCTGGCCGCGTTCGCATGGCTTCTCGATCTGGTCGCTGATCGCGCTGGGCTGTGGCTACGCGATGTGGACGGCCGGTGCGGATTTCCCGTTCTGGTTCGTCATTTCGCTGCTGGCATCGCTGCCGCTGCAACTGCTGGCCGGTTGGTGGTTCGGCCGTCGCGCCTCGCGCGACGCAGGGTAACGCCGCCTTTGTAGAGCCGAGCCCATGCTCGGCTTTCATGCACATCGACACATGCAGCCGAGCATGGGCTCGGCTCTACAGGTCCATGCGCGGCAGCGTCTGCTTCAACTGCGCGATGCCCTGCCATGGGTCACTCTTCAGGCGTTGCGCCCTCGCCAGCGCCTTGCCCATGGGAAAGGCGTCGGCAGCACTGATACGCGCCAGTTCCTCCCAGCGCAGCGGCACTGCCACACCGGCGGAATCGCGCGCGCGCAGCGACCACGAGCACACGCTGGTGGCCCCTCGGGTGTTGCGCAACCAGTCGATGAAGATGACGCCACTGCGCTTGGCCTTGCTCATCGTCGCCACATAGCGATCAGGTTGCTCCTTTGCCATTGCCTGCGCAAAGGCCTCGCAGAACGCCTTCGCCTCGTCCCAGCCGGCCTTGGGCTGCAGCGGTACCACCACATGCAGCCCCTTGCCGCCAGACAGCCGCACGAAGCTCTCCAGGCCCACCTGCTGCAGACGATCACGCACATCACGTGCACCCGATTTCACCTGTGCCCAGCTGACGCCGTTGCCAGGATCGAGATCGAATACCAGTCGATCCGGATGCTCGGTGTCTGCTACGGTCGCACCCCACGGATGCAGCTCCAGCGTGTTCATCTGCACCAGCTGCAGCAGGCCCCGTGCGTCGTCGATATAGACGTAGTCCTCGCGGCCGCTCTTCTGCTGCAGGGGCACCGCGTGCACCGCGTCGCCCAGGCCGGGGCCATGATGCTTCTGGAAGAAACAGGCCTTGCCCACCCCATCGGGGCAGCGCAGCAATGACAGCGGCCGTCCCGCAATTTCGGGCAGGATCCAGCGCGCCATGCGCCGGTAATAGTCGGCCACGTCGCCTTTGCCCAGTCCCTGACTGGGAAACACCACCCGCTCCGGATGCGTGATCTGGACCTCACCCCCGGCTTCAGCAACTGCTGTTGCGTTGCTCATTCCCAGGTCCTCCTTCTGCTTGTCGCTGCGCAGCCGCTTGAAACTGGCCTGGCGCAGCAGGCCTTCCTTGCCCCAGCCACGGAACGCCACTTCCGCCACCGTCACCGGCTTCACCCAGCGCACGCTGGCGGCGCGGAACGGCACATGCGCCGGAAGCTGCAGCACGGGCGTCTTTACTGCCAGTGGCTGCAATGCCTTGAGCAGCGCGCGCAGGTTCTCGTCGTCGAAGCCGGTACCGACGCGGCCCACATAGCGCAGACCCTCCTTGTCCGGCGTTGCCAGCAACAATGATCCGAAACCCACCCGCGAGCCCCTGGGGGCCGTGTAGCCGACAATCACGAACTCGTCGGTGTCTTCGTGCTTCACCTTCACCCAGCTGCGCGCGCGGGTATTCACGTACGGGGCATCCACCTGCTTGCTGACGATGCCTTCGAATCCGGCCTGGCCACTGGCATCGAACACCTGCGGGCCCTGGTCGATCACATGTTCGCTGAAGGCCAGGATGCCGGGCACCGGTCCGATGAGATCCTTCAGCAGCGCTTTGCGTTCCAGCAATGGCGCACGACTGATGTCCGCGTTGGCCACACCCGGAAGATCGAACACGATGTAGCGCAGCGGTTGCTTCGAGCTTCCATCGATCACGCGCTGCAACGCTGCGAAATCGCTGCGCCCTTCCTTGTCCAGCACCACCAGCTCACCGTCCAGGCGCGCATCGCGCACCGGCAGCGCCTGCACGGCCTGCACGACCTCGGGGAAGTCATCGGTCCAATCCAGGCCATTGCGGGAGCGGAGCTTCACCTCGCCGTCGTGCAGATCGGCCAGCAGGCGATAGCCGTCCCACTTGATCTCGTGCAGCCAACGCGCGCCGTCCGGCGCGCTGTCGCGATGATCGGTCAATTGCGGTTTGAACCCATGCGGGTAGGGCGTGTCACGTGCGCCGTCCAGTTTCAGCGCGCGCGCATGCCAGCGTGCATCGGCCTTGCGGGTAGCCGTGCGTGCGGCGGGCACAGCACGCCCTGCCTTCCCCCCAGTGCGCTTCATCACGGTGGATGCGCGCTTGGGCACGTACGCGTCCAGCAGATCGTCTGCTTCGGCATCGCGCGCCTGCTCGTCGTCGCGCTTGATCAGCAGCCACTGCACCTGGCGTCCCTTCATTGCCGTGCGCACCAGCTTCCAGCCACCGGCCAGGCGTTGTCCATGCAGTACGAAGTCGATCTTTCCAGCTGCCAGCGCCTGCAGTGGATCGCCTTCGCAGGCCCAGGTGCCCTGATCGAACACCTCCACGTGCCCCGCGCCGTAGTGGCCTTCGGGAATGTCGCCCTCGAAGCCAGCGTAGGACAACGGGTGATCTTCCACTTCCACGGCCAGCCGCTTTTCACCGACGCGCAGGGAAGGCCCCTTGGGCACCGCCCAGCTCTTCAGTACGCCGTCCATTTCCAGGCGGAAGTCATAGTGACGCGAACTGGCATGATGCAGCTGGATGACGAAGGTTGGCCGCCGCTGCGGATCACCGCGTGCGGGTGTGTCGTCAGGCTCCGGCGTCTGCCCTGTGCCTCCGCCAAGCCGGCGCTTGCGCCGGTACTGGTGCAGCGACATGGTTCAACCTGCCTTGCGCCGTGGTGCGGCCTTCTTTGCAGCCTTCTTCGTTGTCTTCTTTGCGGCCTTCTTCACCGTCGACTTTGCGGCTGCCTTGCGCGTTGCGGTCTTCTTCGCCGGCGTGCGCTTGTTCGCATCCAGGCTCTTCTGCAGCAACGCCATGAAGTCGACAACGTTCGTTGTCGCATCCTCGTGTGGTGCGGGCTCATCTTCCACCCGCGTGGTGCCGCCCTTGGACTTGATGCGCTTGTTCAGCACCTGCTGCAGGCGCTCGCGGAATTCATCGTGGTAGTGCGATGGGTCCCAATCGCCGGACATCGACTCGATCAACTGCTCGGCCATCGCCGTTTCCTTGCTGGTGATGCGGTAGTCGGACAGCTTGCCGGCAGGCAGCTTGTAGTCCTCGGGATCCACCAGTTCCTGCGGATAGCGCAGGATCATCAGCACCAGCGCGTCCGCATGCGGCATCACCGCACACAGGTACTCGCGCGTGCGCACCACCACCCGGGCAATGCCTACCTTGCCGGTACTGCGCAGCGTTTCGCGCAGGAGCACGTAGCCCTTTTCGGCCTTCTTGCCGGGCACCAGCAGGTACGGCTTCTCGTAGTAGCGCGGGTCGATCTGCGCTGCGTCCACGAAGGATTCCACCTCCACCGCTTCGTGGCTTTCCGGCGCCGCCGAGCGGATGTCGCCTTCCTCCAGCACGACATAACTGCCCTTGTCGTACTCATAGGCTTTGACGATGTCCTTCCAGGGCACTTCCTCGCCGGTGTCGGCATTGACCCTTTCGAAACGGATCGGCTTGCGATCGCGCGAGTCGAGCATGCGGAACTGCAGGTCAACCTTGCGTTCGCCGGACATCAGCGACACCGGCACATTGAGCAGTCCGAAGGACAGCGTACCGGTCCAGATCGGGCGGGCCATGGACGCACCTTTGATGGGGCAGGGCACCCAGCTTCGGATGGGCGGTGTAAACCACCCGTGTCGATACCGTGCACGTGGGTTCCACGCAGGTGCGGTAGTGCCGGCCGCCGGCCGGCAGAGCTCGCGGCCTCAAGTGTCCTGGGGTTGCCGGCCAGCGGCCGGCACTACTGCAGCAACGGCCTCACCGCCGCCGCCGGAATATGGTCCAGCGCGCGCCAGGCGTCCTCCACCACCGGCCGCGCCTGCGACCAGCCCAGCCGCGACTGCCCGCGCATCTGTTCCCAGTGCTCGGCCAATTCCTCGCAGGTATCGGCAGCGTCGCCGCGCGGCCAGTCGGCAGCATGGGTGGTCAACGCGAAGGCATAGACCGGGCACAGGTCACGCCAGTTGCGATGACTTTGCCCGCGACGTTCCTCGTAGTCACTGAGCATGTACTGCAGATAGTCCTGGGCCACCGCCTGCGGATCCTCATGGCGGCGCGTGCGGCGCTGCGCGGTACGTTGGCCGAGCGGATCGAGCAGGGCGTTGAACACGGACGGTGCGGGTCGTTCAAGACGGGGCATGGCCGGCTCCTGCAGCGGGGGCGGGTGGGCAGGAATACGCGCGGTGCCGTTACCAGCGGGTGAGCGAGATGTTCATGACGCCAGGTTCGCGGCGGCTTTACCTGCGTCGCGGTGTAGTGGGAACCCCGAGCGCAGGTAGCCAGACCATGAGCCGAGAGACCTCCCGCGACCCGCTGCGCGCAAACCACCCGCCCATTCCGGGCGAGCAGCGCGGCAAACGCGATGCCGACAACGCCGACTACCGTGGCACCGGCGCACCGTTCTTCGATGCCGAGCACGGGAGCGACCATCTGCCGGTGAAGCGCGAGGCTGAACAGGCAGCGCAGGACCGCAAGGATGGCGGTGACCGCCATCGCGGTGGCCAGGAAAGCCCGCTCAAGCGCCGCGAACGCAAGCAGCGCGCCAGCGACAACCAGGACGAAGCGCTGGAGGAGACCTTCCCGGCCAGCGACCCGACATCGCCGTTCGTGCCAGCCAAGGCCCCCGACTGACGGGTAGTGCCGGCCGCTGGCCGGCAACCTCCTGACGTCCTGCACGGCGCGATGCCGGCCAGCGGCCGGCACTACCCCTTCAACGCCACGACCATTGCAGGCCGACGTTGGCCCGCCGTCCCGGTCCCGGTTCGTAGAAGCGCCCGTTGCCATCGTTGACGATCACCGAGCCTATGTAGGCCTGGTCCAGCACGTTCTCCATCCGGGCGAAGGCGCGCAGCTCGCCACCCGGCAGGGCCCAGCGACGGCCGGCTTCCAGATGCAGCAGGGCGAAGCCGGGCGCGCGTTCGGTCGCCACGTCGTTGACTACGGTATCACTGCTGGCGGAGGCCTCCAGCGCCCACTGCCACTGGCCGGGCGACCATTGCAGCCGGGCAAAGGCCTGCTGGCGCGGTACCCCGGGCAGGCGGCTGCCGGCGGCAACCAGGGTGTTGGAGGTGAGGTACGGCGAACGCGCCTGCGCCTGCAGCCAGGTCCACGCCAGCTGCAGCTCCAGCTGCTCGGCCAGCGGCTGGCGATACTGCAGTTCCACACCCTGGCGGCGGGTGCGGCCGATGTTGCGATACGTGCTGCGACCGCCGATATTGCTGGCAACTGCCAGCTCATCGTCGGTATCTGCACGGAACAGGCTGACATCGAGCTGGGTTCCATCCTGTGCGTGCCACTTGCTGCCTAGCTCCAGGCTGCGGCTGCGGGCGGCCGCCAGATCCAGCGCCAGACCCGCCTGACCATCGGCGCGATACCCCAGCTCGTTGAAGGTGGGGGTCTCGAATCCACGCCCCACGGCGGCATGCAGGCGCCACTGCGGGCTGGCCTCGAAGCTGACGCCTGCCACCGGCGTGGTCGCCTGGTAGCGCCGGTGGCCACTGTCATCCGGGTTGCGGGTGGTGATGTAGCGATCGTCCGAGTCGAAACGCACCGCGCTGTGGCGCACCCCGGCCAGCAGCGACCAGCGCGGACTCCATTGCCACCAGGCTTGGGCGAACTGGTCCACGTTCTGCACGGTATCGATCTGGTCACGGCGCAGGCGCCCGCGCACCCCGGGGGCGCTGCCCACGAAGTTCTCGTAGCCGGTGCGGTGCTGGCGCTGGCGGTCGGCGCTGAGCCCGGCCACCAGGTCCAGCGGCCGGCCGGCGAGGTCGCCGTGCCAGCCCCAGCGCGCGTCCAGCCCGCCATACCCGCCCTGCAGATCGATCACGCCGCCGGCATGCAGCGGGCTGTTGGTCTGGGGTGCCGGCGGAATCGGCAGGTATTGGGTCACCGTGCGTTGGCCGGCATAGCCCATCAATTGCCAGCGCTGTGCCCCGGTCTCCCGGGTCCAGCGCAGGCCAGCCTGCTGCTGGCGCACCGATTTGCGGGTGTTGTACTGGTGCGCGACTGCCGTGGCCTGGCGCGGATCAGCCGCCACCTGGGCACGGCTCAGGCCCAGCGGATCCTGCGCATCGGGGGCATCCAGCGCATTGAGCAGCAGCTCCAGCCGCCCACCGCCCAGATCACCACCAATGCGTGCGTTGAGCGATTCGCGGCGCGCACGGCTGTGGTCCCGCCAGCCATCGGTGCGGAAGTGGTTGGCCGCGATGTTGTAGTCCAGCGCTGGGCCGGCACCCTTGAGCTGTGCGCCGACACTGAGCGTGTTGTCGGCGCCGGCATTCACGCGCAACCGCCACGGGTCACCGGCCTGGCCCTGCGCGCTCCAGACCTGCAGCACGCCGCCGGAGGAATTGCCGTACAGCGCCGAGAACGGCCCGCGCAGCACCTCGATGCGCTCGGCGCCCAACAGGCTGGCATGCGACAGCTGGCCCTGGCCGTCAGGCATGGTGGCCGGCACGCCGTCGATCAGCACCCGCACCCCGCGCACGCCGAAGGTCGAGCGTGCGCCGAAGCCACGAATCGACAGCTGCGTGTCCTGGGCGAAGTTCTGCCGGTCACGTGCCAGCAGTCCGGGGACCCCGGCCAAGGCCTCAGACAGCTGCGCACCGGTGCCCGCGCGGCTGGCGTCGATCCAGACCGTGTCCTGGCTGGCCGGCAGCGCGAACGGATCGATGCCCGGCACCCGGGCGGCCTGTACCTGCACCGCAGGCAGGGCGGTGGGCGCAGGCTCGGCCACCGCCGTCCAAGGCGACAGCAGCAGGGCGGACAGCGGCAGGCAACGGCGTCGTGCGGCGGGATTCATGATTCAGGTTGATGGATCGGGCGGCAACGCACGCCATGGTACGGGGCCGCGGATGACGATGGCGGCGGCCAGCCCCGGCAGGCTTTGTTACGATGGGCTGTTTCCGGCCGAAAAGCCGCGGACCGCGTAGCGCACTTCCTCCCCCTTTCCGTCTACCGAACGAGTACCGCCGTGTCCTTCTTTGCAAACGTGGAACTGGTCCCAGGCGACCCGATCCTGGGCCTGACCGAGGCGTACAACGCCGACAGCCGCCCGACCAAGGTCAACCTGGGTGTGGGCATCTACTACGACGAGAGCGGCCGCATTCCGCTGCTGCGCGCCGTCAAGCAGATCGAGCAGCAGCTCGCCGCTGAAGCCAAACCGCGCGGCTACCTGCCGATCGATGGCCTGCCGGCGTACACGCAGGCGACGCGTGAGCTGGTGTTCGGCAAGGATTCGCCGCTGCTGGCCGCCGGCCGCGTGACCACCGCGCAGACCGTTGGTGGCAGCGGTGCGCTGCGCGTCGGCGCCGACGTGCTGAAGAAGCTGCTGCCGCACGCCACCGTTGCGCTGAGCAACCCGAGCTGGGAAAACCACCGTGCGGTGTTCAGCGCCGCCGGTTTCGAGGTGCTGGATTACACCTACTTCGACCCGGGCACCCATGGCGTCGATTTCGACGGCATGCTGGCCGACCTGGGCAAGCTGGAAGCCGGCACCGTGGTGCTGCTGCACGCCTGCTGCCACAACCCCACCGGCGCTGACCTCACGGTCACCCAGTGGAAGCAGGTCGCGCAACTGCTGAAGGACAAGCAGCTGTTCCCCTTCATCGACATGGCCTACCAGGGCTTCGACAAGGGCATCGAGCAGGACGGCGCAGCGGTGCGCATCATCGCCGAAGCCGGCATCGACAGCTTCATCGTCGCCAACTCGTACTCCAAGTCGTTCTCGCTGTATGGCGAGCGCGTGGGTGCGCTGTCGATGGTGGCGCCGACCGCCGCTGACGCCAAGGCCGTGCAATCGCAGGTCAAGCGCGTGATCCGCACCATCTACTCCAGCCCATCCACCCACGGCGCTGCACTGGTGGCCGGCGTGCTGACCAACCCGGAACTGCGTGCGATGTGGGAGCAGGAGCTGACCGAGATGCGCGAGCGCATCCACGCCCTGCGCCACGGCCTGGTCGAGAAGCTGGCCGCTGCCGGTGCACCGCAGTTCGGTTTCATCAACGAGCAGGCCGGCATGTTCTCCTACTCCGGCCTGAGCCGTGAGCAGGTCGAGCGCCTGCGCGACGAGTTCGGCATCTACGCCGTCGGCACCGGCCGTATCTGCGTGGCCGCGCTGAACCAGAACAACCTGGAATACGTCGCCAAGGCCGTGGCCACCGTCGCCAAGGGCTGAAGCAACGCTCCAGTAGCTTGAGGACAAAGGCGCCGAAAGGCGCCTTTGTTTTTTGCGCCCTGGTCTCTGTAGAGCCGAGCCTACGCTCGGCTTGTGCGGCATGAAGGACGAAGAGCAGCCGAGCGCGGGATCGGCTCTACAGAAGGAAGGCGCCACGAGCGCAACGCATCTGGAAACGATTACGCCTTCCCGCGCTCACGCACGCCCCCGCCAGACGGGCGACAATAGGTGTTTTCCCGCTGCCGAGACCTGCCCGCTCATGTCCCGTACTTCGTTGACCCGCTTCCTGATCCAGGAACAGCACGCCGGCCGCATCAATGCCGACCTGCGCCAGCTGATCGCGGTCGTCGCCCGCGCCTGCACCAGCATCTCCATCGCCGTCAGCAAGGGCGCCCTCGGTGGCGTGCTCGGCGACGCCGGTACCGGCAACGTGCAGGGTGAAGCGCAGAAGAAGCTCGACGTCATCAGCAACGAGATCCTGCTCGAAGCCAACGCCTGGGGTGGCCACCTCGCCGCCTGCGCCTCGGAGGAAATGGACCACAGCCAGCCGGTGCCGGACATCTATCCCCGCGGTGATTTCCTGCTGCTGTTCGATCCCCTCGATGGCAGCTCCAACATCGACGTCAACGTCTCCGTCGGCACCATCTTCTCCGTGCTGCGCTGCCCGACCAATGTCGAGCTGCCGGGCGACGACGCCTTCCTGCAGCCGGGCAGCAAGCAGATCGCCGCCGGCTACTGCATCTACGGGCCCAGCACCCAGCTGGTGCTGACCGTCGGCCATGGCACCCACGCCTTCACCCTGGACCGCGAGAAGGGCGAGTTCGTGCTGACCACCGAGAACATGCAGATCCCGGCGGCCACCCAGGAATTCGCGATCAACATGTCCAACCAGCGCCACTGGGAAGCGCCGATGCAGGCCTACGTCGGCGACCTGCTGGCAGGCAAGGAAGGCGCGCGCGGCAAGAACTTCAACATGCGCTGGATCGCCAGCATGGTGGCCGACGTGCATCGCATCCTGACCCGCGGCGGCATCTTCATCTACCCGTGGGACAAGAAGGACCCGTCCAAGGCCGGCAAGCTGCGCCTGATGTACGAAGCCAACCCGATGGGCCTGCTGGTCGAGCAGGCCGGCGGTGCCGCCTGGACCGGCCGCGAGCGCATCCTCGACATCCAGCCCGACCAGCTGCACCAGCGCGTGCCGGTGTTCCTCGGTTCGCGCGAGGAAGTGGCCGAGGCCGTGCGCTACCACCACGCACACGACGACGCACAGGGCTGACAACCGATCGCCTGACAGCGGTCATGGCAGATCGATGACATGACCGTGGGGTGACACCGAGGGCGGCAAACGGCACCATCAAGCCGTTGCCGCCGAAGGAACGCACGCATGCACGAGCAGGGCCCGGTCGATTTCATCGAAGTCATCCACAACGCCGTCCCCAGCGAGGTCTGCGCGGCGATCGTCGAGCGCATGCGTGCGACGCGTGGCCTGCTGCCCGGTGCGGTGGGCAGTGGCGTGTTCCCGGAACTCAAGCACAGCAAGGATCTGCGCATCAGTGGCCTGGACGGCTGGCAGGATGTTGATCAGCAGCTGCAGATTGCGGTGTTCAACGGCCTGCTGACTTATCTACGCCGTTATCCACAGGCGTTGATCGCCCCACTGATGTTGCAGATCCAGGACAGCAACGGCCAACCGCGACGCCTGTCTGCCGAGGACTTCCCCGACATGCCGCAGCAGCAGCTGGCCGACCTGGCCCGCACCTGCCTGCGCCCGGGTGCGATCAACCTGCAGTGGTATGCGGCGGGCGAGGGCGGCTACCCGTACTGGCACTGCGAGCTGTACCCGAAGGATGCGCAGGCCGAGACCCTGCACCGGCATGTGCTGTGGACGCTGTACCTCAACGACGAATTCGAAGAGGGCGAAACCGAGTTCATGTTCCAGGGCCGCAAGATCGCGCCACGTACCGGCAGCCTGTTGATCGCCCCGACGGCGTTCACCCACACCCATCGCGGGAATCGGCCACAGGGCGGCGACAAGTTCATCGCGACGAGTTGGATCCTGTTCCAGAGTGCGCAGAAGTTGTTTGGGGGGTAATGCCGAGCTGCTCGTCGGCCGCGTATGTAGAGTCGAGCCATGCTCGACTGATGGACTCAGAACAACGAGCCCTGCGGCGACTCCTTCTTCGGCGGCAGCGGCTTCTGGAACCGGCTGCAATCCAGCTTCGGCCAATGGCTGTTCTGTGCATTGAAGCCCAGACGCTTGCGTGCCAGCTTGAACCGGTTGTTCAACAGATCGGCATACACGCCCTGGCCACGCATACGCGTGCCGAACTGGCTGTCGTAGTCCTTGCCGCCGCGCAGCTGCTGGATGGTGCTCATCACGTGCGCAGCGCGATCGGGATGGTGCGTATCCAGCCAGTCGCGGAACAGCGGTGCCACTTCCAGCGGCAGGCGCAGCAGCACGTAACCGGCGGTGCTCGCACCTGCGCCGTGCGCAGCCTCCAGCACGGCTTCCAGCTCGCTGTCGTTGATCCACGGAATCACCGGTGCCACCATCACACCGACCGGAATGCCGGCGTCATGCAGGCGCTTCATCGCGCGCAGCCGTGCATGTGGCGCTGATGCACGCGGTTCCAGCTTCGCGGAAAGATGCGGGTCCAGCGAGGTCACCGAGAAGTGCACGCTGACCAGGTTCTCCGCGGCCAGCGGCGCGAGCAGATCGATGTCGCGCTCGACCAGCGCGTTCTTGGTGATCAGCGAGAACGGATGCCGGGTCTCCAGCATCACTTCAATCAGCTGGCGGGTCAGCTTGAACTTGCGTTCGATCGGCTGGTACGCATCGGTGTTGATGCCCAGTGCGATCGGCTGCGGCACATAGCCCGGTTTCGACAGTTCCTTGCGCAGCAGCTGCGGCGCATTGGTCTTGGCGAACAGCTTGGTCTCGAAGTCCAGCCCCGGCGACAGGTTCAGATAGGCATGCGAAGGGCGGGCGAAGCAGTACGAGCAGCAACACTATATGTGTTCGAGGAAAAGTGTTCAGCACTGCGTCCCCTACGGCGGCTTCCCTACAGACTACCTGCGGAGTTCCGTCCTCTTGTATTCCAGCCCAAGGCGGTAAAGGGTAGGTTAGCCGGGCATTGCGACTACCCCCAGACTTGAGGCTCTGCGAGCAGGCCAATTCAGGATGAATTCTTCCTGCTCCGCAGTCTCCACTGCACCAGGGCGCACCGAGCGCACCTTAGCGATCGCATCGATGCCGTCTGGAGCGCAGCCCGTGTCAATGAGAAGCATCGACGCCACGGTCCCCGCTCGCCCTAGGCCTCCTTTGCAGTGCACCACGATCCTGCTTCCGGACAAGAGCTCGGCTGCGAACTGGGGTCCTGTGGATTGCCATGGCAGAAGCAGCCGTGCATCAGGAGCCGCACCATCCTTAATCGGTAGGCCGTGCCACATCAAGCCATGCGCTTTGGCACGCTCTGCCAAGGAGGTAATTCGTAGCTCTTCGAACTCCCACGGCTCAATCAACGTGATCAGATGCTGTGCTCCCCACGCGACTATCGACGCCAGATCGATATCCAAGTCTCGGGCCCAAGACCCCGTCATTGCGACGTCCTGATATTTTCCCGGTGCAAAGGTAACGCCGATCGCACCGCCATTCACGCCGATAGGCAGCGTCGCAATCTGCAGTGGATGAGAATTACTTGTTCTGCTCACCTGCGCTCTCCGAAATCAATGGCCCTGTTGGGCGAGAAGCGAACGCTGCGCCCTTTTAACCTGAAAGTCCAACGGTGAGCCTAGTGGTACGGATATGGTCTTACTGAATCCCATAAGCAGCGCAGAATCGCCCAACGCCTGAGAGAGGGGCCAGGCCCCATTCGACGTTGGAACGAGCCTGGAGGACGCGGTTCCAGAGAGCAGTGAGGCCCAGTTCCAGCCTCTGGCCGGCACCATCCTTACTGGGCGGCCGCTATCGGCCAGAAGCGGCAGCAGGCGCGGCGATACCTGAGGCAATGCGATCTGATCGGAGTGGGCTTAAGCGACGCCCTCCCTCGAGCGCCAAGCCATAACTGGATCAGGGGGGGCTCCAACTCAGGGCTCTCGACAACTCAGCTTGACTGCCTCTATTCTTCCTTTCATGTCCGCCTTCTCGGCCCGCCACCGTCGACTCATCCGGTTCAGCCTTTTCGTGCTGATGCTGTTGAGCGTCGTTGTTCGGCCGATCGTGATCCAACAGGGCGAGCTCCATACTGCCGAGCACGACATCGCTGCAACGGCAGAGCACGGGCACTCACACGGTCCTGGAACTGGCGACAACGTAGATCCGAAGCATGCATCGGGCGTGCACAGCGTCCTTCACCAGGCCGATGTGAGCTTTGCCGGCATGCTGGTGTCTTCGAATCTGAACCTAGCAACTGTTCCGCCGGCATCTTTACTGCCCGGCCTGCACTCCGTCGATGAGCCCTCTGGTCATCGCGGCTCGCCATTCAGACCTCCGATCGTCTGACGACACCTGCCGCGCTGTAGCGGCCTGAGCGCGCTGTCCACCCAATGTTGGCCGGCAGCGCGTCGTCATGACCATCGTCGGAGATTTTCCGTGAAATTACGTAGTTTGTGGGCGCTCGCCATAGCCGGCGCCTACGGTGTGGCCGTGCCTGGCCATGCCGCTGAAGTGCTGCGCTTGGAGGATGTGGTCGCCCGCGCCCTCGGCACCCATCCCAGCGTCCAGGCAGACACCGCTCGACTGGAAGCTGTCAGAAGCCGGGCGGGCCGGGAGGCATTGCCTACGCCGCTCGTGCTGGGCGGCGAGCTTGAAAACGTGGCTGGCTCAGGCGGCCTGAGCGGCCTAGACGCCGCCGAATCCACCTTCCGCATCTCCAAGGTTCTAGAACTGGGTGGGAAGCGGGCTGCGCGCCAAGCGCTCGGCGGCGCCGAGGTGGACGCTGCCCGAAGCGAAGCGGACGTCACCCGTATCGCTATCGCAACTTTGGCCGCAGGGCGTTTCGTCGACGTGCTGGCCGCCCAGGAGCATGTCGAGCACGCCGAAGAGCGCATCAAAATGGCCAGCGCCATGCGCCGTGAAGTGGCCCGTTGGGTCGCGGCCGCCCGCAATCCCGACTCGGACCTGAGATCCGCCGAGATCGCCCTGCTCGATGCCGAGCTGAAGCGGGAGCAGGCATTGCAGGCTCTGGAAAGCGCGCGAATGTCGCTGGCTGCCACGTGGGGGGCGCCAAGTCCGGATTTCGGCTCGGTTGCAGGGGATACCGCGGTCCTTCCCCCTCTGGATGATTTTGATGATCTGAGCCGGCGCCTCGCCACGACACCACAACAGCGCGCCTTGGACGCTCAAGCCGGAGTTATAGATGCAAGGAGGGAGATCGCCCGCGCTAGCGCCAAGCCGGATGTCAGCGTTGGCCTCGGCATCCGCCGACTGGAAGCCACCAAGGACAGCGGCCTGGTGATGTCCGTCTCCGTCCCGTTGGGGAGCCGTCGGCGATCGGACTTCTCCGTGGCTGAAGCGGACTACGAACTCACCTCTCTCAAATACCGGCGCCAGGCGCAGATGCTGGAAATGCGTCAGGAGCTGTTTGGCATCTACCAACAGCTCAAGCAAGCGCAATCGGAAGTGGAGTCAGTGCGCCAGCGTCAGTTGCCAAAGGCCCAGCAGGCCTTTGATCAGAGCCGCAGGGGCTTTGAGGAAGGACGCTTCTCCTTCCTGGTACTCAGCCAGGCTCAGCAAAGGCTCTTCGATCTTCGCGAACGGGAAGTCGAAGCCGCCGCGCGCTATCTCCGTCTCCTGGTCGAGGCCGACCGCCTCACCGCTTCTGCCTTGGACATTCGCCCATGAACCGATACGTATTCCTGATCCTGCTTCCAATTGCCCTGGCTGCGTGCGGTGGCAACGAATCGTCGCAACGAGCAAAGCCAGAGGACACTGCTGCGACCGCAGGCGACTATGAGCGAGGGCCGCATCGCGGTCGCATGCTTCGCGACGGCGACTTCGCCCTTGAAGTAACTGTTTACGAAACCAATACCCCGCCTCATTTCCGGCTGTATGCCTATCGCAACGACAAACCGCTGGCACCTGGAGAAGTCAAAGCGACGATACAACTCAAGCGTCTGGACGGCGAAGTCAACAACTTCAGCTTTATTCCAGAGAAGGACTACCTGGTCGGCAGCGGGGAGGTGGTCGAGCCGCATTCCTTTGATGTCAAAGCCGATGCGGTGGTGGGTGGAAAGAACTACGCCTGGTCTTACGCCTCCTATGAAGGGCGCACCACGATAGATCCGAAAGCCGCTGCCGACGCAGGTGTCGTGGTCGAGTCCGCCGAACCGGGGACCATCCGGGACACCGTTTCCCTCATGGGCAACGTCGCGGTCGACACCGGCCGATTTGCTGCGGTCAAGGCACGCTTCCCTGGCGTGGTCCGCAGTGTGGCGGTCGAGATGGGACAACGCGTCTCGGCTGGTCAGACGTTGGCCACAGTCGAGGGCAATGACAGCATGCGGACCTACTCCGTCACGGCACCTTTCAGTGGAGTCGTACTCGCGCGCAGCACGTCGGTAGGCGATGTCGCTGCCGACAACACGCTGTTTGAAATTGCCGACCTTTCGGAGGTCTGGGTGGACCTGCGTGCGCTGGGAAGCGATGCCGAGCGACTGTCGCCAGGCCAGATGGTGACCATTCGCTCGGCAACAGGCGGTTTGGAAGCAACGGGAAAGCTGCAGGGCATCCTTCCGTTGGCCAGCGCTGGCCAGACCGTGGTGGCACGTGTGGCCCTTACCAACAGCGAGGGCAGGTGGCGACCAGGAATGGCCGTATCCGCCGAAGTCGTCATCGCGGAAACGGAGGTTCCATTAACAGTAAAGGAATCGGGCCTGCAGCGTTTTCGGGACTTCACCGTGGTATTCGCCCAAGTGGGCAACAGCTATGAGGTGCGGATGCTTGAACTGGGTAGGCGCGATGGCGATCGCGTGGAGGTACTGAAAGGGCTTAAGCCGGGAACCCGGTACGTTTCCGAGCAGAGCTACCTGATTCGTGCCGACATCGAAAAGTCCGGCGCAAGCCACGACCACTAAGGACGCACCATGCTAGAGCGAATCATTCGCGCGTCTATCGCGCACAGATGGCTTGTGCTCCTTCTGGTCCTGGCCCTCTCAGGCCTTGGGATCTGGAACTACAGCAAGCTTCCCATCGACGCCGTTCCTGACATTACCAATGTCCAGGTGCAGATCAACACCGAAGCTCCGGGCTACTCACCGCTGGAGGCCGAGCAACGGGTCACCTTCCCGGTCGAAACAGCGTTGGCCGGGTTGGCAAAGCTGGAATACACCCGTTCCATCTCACGCTACGGCCTGTCTCAGGTCACGGTCGTGTTTGAAGATGGCACAGATATCTACTTCGCCCGTCAGCAGGTCGCAGAGAGACTTCAGCAAGCGGGATCCCAATTGCCCGTGGGACTAAAGCCAAGCCTTGGACCGGTAGCGACGGGCCTGGGTGAGATCTTCATGTACACCGTGGAAGCGGAGTCCGGTGCTGAAGAGACGTGGACACCAATGGCGCTTCGTACGCTGCAGGACTGGGTGATCCGACCGCAGATGCGCCACTTGAAAGGCGTAACCGAGGTCAACACCGTCGGAGGCTATGTTCGCCAGTTTCACATCACGCCGGACCCGAAGAAGCTCCAAGCATACGGACTGACGCTGCAGGATGTGCTCGAAGCCGTGGCCCGCAGCAACACTAACGTGGGTGCCGGCTACATCGAGAAAAGCGGTGAGCAGTACTTGGTACGCGTGCCGGGCCAAGTGGCCGACATGGCGGGTTTGCGCAAGATCGTAGTGGCTAACCGTGATGGCATGCCATTGCGTGTTGGCGATCTGGCAGAAGTTGTAGAAGGCACCGAACTTCGTACAGGCGCGGCAACCAAGGATGGCAACGAAGTGGTCCTTGGTACGGCGTTCATGCTCATCGGCGAAAACAGCCGGGACGTGGCTCAGCGAACCGCGGCCAAGCTCAAGGACATCGACGCTACGCTGCCTGACGGCGTTCGGGCGCATCCTGTGTATGACAGAACCGAACTGGTGGATCGGACCATCGAGACGGTGAAGAAGAACCTCCTCGAAGGCGCCTTGCTCGTCATCGCGGTGCTCTTCCTGCTTTTGGGCAATCTTCGTGCGGCACTGATCACTGCGGCGGTCATTCCATTGACGATGCTGCTGACGATCACAGGCATGGTCCAGAATCGCGTCTCTGCGAATCTGATGAGCCTGGGCGCACTGGATTTTGGCTTGATCGTCGATGGGGCAGTCATCATCGTAGAGAACTGCCTGCGTCGCTTTGGCGAGCGGCAACACCTTCAGGGCCGTTTGTTGACTCGGGAAGAACGATTTTCCTTGGCGGCAAGTGCCAGTGCAGAGGTGATCAAGCCAAGCCTGTTCGGCCTTTTCATCATCGCGGCGGTCTACATCCCGATCTTTGCCCTCTCCGGCGTGGAAGGGAAGATGTTCCACCCGATGGCGCTTACCGTGGTCATCGCGCTTACCGGTGCCATGGCACTGTCCTTGACATTCGTACCTGCCGCTGTGGCTCAGTTCGTAACGGGAAAGGTTTCGGAGAAGGAAACCAAAGCCATGCGCCGAGTCACCAACGTGTATGGCCCGATGCTTGAGCGTGCCGTCAATGCACGCAAGGTAGTGGTGGCCTCTGCTGCGGTGCTCACCGTCCTGGCGGGCCTGCTTGCAAGTCGCCTCGGCACCGAGTTCATTCCGAACCTGGATGAGGGCGATATCGCCTTGCATGCGCTTCGAATTCCAGGGACCAGCTTGACCCAGGCGATCGGCATGCAACGTCAGCTGGAAGCGGCGATCAAACAGTTCCCCGAGGTAGATGAAGTCGTCGCAAAGATCGGCACTGCCGAGGTGGCCACCGATCCCATGCCCCCCTCCGTAGCCGACACCTTCATCATGCTCAAAGATCGGGACCAATGGCCTGATCCGCGCAAGCCGAAGGCACAGCTTGTTGCCGAGCTCGAGAAAGTGGTTCGCGCCATTCCTGGCAACAACTATGAGTTCACCCAGCCGGTGCAGATGCGGATGAACGAGCTCATTGCGGGCGTTCGGGCTGAGGTTGCTGTCAAGCTGTACGGCGACGACCTGGAGCAACTGGCAACCATCGGCAGCCAGGTAGAGAACGTTGCCAGTGAGATCCAGGGAGCGGCCGACGTGAAACTTGAGCAGATCACCGGTCTGCCATTGATGACGATCACGCCGGACCTGGATGCACTTGCACGATACGGCGTAGCCATTGACGACGTGCAGAAGACCATCTCGGTGGCGCTGGGAGGTGAATCGGTCGGCCAGGTGTTCGAAGGCGATCGGCGCTTCGATATCGTGGTTCGTCTGTCGGAGAACCTTCGCCAGGACGTCCGGACACTGGCGTCACTACCTGTGGCCGTCGCGCCCGGGGTGAGCACAGGCCAAGAGCGCAGCTTCGTGCCGCTGGGCCAGTTGGCCAAGGTCGAGATCGCGCCTGGTCCGAACCAGATCAGCCGTGAGAATGGTAAACGCAGGGTGGTGATCACAAGCAATGTGCGCGGGCGCGACTTAGGGTCCTTTGTCGAGGAGTTGCGCACCAAGGTCGGACAGGAGGTCCAGCTGCCGGAAGGGTACTGGATCGAGTACGGCGGCACGTTTGAGCAGTTGATCTCGGCAAGCAAGCGGCTGTCCGTCGTCGTGCCAGTGGTTCTGGTGATGATCTTCGGATTGTTGTTCATGGCATTCGGCTCAGGGAAGGACGCTGCGATCGTATTCAGTGGCGTGCCGCTTGCACTGACCGGGGGCGTGGTGGCGCTGTGGCTGCGCGACATTCCCATGTCCATCTCCGCAGGTGTGGGCTTCATCGCTCTTTCGGGCGTTGCCGTGCTCAATGGCCTGGTAATGATCAGCTTCATCAAGAACCTGCGGGAAGAAGGCGTCCCCCTGCACAAGGCTGTCACCGAAGGTGCTCTTACCCGCCTCCGGCCAGTCCTGATGACGGCCTTGGTGGCGAGTCTGGGCTTCCTTCCTATGGCCCTGAACGTCGGTGCTGGCGCGGAAGTTCAGCGTCCGCTCGCCACTGTTGTTATCGGCGGAATCATCTCTTCAACGCTGCTGACACTTCTCGTGCTGCCGGCGCTGTATCGATTGGTTCACCGCGAAGATTCTGTTCTGGAAAGTCGCTCCTCATGAACCACCCGTCCCCTTTCTGCACAAGGAACTTGTCTTTGACTTCTTCCAACAAGCTCTTTGCTTGGCTTTCGATGCTTGCCGCAGTCCTCCTGCCGTTTGCGGCGTTCGCGCACGGTGTAAGCGAGGGAGACCAGGCCTTCCTTGAAGAAAGCACCGGTAGGCAACTGATCGCGTTTACCTACCTTGGCGCCAAGCACATGGTGACTGGATACGACCACCTTCTATTTCTGTTCGGGGTGATCTTCTTCCTATACCGCATGCGGGACGTGAGCATCTACGTCACCTTGTTCGCCATTGGCCACAGCACGACGCTGCTGCTCGGCGTGCTCGGCGGCTTTCATGTCGACGCCTATCTGGTCGACGCGATCATCGGTCTCTCGGTGGTCTACAAGGCCTTGGACAACATGGGCGCGTTCAAGCGGTGGTTCGGCGTGCAACCCAACACCAAGATTGCAGTCCTTGTCTTCGGCTTCTTCCACGGCTTCGGCCTGGCCACGAAGCTTCAGGACTTCTCGCTATCGCCGGACGGGCTGGTCCCCAACATGCTTGCGTTCAACGTGGGCGTTGAGCTCGGCCAACTTCTGGCGCTTGCCGGCATCTTGATCGTGATGGGCTTCTGGCGTCGGCTGCCTTCCTTCAACCGCCAGGCCTACGGCGTGAACACCATCTTGATGACGGCCGGCTTCGTGCTCATCGGCATGCAGCTCACCGGCTACTTCGCTTCCTGATTTCTGACCGAGACCCATCATGTCAATCACTATCAATCAACCACTTCCCACGACTGGCCGCCTGCTGAAGTCGACCCTTGTCGCTGCCGCCATTGCCGGCGCGCTTCTCGTTACGGCCGTTCTGCCGGCGGAGTACGGCATTGATCCCACCGGGATCGGCCGAGCGCTGGGCCTGACTGCCCTGGCAGACGGCGGAAGCACCGCCGCAGACCCGGCTACGCCGACGTCCTCGACAGCATCGGACGCAGCGACCACCTTGGCGGAAAAGGCTGCGGCTGCGTTCGGGGCGAACAAGGGGCAATCGCTTGATCCAGCCGCGGTATCGCTCACCAACGGTGAGCTTCGCCAGGACGCGATGACGATCACGCTGGAGCCGGGGAAAGGCAAAGAGGTCAAATCCCACATGGCTGCTGGCGCGGGAATTCTGTTCAGCTGGAAGGCGACCGGTGATGTAGCAGTCGATATGCATGGTGAGCGGCCCGACGTGAAGGGTGCATGGACCAGCTACGCCGTCGAAGCTGCGCAGCGGGAGGCGCACGGCACCTTCGTCGCGCCATTTGAAGGAACTCATGGGTGGTACTGGCAGAACCGAAGCGACACGCCGGTGACCGTGAGCATCGAACTTGTGGGCTACCAAGCCGACATCTATCAGCCGTAACACCCGGCACTTCGCCGACCCAACCCGAGGAGAAACAACATGAAAACTCATAGCGCAGTAATTGCCGGCCTGCTTTTCAGCATGTCCCTTTTCACCACGGCATCCGCTCATGATCCTGCCCTCCATGCCGATCCGGCTCCCCCGGCTGCTCCCAAGGCCAAGCCGACGACTTGCGAACAGCTTGCCGACCGTTCGAAGTACAAGGTGGACCTCAAGGATGCCCAGACCAAGGCGCTGAAGGAACGTTGCGACGCACAGGCAGCTCCGAAGAAGAAGTAAATCCACTCGGATTTAGCCAACGACCCTGCCATTCCGGCGGGGTCGTCACCTCGACCCGAACAGTGGTGGGCGTACACTCCGCCTGTCTGCCGCCTCTGCCCTGAATCCGGGCAAAAGGGCGCACACGGGTTGGTGCCGTCAGAACGTTGCTACCAGGACAATCCCATGCTCGAAGTACTGAGTCACCCGGCGTTTCGGCGCCTGTTTGGTGCCCAGATAGTCGCCCTGGTCGGAACCGGCTTGGCGACTGTCGCCCTTGCCCTCCTGGCCTACGACCTCGCTGGCAGCCAGGCCGGAGCGGTGTTGGGCACCGCGCTGGCGATCAAGATGGTCGTGTACGTGACCTTGGCGCCCGTTTCAGGAGCGTTGGTCCCTGCACGGCTGCGCAAGCGGGTGCTGATCGCACTCGATCTGGTTCGTGCGGTTGTGGCGGTCTGCCTGCCCTTCGTCACCGAGATCTGGCAGGTGTATGTCCTCATCGCTGTGCTGCAGTCGGCATCGGCATGTTTCACGCCGCTGTTTCAATCCACCATCCCCGAAATTCTTCAAGAAGAGCGTGATTACACCCGTGCGCTCTCACTTTCCCGATTGGCATATGACCTTGAAAGCCTGCTGAGCCCGGCGCTTGCTGCCGCACTGCTGACGATCATTAGCTTCCACGGGCTGTTCGCTGGTACCTCGGTAGGTTTCATCCTCTCGGCGCTGCTCGTCGCGTCCACCACCTTCCCGGCCCTCGCTGCGGTCTCTTCCAAGGACGGTCCCTATGCCCGAGCCATCCGTGGAATGCGAATCTACCTCCGCACACCGCGATTGCAGGGCCTGCTCGCGTTGAACCTCTGCGCCGCAGCCGGCGGCGCGATGGTGTTCGTCAATACGGTGGTTATGGTCCGCACCGTTCTGGGCGGGGCGGAGGAGCAGGTTGCATGGGCGCTGGCGGCCTTCGGAGGCGGGTCCATGCTGGTCGCACTTCTTCTTCCGAAGGTTCTCGACCGCATTTCGGACCGGACAGTAATGTTGGCTGCAGGACTGTTCATGTCAGTTGTCCTGGTTACCTTCCTTGGCGTCTGGTTTGCCCTGAAGGGACATCCCGGGTGGACGGCGGTCATTCCGGCCTGGACGCTGCTGGGCATGGCGTATGCCGGCTTGGTTACCCCCGGCGGGCGGCTGCTGCGGCGTTCGGCTGAGTCCGCCGATCTACCATTCCTCTTCGCTGCCCAATTTTCCCTATCGCATGTTTGCTGGTTGATCGCCTATCCACTCGCCGGGTGGGTTGGTGCGCGCTACGGCTTGCATGTTGCCTTGGCCGCCTTGGGGATTCTGGCCACACTCGGTTTGGTCGCCGCGTGGCGCAGATGGCCGGCGCACGATCCAGAGGAGATAGCGCATAAGCACGAACATCTTGCTGAGGACGACCCGCACCTCTTGGCACACCGAGACGTGGATGGCACGCACCGTCACCGGTTTGTCATCGATCAACTTCACACACGCTGGCCAGGCTGACCAAGGCGCCAGGCGGGCGGCGAGCACGGAGCTACCTACTTGCGAGTTTGGTCGCAGACGTACAAGTCCATGTCGACGTCATATCGACACGCGCGCCCACATTCGTAAGATCCCACTTCCTGCGCCCCTGGCAGTGGAGGGCTATTTCTCAGGGCGGCTATTGCAGCCGCCTGGCAATGCTCGAAGGTGTCGTAATCGCCATAAACAGCGTGACGGACTTCCTGAGTGGACGCGCCGGGCGGATAGACAAAGGCAGTCCAGCGCCCCTGGGACCCGCCGCAAGAAACCGCGACTATGGCGACGCCGACGGTTAAGGTTGTCCGACCGATGTCCATGGCCGAATCCTAGCACCGCCGCGCGCCGGGCGGACACCAGCTCAAGCCTATTCAGCTTCGCGAACCAATTTCCTTCGCTCAGGGAAGTCCGCTGTTGGCGATGAACGGACCTCCGTCGCCTGCAAGCGGGCAGGTGACCACGGAAGAAGCGACCTGGAACCGCTCTCTCAGTGTTGCCGCGTTACAGGTTAGGGAAGTTCGCGAAGCAGCTCGGCGTGGCGCCAAGTTCCACCAATGAGCCAATGACTGGCAGAACGCTTTAGGGCTAGGATTGCCTCAGGGGCGTAGTAGGAGTTGGTGTCAGTCTGCGTCCTACACGGACCGTTGACCAAGCCTCTTACAGGACGCCCCATGCCTCGAATTCGCCATTTGGCCATTCGGAACTTTCGATCCATCAAGGCGCTCGACTGGTCGCCCGCCCCGGGCATCAACTGTTTGATCGGTCCTGGCGATAGTGGCAAGTCCACCATCCTCGATGCCATCGACCTGTGCTTGGGTGCTCGACGAAGCATTTCCTTCGGCGACATGGACTTTTTTGACCTCGATGTCTCAGAGCCCATTCGTATTGCCGTGACATTCGGGGAACTGCCGGCATCGCTGATGGACATTGATGTCTATGGCGACTTCTTGCGAGGATTCGATTCGGTATTTGACACCCTAGAAGACGAACCCGCCGCGGGGTTGGAGACAGTGCTTACGCTGCTGCTTCAAGTCGGGGCGGACCTTGAGCCCAGCTGGACGCTGATCTCCGATAGGTCGCTTCAACAAGGCTTGGAACGAAGCCTGCCTTGGAAAGAACGCATCGTGTTAGCTCCGGCACGCATCGGCAGCTTTACAAGCTCCAACTTATCTTGGAGCCGCGGGTCGGTGCTCAACCGGCTAACAGACGAGCGCGCAGAATTGGGAGCCCAGCTCGCTCTAGCAGCGCGTCAGGCGCGCGCCAACTTTGGCGCTCAAGCATCGCCCCACCTGAGTCAGACACTCGGAATCGTCCGGACAACTGCCCAGAGCCTTGGAGTTGACGTCGGATCGATGCCGCAGGCCTTACTCGACTCGCACTCCGTCTCCATCGGCGAAGGCGCCATCGCGCTTCACAGCGAGGCAGGCATCCCCCTTCGGTCCCTTGGTACGGGTTCTTCTCGACTCTTGGTGACGGGACTTCAACGGGCCGCGGCGGAGTCAGCGCCGATTGCCTTGGTGGATGAGGTGGAATATGGGTTAGAGCCCCATCGGCTCATGCGGCTGCTGGATTCCTTGGGAGCCAAGGAGACGCCGCCGCCTCTCCAAGCGTTTCTCACAACACACTCCCCTGTGGCACTTCGTGAGCTTTCAGGTGAGCAGCTGCTTGTAGTTCGGCCACGACCGGCTGGCCATGTCGTCATTTCCGCTGGCTCGACCGACGAGATTCAAAGCACGCTGCGCACTGACCCGGAGGCCTTTCTGGCGAAGTCTGTGATTGTGTGCGAGGGAGCAAGCGAGGTAGGGTTTGTGCGTGGCCTCGATCTATGGGGGGTAGCCAGCAAAGAATCCTCTTTCTTGGCTTTAGGTGGTGCATACGTCAATGCAGGCGGAGGCACTCCGGACAACGCTTTTGCCCGAGCGACTGCGCTTATGGATCTGGGTTACCGAGTCCTCGTCTTCATAGACGCTGACAAACCTGCCGCTCCAGGTGTTGCAGAAGCATATCTTCAATCAGGCGGCAGCCTCGTGACTTGGCGGGCAGGAATGACGTTGGAGGACGAGCTGTTCCTCTGCCTTCCTGACACATCGATTGATGCCCTGCTCCTGAAGGCTAAAGAGCGTGTTGGCGAAGATCTTATGAACCAACAGCTGGTTGCCAAATCGAACGGTCTAACAACTTTGGCGTCCATCGAAGCGCTGAGGCCGAATTCACCCTATCCGCCTGATATTCGCGTACTGCTTGGCGAAGTCTCCCGTATCAAAAAGAATAGCTGGTTCAAGTCGCTTACGACTTACCAGTCAATCGTCCTGGATATCGTCTCTCGGGGCTACGCAAACGCGGACGCTAGCTTCAAGGCAGTAGTAGACCAACTCTGGGCCTTTACCCGTGCTGCCTGAAATCGATCTGCTAGCTATCCAACGCGGATCGATCACCGCCCCAGCAGGATGCGGCAAAACCCAGCTGATTGCCGAGGCGCTGGCATCCCACTCTGGGAACAGACCGATCCTTGTTCTGACTCACACAAATGCTGGCGTCACCGCGTTGAGGACACGCTTGAAACGCGCGGGGGTGCCCAGCTCTGCCTATCGGCTGTCGACGATTGATGGATTCGCTATGCGTCTCATCGCCAAGTTCCCGGCGCGCAGTGGCCATCATCCCCAACTCTTGGAGCTCAACAACGCGGGTAGCGACTACCCCGCGATCCGTGAATCATTCCGGCAACTCTTGGACTCGGGGCATATCGCTGCACCCATCGCAGCCACTTACGCCCGGCTTTTGGTTGACGAGTATCAGGATTGCAGCACCGTTCAGCACTCCATCGTGTCCACCCTCGCTGCGCTTTTGCCCACGTGCGTCCTCGGTGACCCTCTGCAGGCCATCTTCGGATTTGGCGGAAATCGGCTGGTTCACTGGGAACAAGACGTTCAATCGTCCTTCCCAGCAGCGGGTAGCCTTCGAACCCCTTGGCGCTGGCAAATTGCAGGTAATGAAGAGCTGGGCCAGTGGCTGCTATCCCAAAGGCATGCTCTTACGGCCGGCTTACCCATTGATCTAACTACGGCTCCGTCATCCGTTCGTTGGATCCAGCTGGTTGCCGGTAGTGAAGTGCAGCAAAGATTGACTGCGGCACGGACCAATGCGCCTGGTAGCCAAGGAACGGTTCTGGTAATTGGCGAGTCCATGAATGTTCAAGGCCGCCACCAACTCACCAGCCAAACGCCTGGGGCAATGGCGGTAGAAGCCGTGGACATGCGAGACCTCGTCAACTTCGCCAGGCAATTCAATCTTCAGGCTCCTAGTGCGCTGCAAGACTTGGCCACCTTCTCCGCTCTCATGATGACGGGCGTCGGCACGGCGAATCTAGTGACGCGTGTCGGTACCATTCGTAGAGGGAGAGCCAGGACACCTCCAACTCCTGTAGAAGCTGAGGCAGTCGCCTTTGAGTCCGAGCGGACCATGACGCGCGCCTTGCGGCTGGTGGACGCTTTGGCCGAACAGACAGGCACTCGGGTCTATCGGCCCGAGATTCTGCACTGCTGTCGATCAGCCATGCGAAGCGTTATCAACGGAGAGCAAGATCTATTAGGAGCCGCACTTCATGCCCGCGAGCGAAATCGTCACCTCAGCCGCCCCATTGCGCGCAGAGCAGTCGGCAGCACTCTCCTTCTGAAAGGTCTCGAGGCAGACATTGCCGTGGTCCTCTATCCGGAGAGCATGAGCGTGCAGAACCTCTATGTAGCCCTCACGCGTGGTGCGAAAGGGCTGGTGATCTGCTCCAGTACCCCAACGCTGACCCCGACCCCATAGCCTCAACCTAACCATTCTGCGCCCTATCAGGCACGAAGCTTTGCGGCGCTTCATCATTGCAATGGTCACAATGGACCTTGTCCCAAAGTCGTTGCTGAACATCTGGGTCTGAAGAACGTGGGTCTCGCCGGGCAGCGACTGCATCAGGATTGATTTCAAGGTTCTCCTTGTCCCACCTAGATGATTGGGCGGCGAAGGTGGCGTAGGCTATCTGCTTACCAATGATGCGTCAGCGGACAGCAGAATGAGCAGACCCAACTCAGTAGAGGATAAGGCATTGGCCGCTCTTGACCGCCTGGTGAAGCGACGCCCGACCAATGAACTGCTGAAGGCAAAGATGGCCGCAGGTCATCGGATCATCACGCCTACCGCGGTCGCGGCAGAGGCAGGAGTAAATAGAGGGAGCTTTGGATCAAGGCACGCTCGACTTGGGCACGTCTGGCTTAGAATTCAGGAGCTGGCTGAGGAGGAGAGGCGAGGCTCAGTAGCTGAAGAGCTCGCCAGGGTTAAGGCTGAGAACGCAAGGTTGAAGGCTCTGCTTTACAAGACCAACATCCACAACGCATCTCTCCAACTCGCAGTGTCCCGGCTTCAGAAGCAGAGTACCAAGAGAGACGATGGAGCAAATGTCGTCAACTTTCGCCGGAACGATCGGAAGCGTCCCCGGTAGCGTTGGATATCATCCTCAGCACTGCTCGACTCTGAACAACACGGCTCATAGCAATCTTGGAATACTGATCCCTAGAGTTGGTCCGCTCCATCTGGACAATGGCCTGATTTTTCAGGAGGCGATCCTCCCAAAAGTCCTTATGCTCTGGCAGGATGATGCAGCACTTGCACCCCGCGCACAGGCCGGGCGACCGTAGGCCGAAGTTCGGCGAGGCGCGGACAGTGAGGAGGCTTGCTTGTGGGTTGCAGCTGGAACGGTCAGGCAACATATCAATCAGGCAACTTGCGTAGGTCCCTGTCCATATCCGCAGGTCGGTGAGTTTCACGTATGCCACGGCCTTATCGATCGGCGTCTCTCCGTCCATCTTGGACAGTGCCTCGGTCATTGATTCGGCATGCTGCATGAGAAGACGCTGCGCCGGTCCACCTCCGATCGGCCTGCCGAGGGTGATTTGAACTAGGAACCGAGAGGTCTCCATGACTCTCTCTCCTTCCAAGTTCTCGAGCAGAGCCGCATCGTTTCCAATGTACCCTTGATCCGTGATCTGCTCGCTCATGTGACGGAAGTGCGTCCGTAGCGCTGGCATTAGTTCCGGCTTGGATCGGAACACATAGTGCGCAAAGGTGATCCTCCATCGCTGCGGGCGTAGGTACCTCACCTCGTAAACAGCTTGCGTCGTTTCGATGCCACGCTTCTTCGTGAGGGCTTCGACGGCAAACTCACGTTGCAGCAGAGAATTTCTGGATGCTGTCATTCGGCCGATTCCATCGGGACCCGATGGAAGGGACTTGGCGTGGGAGAAGCTGAGCATCAGTGACTTAGTGCCCGATAGTGCTCGCCAAGGCTCCATTAGCCGCACCAGCACCTCGACGGATTTCAGCACGATCGGCAGGTGATTCGTGCCCAACGGGCGCAGTCCGGCAGTCCACTCATGGCGAGTCGCTTCCCTTTTGGCGGAAATGCCACAGATGGAGAACACCTCCATTAGTCCGTCTAGCGACGTCACTGACTTGACCACACCGTGCTGTAGCGTCGGATCGTGGTCCAGGGAGAGGCCAATCAGCTCATGAGCTCGAATCCCGGTGCATCCCTGCAGCAAGACACTGCATGCGCTTTGAGTCATTAGTATTAGGCGTCTCAGGCCCTGAGTTCCGCTAATCTCGCGCTCGTCACCAGCGTCATCAATCCGATCTATGGTGGCCAATGGCTCATGCCAGGGTGTCAGTGTCCCTGGGATCGGGCTCATCTGGAACTCCTCGATGTGCCGTTTGATCTGACGAAAGCAGGCGATTCGTCTCGGTCCCGTAGCACTTCTTGCGTCGATCAGCATCGGGATGACCTCAGCCTGAAGTCTGATCACATCCTCCGAGCCGTACTCAATCCATTCACATGCGTAGGAAAGAATCGGTACCGAGATCTCGTCCGGGACAGGCATCAATCCACCCGTTCGAGCAAGCCCGAGCGGCTCTGTCACGACGTCGTAGGTCTTTCTTCCGTCAAACGGCGCTTCGCACGGTGCTTGTCCGCCTCTGGCGCGCAAGCTGTCCGCGATTTCGTAGATCTGTGTAAGTGGATGGATGAGTTTGTAGGCGGTCGCATGCGTCCACGCCCTGTCTCGACCGGCATCACTTCGGGCCGTCATGTACTGCTCTTCGAGACCTTCGACGTAGTCCCAGCTCATCGCCGTGGTGATATCGAAGAGGGAGTGGATCTCCCGCTCTCCCATGAACTTCACCAGCTCCCTCATGCCCATGTAAGTGCCAGGGATAGACCCAACCGTCATACGTACGGTGTCCTCAATGATGGCGGTCTTGAGGTAGCACTTCAGCTCAGAGAGCAGTCCTCTGTGCTTGTAGTCCGTGAGCAACTCTCCGCGTGCCACAGGGATTGCCCAGTCAACTGTGACAAACTCCTTCTGTTGGCCGACCGTGGTCTGGGCAAAGGTCCAGACATCACTGTCATAGTCAACTTGGAAGGAAGGATGCAGGGTCGCTGCCTGCGCTGTTTCGACCTTTCTTGCTGCGGGCATAGCCATATCTCTAGAATTGATTCGCTAGTGGCGGTACAGCCGGACTATTCAAGTCCAGGCAGGGGCGTCAGCATGATCATCATCGCTGATTGTCGATTCGCAGTTGTGCTCACTGCTGGGATCCATGAATCGCGGAGAGCGAGATAGGCATTCTCGAACTTTCGCCTCCAGATCTCGCTGCCGAGCTCTGCCCTGGCTTCTTCGTATAGCTCCTGCAGTTGAAGAAAGCGCGCGAGCGCGTAGGCTTCGTTTGGATCAGCTGCGGCGAGCGGGCATGCAGGACAGGAACCATAGCTGGTGCAGAGCTTTCCATGGCGCTGCCCTGGTTGAGGACTTTGGAATGGATCTGCACAGCAGAAGCCCTGCGTGGCTGCCGTTTGCTCACGATCACTTCGGGCGGAGCGTGTGTCGATCTTTCCATTTGAAGTCACCCAGCGCTCCTGTGCGGTCATGGCTCCTGCCAGCTGTTCCTTTTGCCGATGCTGCATCGTGGTTGTCTGGTAACTGTCTTGACCAGTTGACAGTAGCCGATGGCCTAGCATTGCTCGGAGCTCGAAGGCGTCGCCGTCGGTCAGCCCATCAACCGCTTCGGAGAACGCAAGCCTGTTTGCTTGAGAGCCAGAGTACTTAAGCCCCCTTCGTTTGCAGAACAACGTGATGTAACCGGTCACCCGCGTGGTCACGTCGTCGGTTCTGGCTGAGTAGGAGTCGATGTGCATTCCTCGGCGCTTGTGCCGCCCGCCTTCGGAAACTGCGTGGAGGAAGAAGTCATTGGCAAGCTCACCAGCAGCGTAGTCTCTGATTCGTTTGGTCCAAGCAATAACGAAACTGATCAATCTTTCAGGCGCTAGCGGGTGATCGCTAGCGGGGAAGGCTGCTCGCTGTGTCGCGCCCTGAGCGGAACTTCCAGCCCTGCGCTTGGAGGACTTGATCACCGTTCGCTTTTGTCCAAGCGGGTAGTGCTCCGATATGCCATTCAGGGTGAGTGTTCTAAGTGGCTGCTCGTTGAAGCCCGAGTGCATGGCTAGTACGAGAAAGAATGGGATCAGATCGCCGCCGATCGGGTGCGCTAGTCTCCTCAGACGGAAGTACTCGCTTTCGCTGATCTTTCCTACGCCTGGGAGCTTGTGAACCGCGCCTTGGCGAGGAAGATGACCGTCAAAGTTTGCCAATATTTGAGCAATTGCCTCTGCCGGATCGCTTAGCGATACAGCGTCGCCCTTTTTCTTCTGAGCGAGGGCACTGTGAACCCTATCTAGAAGCGGCCACACTTCGTCCATTGTCGATATGCATTCTTCGACCGCCGCCTTCATGACGTTGGCCCAAGCCGCACGGTCCAGCTCTTTCGGCTTGCTCTTCCGTGGCAGTCCTGCGAACGGCTTTGGCGGAATACGGATCACCTTCCACCGTGGATCCATCTCGTGCAGCGCAAGAACGACCTTCTTGAAGGTCCCGTAATAGTGGCGCTGGGTCTCCACCGAGAGAACTGTCGGGTGCGTGGTATCCCTACCTTTCAGATACGTTAGAAAGGACTCGCCGAGATCCATTGGAGTGTCGTCTGGGCCGCTTATCTTTACCCCTTTTACGGTTAGGTACTGCACCAGGCCACTCACGATGTTGTTAGCTGAAGAGGATCTAGTCGTCTCCCTGCTGTTCTTGTTAGCTCGGCAGAACGCCTCGGCGAAGAGCGGTGCCGCTGCACCTATGCCCTTCCACCGGCTGAGATTAACGATGTTGTCGCGCAGGTCTCCGGCGCGCCTGAACGCGACTTCTAGGCGACCAGCGCTCTCGCGGACATCCCATTTCTTTGTGTTGCCTACCTTTTCCTCAACTACTACGGCGTGCCGCAGCTGGGCGGATCTTCTTCCTGCCACGTAACGCTCCAATCCGTGTTCAATCTGATTTGATAAGGTGAGTCGGTCACATGCGAGGAGTAGTGCGTATGCTGGCCGTGGAGCCGTGTGAGCTCCAACTCGTCAGGCCTCGACGCCGATTCGCATAAAGGGTTGACCTTCAAGGTGCAGTCTGATCGATTCCCTGGTTTCGCTCTCGAATGCGTTCGCGCTTCGCAGGTAGATGGACTCAGTCGTATCCCTGAGACTGTGTCCCAGTACCGACTGAACATACTTGATCGCATCCATGTCACCGTTTGCGCGCTTCTCCATGTACGTGTACAAGGCGAAGGTGTGTCGAAGGGCGTGAATGGTTATTCGCTCGCGCTGCGTGGATTCGTAGCGAGCCAGGTCACGCTCTTTGGAGAGCCGTTTGAGCAGCCTGTCCTTGGCCTGGGCGAAATGCCGGTCGAAGATCTGCGGGGTTATCGGATTGCCCGCATGCTTGCGGTTGTTTGCGTCGAGGACGAATAGGACGCCGTGATCCTCGAGCTTGTGGTATCCCAGTCGGAGGTCAACGAGGCGCTGCCGAACACCTTTGGCATAGCGCTTCAACGCGTTGAGTAGCCAGACTGGAACGGGAACATTGCGCTTCTTGTTACCTTTCCCGAGCACGGGGATGGCGACTGCAGTGAGAGGATCGCGCCCTTCCGTACGGGCCTGAAGGATGGTTTTCGCTTTGAGATCGCACACTTCCGCCCGCCTCAGTCCTGCTTGATAGCAAAGCTCAGCCATCAATCGCTGCGCCGTGGTTGCGTATGCCAGTTCAACCAGACCGTTTCGCTCGAGCACAGGGTTTGGACCTAGTTCGTCAAGAATACCGACGACGGTCTCGGGATGGAGCGCAGTGATGAGTTCGTCAGCGTCGTTCAGCCCGGGAAGGTCGACGCCAACGTCGAGAACTTGAACAGTTCCTCGCTTCGTCTGCTTGCTCAGCAGCGCTGGTGCCTTCCTCAGGTATCCCCGTTTCACGCAGAATGCGATTAGCTTGGTCACGGTCGACCATCTTCGATGAATAGTCGCGGCGGCGAGCTTATCCAAGGTCACCGCAGAGTCCAGGTCAGTCAAGGTGTCCGCATAGGATCTGAGGAGATCCTCATCTACGTCGGAAACGAGCTTTTTTCTTGCGTCAAGAAAGTGATGGAAGTCGGTGAGGTCAGCCGCGATAGCTGCGGTTGTGTTCTTGCTGCAGGCAAGCTTTGGCTTTGGACCGATCGTTAGATGGGCATCTGCAAAGAATTCAAAAGCGGGCTGAACGATCGTTCCATCAGACCTGCTGACCAAAAAGCAGAAGCCTTCGGGTAAGGGTACGCCTTGCGCACACTTGATTCCTGTCGCTTCCGAAGCGATTGCACGTGCGGTGCATATTTCGACGTCATAGACCATGGCGCCGAAAGCTATCAGGTATACGGAAAGTTTTTTTTGCTGTGAGCCTTACGGTACGTTAACAACTGAAATGAGAATCATGCCTACTTTTTACTTCCATTGATTCATATATTTACGCGTGATCGTGACCCTACTGGTACGCTCGGTGTGAAGGAAGACCTGCTCGCTGGTACGGGGGAAGTGCGCAACAGAGAGGTGGGTTCGTTCGTCGCGCAGGCTAGATTTGCTCCTTCAGTACCAATGTTGGTGTCCGCTTGGCGCGGCAATCGGTAGCGCGCGGTCAATGGCTACCCAAGGCTGGCAGTGAGTTGACATCATCAATCGGGAGACGCCGCGGTTGCTACTGCGCGTTCTTTAGGGAAGCGTGTTGGCTGGGCAGTGGGTACGCCTGGAGCTACCGATTCAATTGCTGCCGGCAAAGGTAAGGTTGCCGCAACGCCACTGCACCACTTTTGATTGCTGGCAACCTTTGGTTGGCCGTCTCCGGGTTCTCCGGAGCGACGCTATCAAAGAGTTTCTCGAGTGCTGCCCGCGTGCTGATCCCTAACTGTGCCGAATGTGCGAGAGGACGGCCGCTGCATACGCGCTCTTTCAACGAGCCATCGAGACAACGCGCTGCTCAGCCATGATCGGCGATCATGTGGCCAAGGTCGGATGCACTCTGCAGTTCAATGATGCGATCGGTCAGGCGTTCAGCTGCGATCTGCAACCCGTCATCGTCTGACGAGTACGGGGAGCCGAACAGCGGGATCTCGACCCACAGTCTCTCCTGCCCATCATGCACATAGGGGCCATGGTCATCCAAGAGAAGGGCTTCACCCACGTGGGGGGAGACATAGGAAAGATCCTTTGTCCTTCCAGACCAGTGGATGTATCGAAGCTCGACAAACCATGCCGGAACACTGCCTTCCCTAGCCAGGAGTCCGGCAATTCTTCTTGCAAGTGCCTCGGGAACCGTAGTGAACAGTACAAGTTCCTCGAACTGCGATCGGACATCCTCTAGGAACCGGTGAAGCCCAGGGCGAGGAATCTGACTGACTGCGTTGGAGATGAGCGTGCCTTCGAGGTCCAGTGCCAGGATGGTTGGCTTCATTGGGAGTTCCTGTCTAAGCTTCTAAGCCTGAGTAAACGCATCGGTAGGTAGCTATCCATGGCGTGGGTCACAGGGTACCGGTTCGGGCTACGCCCCTCTGAAACTTTGCCCAACCACTTCACTTCCGTTGGATTGCTTCTGAGACCTCTACGGCCCAACGCGAGGTGTGGATGATCCTGGTCTCCTGCAGCTGCTCTTGAAGGATCTGGCGTTTGGTGAGCTGAGACACCGCCTCCCACTCGTTCCTGAAGATGTAAGTGGCATTGCCTGACTCGGGACTCTCGAACACGTATCGATTCCTTCCCGTGAACCCAAAAACGATGTACTCACTGAAACCGCCTAATCCGACTGCCATGAAGTCGGGCTCGTGACGAGTGATGGTCCGGATGCGCTGCTTAGCGACTGCGCGGTCGCTGTCGGTCAACTGCTTCAGATAACTATCCAATACCTGCATCGCTCTATCGAACGGGAACTTCCCCGGAGGGAGAATGCGCCAGTTGATCTTCTCGACCCTGACCGGCACCGCGAGGTCCGGGTCAACGATTTCGAAGTGTTGGAAGCATTCCAGGTAGATGTTGAGGAGGTTTGCAATGCTCTCTTCTGGCTCCGTCCGGTCAATGATCCTAGTAGCCATTGCGATACCACTGTCTGTATCTACAGCAGTGAGGAATTCACCAGGTGGTGCAACGTATTCCCTGGGATAGGTCTCATAGGATCTTGTCTGAGTACCGTGGTGAGTGTGTCCGTGCCAGTCCTTCCACGAGGTATTGATTGATCGAGACTTGGTGACCATCGGAAGGTCCTTTCGGATGATCTCTTTGCCTCGGGCATTGAATAACGTCGCGGGTCCTTCGGCGCTTGGCACAATGGAAGCGCCTGCGAGCGGAAGGTCGTCGAATCCCAGCATCGCCGCTTGGTGTTCTGTGAGTGGGCCGCTAAGAATGCGAAACTGTGGCAGCCGCTCAATCGTGCTTCGGTAGACTGATAAACCTCTCACTTGCTTGGGCATACGCTGGTCCTTTTCATGAGGAAGCGGGATAACCAAATATGTTTGGAAAGCCGTCTAAGCTTGCTGCGGAGGAGATGCTATTTCCTTTTCGGGGAGATGGTATCAGTACTCAGAAACCTAGGACGCTCTGTCCCTGTAGGCGCCGCTCGGACTGCATCCATAGCTTTGTACTGATGCTAGCCTCGTTTTCCGTTCGGCTAGAAAAGTTGCCCCTGTGGCGACTTGTCTTGGGGAGGTTGAAAAAGATGAGTGGCCAGCGCTGGCAGCCTAGTGAAACCGAGTTCACGATGCTTCTTTTCAAAGCGCTTCCGGATCAAGTCCGCTACAGGGCCAGTTCCGGACATCCTGGTGCCAAAGCTGGCGTCATACTCCTTTCCACCATGCATCTGTCGCATCAAGCTAAGCACGTGCGCAGCGCGGTCCGGATAGTGCAGCTCGAGCCATTCTCTCCAAATGTCCTTAATCTCGTTGGGTAGCCTGAGAAGCACGTAGCCTGCTGCCCGAGCGCCGTGTTCGTGAGCAGCCTCAAGGATGGCTTCTAGGTCATGGTCGGTGATCATGGGAATGACCGGCGCGATCAAAACCCCTACCGGTACTCCTGCCTCGTGCAGCTGATTCATTGCTCGCAGCCTTGCGTGGGGAGCAGCAGCTCGTGGTTCCAGTTTTGCAGATAGCTTCCTGTCGAGCGTGGTGACCGAGAAGTAGACCGTAACCAACCGATCCTTGGCCATCGACGCCAGCAGTTCGACGTCCCTGGTGATCAAGGCACTCTTGGTGACGAAGCTCACCGGATGCTTGGCATCAGCAAGCACCTCAAGGCATTGGCGTGTAATTTGGTAATTCCTTTCAATCGGCTGATAGCCGTCTGTGTTTATCCCCAACGCAATCGGGGTGCACTTGTAGTTCGACTTGCTAATTTCTGCTCTGAGGCGCTCCGGGGCATTTGTCTTTGCAAACAGGCGCGTCTCGAAGTCTAAGCCTGGTGAAAGGCTCAAGTAGGAGTGAGAAGGGCGAGCAAAACAGTAAACACAGCCATGCTCGCAGCCGCGGTACGGGTTGACCGACGCGCTAAAGCCAACGTCAGGGGATGAGTTGTGGCTGATCACTGTGCGCGCTCGCTCTTCCTGCACCTGAGTTCTCAGCGGTGGCGCGTCTTCCATCTCCTGGTAGACCGACTCCCAGCCGTCGTCGACTCCCACTGTTGCAGTGGTATCGAAACGGCTTGGGACACGCGATGCGGCCCCTCTGCCTTTGAGGGGAACTTGGGCCTTTCGAGCATCCTGTTCCATGGCGACAACTTGGGAAGGTCGGGCCGTTAGTATTATTGCTAACCACAGGCGCCGCAACACCGTGAAATTCAGCTAGCTGTAGGCCATACGGTCGTTTGGCGAGTAGGTTCTGCCCAGGCTTATCCACAGCTTCGGCTGGCAAGGCCTTTATCAGCTGCGTTGGCCATGGAGCGCTTTGGCTTCCGCCAAGAAGATCTGCATCAATGCCCGCGATCGACGTGTTGCTGCAGGCAGTGGAATGCCCAACTGTGCGCAGAGCGAAGTCGCATATGCCATCTGTGCACCCGTGGGCGGCTTGATGTCCCAATCCGTTAGCTGGGGGATGAGCTTTGAGAGCTCTTCTGCCAGGCGGTACTCAAAGCCTCTTGCTTGCCCTTCCTCTTCTTGCATTCGACGCATCTGCATAGCGACCTGCTCCCTGCCCATGGGAGAAAAGGGAAGCTCAAGAGTGAACTCCAGTTCCGGACATACGAGGTAAAAGTTCATGGGAGATGCAATTAGTACTTATAAGTAGACTACCTTTAGAGGCGTAGTCTTTAAAGTACTGGAACCACAAGCTGCTTCGTATGGTCGAGCATACGAACCAAGCGAAACTTGCAGATGTGATCCGCGCGCATCGCATTGATCTGGGTGTCAGCCAAGAAGCCTTTGCTGACCACATCCAGATGCACCGCGCCTACTACAGCAAGATCGAGCGTGGCGAAAAGAACCTCACTCTCGCTACCTTGGAGCGAGTTGCTAAAGGCATGGGTACCTCGATGTCGGCCCTGCTGCGCGCCGCAGGGCTCTAACACTCTTTGCAGACCACGAAGGTTGGCCAACCTCTCCAGGATGGGCGTGTTTGGCCGGCACTGCGCGGGGGATTGTGCCGATAGCAATGTGTTTACTGATTATTCTCTAACCTGTTGATCTATATGGATTTATCTAGTGAACAATCAGGGGGTATTGATACCGTGCTCGCAACCGCGGTAGGGATTCACCGATTGACTGAAGCCGACGTCGGGCGAGTTGTTGCGGGTGATGATGCTGCGCGCGGTTTCGGCGCGTACTTCGGTGCGCAGGCGCGGGGCGAGGAACTCTTCGCTTTCGTCGACCGCCCAGCCGTCGTCCACCGCCTCGCTGACGGTGCCTTCAAAGCGCCCGGCAAGGTGGGACGTGGAACCTCGGCCCTTGATCGCAATACCCATTGCGGCAGGGTACGTCGTGGCCGTCTCAATGGCTGCGACGGCCGCCTGAAGGGTTCAGGGCGAGGCTGAGCCGAGCATGGACTCGGCTCTACAGTTGATGCAGAGACCTTGTGGAGCCGAGCCTACGCTCGGCTGCAATGCATCAAAGCAGCGCCAGGTACCCGCGCACGGTGGCATCCAGCCCGTCATACAGTGCCTCGCCGATCAGCGCGTGACCGATCGACACCTCCAGCACCTCCGGCACATGGGCCAGGAAGTCGCGCAGGTTGTCCTGCGACAGGTCGTGGCCAGCATTGACACCCAGGCCGACGGCCTGCGCTCGTCGGGCAGCAGTGGCGAACAGCGCCAGCATCGCATCGGCATCGCCCGCCGCATGCGCCTCTGCATAGGGCCCGGTATACAGCTCGATGCGGTCCGCCCCCACCTCAGCTGCCTGCTCCAGCAATGGGTTGCCCGCGTCAACAAACAGGCTGACCCGACACCCCATGGCCTTCAGCGCAGCCACCAGCGGACGCAGGCGCTCGGCATCGCGTTCGAAGTCGAAACCGTGGTCGGAGGTGATCTGGCCATCATCATCGGGGACCAGGGTGGCCTGCGCCGGACGGGTCTGTTCGCACAGCGGCAGCAGCCCCGGGTAGCCCTCGCGCGGCGGCGCGAACGGATTGCCTTCGATGTTGAATTCAACGCCACGCGCGCGGGTCAGCGTGGACAGGGCCAGCACGTCCTCGGCGGTGATATGCCGGCGGTCCGGCCGCGGATGCACGGTGATGCCATGCGCGCCGGCATCCAGGCAGGCCTGGGCGGCGCGCACCACGTCCGGTTCGGCGCCGCCGCGCGAATTGCGCAGGACGGCGATCTTGTTGACGTTGACGCTGAGCTGGGTCATGGAACGGGACTACTTGGAAAGAGGGGACGGGTCGTGGTCGTTGTGGTCATCAGTGCGGCGGGCCTGGGCCTGTTCGCGCAGGCGGCGCAGCTCCTCGGCATCGATCAGCGTGGCCGGGTCGCGCTGCAGGTCACCGAAGCGGGCCACGTAGCGGCCGCGCACCCAGGCCAGCAGGAAGCCGAGCGCCGCCAGCAGGCACAGGGTCATCAACCCCGCGCTCGGGGTCTTCAGGGCGAAGGCAAAGCAGCCCAGCGCCAGCAGCAGGTACAACCAGTACATAGTCGGGCTCCCCGGATGATCGCCGCAGTGTAGCGCTGCGTCAGAGCAGCGGCGAGGCCAGCCGGGCGAAGGCCTCGGGCAGGCGGTGCAGCCACAGCGAGCGGCCGGCCTGGTCGTGCACCCGCGTGGAACGGTCGAATTCGCCCTGCAGCAGTTCGGCCAGTGCAGCGACGCGGTCACGGTCGCTGATCATCATCGACAGTTCGAAGTTCAGCCGGAAGCTGCGGTGGTCGAAGTTGGCGCTGCCGACGATGCAGACATCGTCGTCGGCGATGAACGCCTTGGTATGCAGCATGCGCGGGCCGTACTCGTAGATCTTCACGCCCGCGTGCAGCAGTTCGTCGAAGTAGGACCGTGCGGCCTGGGTGACGAACCAGGAGTCGCTCATCTTCGGCACCAGCAGGCGCACGTCCAGGCCGCCCAGCGCGGCCGAGGTCAGCGCCATCCTCGCTGCTTCACCGGGCACGAAGTAGGGCGTCACCAGCCACACGCGCTCGTGTGCTTCCTGGATCGCCGCCACGTGCAGGCGGTGGATGGTCTCCCAGCCCGAGTCGGGCCCGGACACCAGCACCTGGGCGCTGATCGATCCATCCGCACGCAGCGGCATGTCGGCCGGCCACAGGCGGGCGATGTCGAAACGCGAGTGGTCCTGGCCACTGGCATAGAGCCAGTCCTCGGCGAACACCAGCTGCAGGCTGCGCACCACGTGGCCGCGGATACGCATGTGCAGGTCGCGGTAAGCGTCGGGCCTGCGGCTCTCGTCTTCCTCGTCAGTGATGTTGATGCCGCCGGTGAAGGCGAGGCGACCGTCGACGATCACCAGCTTGCGGTGGGTGCGCAGGTTCAGCCACGGGCGCTTGAACGGCTTCAGCAGCTGTCGCGGATGGAACCAGATCGCTTCGCCGCCGGCGTCCAGCAGTGGCTGCAGGAAGCGCCGGGGCAGGGCGGAAGAGCCCACCGCATCCAGCAGCAGGCGCACCTGCACACCGGCCTGCGCACGTTCGACCAGGGCATCGCGCAGTGCGGTGCCGGCATGGTCGGGGTTGAAGATGTAGTACTCCAGGTGCACGTGGTCGCGCGCCTGTGCGATCGCGTCGAGCAGCGCGGCATAGGTGGCTGCGCCGTCGACCAGCCAGGTCACCTCGGTGGCACTGCTGGGCGCCAGTCCGGTGGTGGCCTGGGCAACCTTGGCCAGCTCGGTGCAGTCCGAATCGGGCGGGCAGACATCGCTGTAGTGCTCCATGCCCGAGCGTGCACGGCCACGACGCAGCCGTTGCCGCTTCACCTTCTGCGGCCCCAGCAGGTAGTAGATGAAGAGCCCGAGGTAGGGCAGCAGTGCCAGCGAAAGGATCCAGCTCAGCGTGGCCACCGGCTCGCGCTTCTGCAGCATGATCCAGCCCGCCAGCGCGAACAGGTAGAGCAGGTAGGCCACCGCCAGGATCGTGCCGAGGTGGGCGATGCCGTCGAGCCAATGGCGCAGGGAGTCGAAGAGGGCGAGCATCCGCCGATCATAGCGGCGCCTGCTGCCGGATGGGGTCGGATGGGCTCAGATCCCTTTCCTCAGGAAAAGGGATCTGACCCCAACCCGTGCGCCACGACGAGAACACAAAAAAACGCCCCTGTTTCCAGGGGCGTCTGCAGTCGCGTCATGACTGTTGTATTGCGGTGTAGCGTTTACTGCTGCACAAATCCGATCTTCTTCATCTGAGCATTCTTCGCGGCGGCCAGAACCTTGGCCATCACGTCGTACTCGGAATCCGGGCTGGCGTCGATGCGCAGTTCCGGCTGGTTGGTCGGGTCACGCTGGACCTCCTGCTCCATCCGCTGCTGCAGCTCGCTGGTATTGATCGGGCTGTTGTTCCACGAGACCTGGTTGCTGGCGTCGATCTTCAGTTCGATCGGCGGCGGCGGTTCGACCAGCTGCGGCGGTGGGTTGAGCACGCGCTGCGGCAGGTCCACGGCGATCGGGTACGTCATGATCGGCGCGGTCACGATGAAGATGATCAGCAGAACCAGCATCACGTCCACGAGGGGCGTGACGTTGATGTCTGCCATGGGGCCCTTGCCACCACCACTACTGAATGCCATGGCTTATTGCCCCTTTTCTTTGGTCGCAACGAAGCCGACGTCCAGCATGCCCTGTTCCTGCGCGACCTTGGTCAGGTCGTTGATGACGCGCATCTTGGTGGTGCGGTCACCACGCAGGTTCAGCGGCGGCTGCGGGGTCTGCTGTGCGGCGGTCGCCAAGCGGGACTCGAGAGTCTGCTTGTTGATTTCTTCGTCGTTCCAGTAGATCGAGCCGTCTTCCTTGACTGCCAGCGTGATCGGGTTCGGACGCTTTTCAGCATCTTCCGGCTTCTGGATCAGGTTGGCTTCCGGCAGATCCACCTTGACCTTGTGGGACATCAGGGGCGCCGTGATGATGAAGATGATCAGCAGCACCAGCATCACGTCCACGAGGGGCGTAACGTTGATGTCGGCCATGGGGCCGCCGCTGTTACCACTACTGAAAGCCATAACGGGCTCCGTCTAGATCTTGGTGACTACTTACTTCGTCGCTGGGTGACGCGCGCCGCAATTAGCGGACGCGCGAACCGGTGGCGAAGAAGTCGTGCAGGTCGTGCGCGAAGGTATCGAACTTGCTGATGGTCGCGCTGTTGATCTTGCTGAAGAAGTTGAAGGCGAACACGGCCGGGATTGCGACGAACAGACCGATCGCGGTCATGATCAGCGCTTCACCCACCGGGCCGGCAACGGCGTCGATCGAAGCGGAGCCGGTGGCACCGATCTTGATCAGCGCGCCGTAGATGCCCCACACGGTACCCAGCAGACCGACGAACGGAGCGGTCGCGCCGACGGTGGCCAGCAGGGTCATGCCCGACTGCAGCTTGTTGCTTTCGCGGGTGACGGCCTGGCGCAGAGCGCGGTCGACGAACTCCGAACGGCTCAGGTTCTCACCGACGCCGCCGGTAGCACCGCCTTCAGCGCGCTGGTGGTGGGCAGCGGCCTGGGCAGCGTCCAGGGCGATCTTCGAGAACGGCTCCGAAGCCGGCTGCTCTTCCATCGCACGGATGGCGTCCTGCGCGTTCGGGGTGTCCCAGAACAGGCTGACGACGCGGTCAGCGGCGCTCTTCAGGCGGGTGGCACGGAAGATGTTGATGACGGTCCAGTACCAGGACATGGCCGACATGGCGATCAGGGTCAGCAGCACGACCCAGGAAACCGCGAAATCACCCGGCTTGGTGGTCATTTCGTGGATCAGGTGCTCGAAGCCCATCTGCGACAGGGCGTTGGACGGATTGCCCCCGGCAGCAGCGGCGATGAAAATTTCCTGCAGCATGACGCTTACCTTTGTTGTGTGTGGTGATAAAGGGTGTAGCTAAGCTAAACAATCGAACCGGGAGCGGGGGTGGCCGGAGGGCCACCCGGACGCATCAGTTCAGCGCAAAGTTGACCGGGACGCGAACGCGACCTGCCGCCTTCTTACCGCCAGATTCAGCGGCGTTGAAGCGCCACTTGCGAGCTGCTTCCATCGCAGCACGGTCCAGGTCGCGGTTACGGCTGGACTTTTCCACCGTGACATTGGTGACGTTGCCGTTGGCATCGACATCAATGATCAGGATCACTTCGCCCTGGATACCCGCGCGGAAGGCGGCCGGCGGATAGCGCGGCGGATTCATGGCCTTCGACGAGATGTCCACGCTGGCCTCGATCGAGGTCGGCGGAGCCGGCGGCGACGGGGGCGACGGCGGGGTGACGATATCGTTCGGGCGCGGCTCCGGCACGTCCACGACCGGCGCCTGCGGCGGCGGCGGTACGGGCGACGGCTTCGGCGGCGACAGATTCTTCACCGGCGGTGGCGGAGTATCCTGCGGCGGCGGCGGCGGCGGCGGCGGTGGGGGCGGCGGCGGCGCGTCGACGATGGTCACCATGACGTTGCGCTCCTTCTCCGCGACGGCCTTGGGAGCCACGGCGGGAATGAGGAGCATCATGAAGGCGGCCAGATGCAGGGCAATTACAAACGCGATGCCGACGATGCGAGGCCAGCTCAGCCCCTTGTCATCGGGTTGTTCGTACCGGTGAACGACTAGTTGTTCCGTCATGCGCCAAGAGCTCAATAGTGGGGCCGGAATCCCGGGGGCGGGATCCCTGATCAGCGGTGCATGACACCGCAGGAACCTCCAAGCTTATACCAATCCTGAGCGCCTGCGCATCAACTGAGCAGGCATTCAGGCGTTATTCCTACTTACTTCAGGTTGATGATTTTTTTGGCATCCGCCTGGTTCTTCACGCCCTTCGCCAGCGCCTGCTGGGCGGCCTGCTTGGCCTCGGGGACGCGACCTTCGGCATGCAGGACGCGTGCCAGGTTCAGGTAGGTCTCACCGTCCTTGGAGAGCGGGGCAGCCTTCTGCCACGCATCGATCGCCTGCGGCACCTGGTCGGAGTAGTAGTAGGACTGGGCCAGCGCCAGGTAGACCTGGTAATCCGGCTTCAGGATGCCCTTCTGCAACCCTTCGTTGATGACCGCGATGACGTCCTTTTCCTTGTTCTCGGTGTTGGCATAGATCGAGTACAGCTGCTTGTACTCGCGCTCTTCGGTGAGCTGGCCGCTGCTGCGCAGCTTGTCCATCACCGCGGCGGCCTTCGGCATCTGGTCAGCCTGCATGTACATGTTGGCCAGATTCAGCTGGGCCTTCTTGTCCGTCGGGTTCTTGGCCGCCAGCGCTTCTGCGGCCTGCACGGCCTCACCGGTCTGGCCGGCTTCGGACAGGGCCGCCATCAGCAGCTGGTTCCAGTTGTCCTTCGGCTCGGCGGCGCCGGCGATGGCCTGCTTCAGCACCGGGATCGCTTCCTGGTAGCGCTCCAGCTGGTACAGCGCCTGGCCCTTGGCGATCAGCTCTTCCGGCTTGGTCGACTTGCTCTCTGCGAAGTACTTGTCCAGGGTGGCCAGGCCTTCGGCGGTCTTGTCTTCCTGCAGCTGCAGCTGGCCCAGCATCAGCATCGACTGGAAGTGGCCGTTGTTGTCCAGGCCGTTGAACTGGATCACCTGCTTCAGATACGCGATGGCGCCCGGCACGTCGTCGGTCTGGTAGGCGGCCTGCGAGGCCAGCTGCGCGGCCAGCGACTTGTCGTACTCGTTGGAAGCGCTGTCGGCCAGGATCGCGTCAGCCTGTTCGCGCGTCTCCGGGAACTTTTCCTTGTTGTAGCTGTCGATCATTTTCTGCAGCTTGCTGCCCATCTTGGCCGAGGCCTTGGCGGTCGGCTCCTGGCGGGTCGCATTCGGGTACAGCGGTTCGGCCTTGGCCTGCTTGCTGCTACCGCCGCGGCTGCCACGGTCGGAGGAACGCGAGGACTGCGCAAAGGCATCGGTGACCACGGCGCCGGTCAGGGCGGTCGCGACGAGGACGGAAAGCACAGCTTTGTGGTTACGGAAAATCATCGTTCACCTCGATCGAACCGCCGGATAGCGGCAAAGTCGGACTGTCAGAAAAATCTGAGCCGCCAAACGTATCAGAAACAGATGGCGTGAGAAATCGTTTTATGTGCTGCAATACAGCATAGAACTGCGCACTCATCCGCACTTTGGCCGCAGCCCGGCCGCCTGCGCCTGCTGGTAGACCGGCGTCAGGCCCGGTGCATCACGTCGCAGCTCCTGGATCCGGTTGGCCGGATCGGGGTGGGTGGACAGCCATTGCGGGCTGCGACCGCCGCTGGCGGCCATCATGTTCTGCCACAGGTCCACGGCCTGGGCCGGGTTGAATCCAGCCTGCGCCATCAGCCGCTGGCCAATCACGTCTGCCTCGCTTTCCTGCGTGCGCGAACCCGGCAGCAGGAAGGCCGCCTGCGCGCCCATCCCACCCAGCTGGTTGACCGTGCTGGCGGCGCCATCGCCATAGGCGGCACCGGCCAGCGCGCCCAGCACGGCCAGGCCGGTCTGCGCGCCCATCTGCCGGGTGATGCGTTCTTCGTGGTGACGCGCGATGACATGGCCGATCTCATGGCCGATCACGGCAGCCAACTGGTCCTGGTTCTTGGCGACGGTGAAAATGCCGGTGTTCACGCCCACTTTTCCGCCGGGCAGGGCAAAGGCGTTCGGTTCCTTGTCGACGAACACGGCGGTCTCCCACCGTACGCCACGGTACTGAGGCGGCAACTGCGCGACCAACGCGTTGACCACGCACTGCACGTAGCCGTTCTGGCGGCCATCGGTGCTGATCTTCTCTTTCTGCTTGGTCTCGGCAAACGCCTGCGCGCCGAGCTGGTCAAGCTGTGCCTGCGATACGCCGCCCACCATCTGCCGTCTTCCGGTTGGCGAGGTGGTGGTCGCACAGGCACTGACCACGGTGGTGATGACTAGAGCCAGCAGCAGTTGTTTCATGGGTCCGCCCCCGTGTTCATGTGCGCAGTGTGTAGAGTACCTGCTTAATCTTTCGTCAAGCGGGCACGGCGTTACGTTGACCCCAGGAACACCATTGCGGCGAGCGCCACCGCGTTGTTCAGCGCATGCGCCGTGATCGCCGCCCACAGGGTGCCGGTGCGGCGGTACAGCCAGCAGAAGGCGGCACCCATGCCGCCGTAGACCAGCCACAGCTGCGCCATGCCCAGCAGCGAGTTCTTGCTGACACCGGGCACTTCATGGACCAGGGCGAACGCCAGGCTGCTGAGGATGAGGCCCAGCCAGGGGCGGCCGGCCTGCCACAGGCGCCCGAACAGGACACGACGGAACAGCAGCTCTTCGTAGGCGGGGGCGAGGACGACCGCAAACAGCACCAGGAACAACGGGAAGCGCGCGATCGCGCTCTGCATCAGTTCCACGTTGGTCGGCACCGGCTCGATGCCGAACTGCTTGGAAAGGAAGGCGACGCCGTTGCTGCCAACCACGATCAGCGTGGCCACCAGCAGGGTCCAGCCCCAGGTGGAAGGACGCTGCAGCGCCTGTCGCGAGGCCAGGCGTTCGCCGGCGTTCGCCGGGCGCCGCCAGAAGTACAGCAGCAGCGCGGCACCACCGGTGGCGATCAGGGCCATCAGGATCTGGGCCAGGGCCCCGGGCTGGCCCACTGCCGCGCCGGCGCTGTCAGGTGTGAGTGCACCGCCATTGGCCGCGACGTTGGCGCGGCTGACCACGATCGCACGGTAGAAGCCCCAGAACAGTCCGGTGACCATGCTCAGGCCGACCAGGGTGACGGCGGCGATGCCCAGGTCGATGAAGAAACCTGCCAACGGTGCCACGGCGCGCGGCGGGGTAGACGGCGGCGGAACCGGAGGCGGAGCGGCGGAGACCGGGGCGGATGCGGACATCAGGTACCTGCGTTCAAGGGACGAAGGCCGGTGCAGCTCCCCGCGCACCGGCCAGGTCCCGATTGTGTCAGATATCCAGGTTGGCGACCTTCAGCGCATTGTCTTCGATGAAGTCACGACGCGGTTCGACCACATCGCCCATCAGGGTGCTGAAGATCTGGTCGGCAGCGACCGCATCCTCGATGCGCACCTGCAGCAGGCGACGGGTCTCCGGGTTCACCGTGGTATCCCACAACTGCTCCGGATTCATTTCACCCAGACCCTTGAATCGCTGGATCTGGCGGCCGCGCTTGGCCTCCTCGAGCAGCCAGTTCTGCGCCTTCGCGAAGCTGTCGACTTCGATCGACTTGGCGCCGCGGGAAATCGTTGCACCTTCGCGCACCAGCCCGTGCAGCAGCTTGGAGGCCTGGTGGATCGCGCGCAGTTCGCCACTTTCGAACGCCGACAGCGGCAGCACCTGGATGTGCTCCTCGCCCATGTGGCGACGGGTCACCAGCACGGCGGCGGGGCGCTCCTCGTTGGCCTCCTGCAGTTCCAGGCTGAAACGCGGGCTGCCCAGGCTGCCCTGGTTGAGGCGCTTGGCCAGCGCATCCAGGCCTTCGCCTTCGCCCGCATTGCGCAGGCTGTCCATGTCCATCGGCACGAAATCGACCAGCGCTTCGAGCAGGTTGCGGTCATAGCGGTGGGCATTGCGTTCGATGGAATCGAGCGCGGCGGCATAGGCCAGCAGCAGCTTTTCCAGCGCCAGGCCTTCGATGCCCGGTTCGCCGGTGGCCGGCACCAGCGCGGCGTTTTCCACCGCACTGCTGGCCAGGTAACTGTCCAGCGCCGGGTCGTCCTTCAGGTACAGCTCCTGCTTGCCCTGCTTGATCTTGTACAGCGGCGGCAGGCCGATGTAGACGTAACCGCGCTCGATCAGCTCCGGCATCTGACGGTAGAAGAAGGTCAGCAGCAGGGTGCGGATGTGGGCGCCGTCGACGTCGGCGTCGGTCATGATGATGATCTTGTGGTACCGCAGCTTGTCCGGGTTGTACTCGTCACGGCCGATGCCGGTGCCCAAGGCCGTGATCAGCGTACCCACCTGGTCGGAGGACAGCATGCGGTCGAAGCGTGCGCGTTCCACGTTGAGGATCTTGCCGCGCAGCGGCAGCACCGCCTGGTTCTTGCGGTTGCGGCCCTGCTTGGCCGAGCCACCTGCCGAGTCACCCTCGACGATGAACAGTTCGGACAGCGCCGGGTCCTTTTCCTGGCAGTCGGCCAGCTTCCCCGGCAGGCCGGCGATATCCAGCGCGCCCTTGCGGCGCGTCAGGTCGCGGGCCTTGCGCGCCGCTTCGCGTGCACGCGCAGCGTCGACGATCTTGCCGGCGATCGCCTTGGCTTCGTTCGGGTTTTCCTGCAGGAACTCTTCCAGGCGCGCGCCGAAGGCGTTTTCCACCGCCGGGCGCACGTCGGAGCTGACCAGCTTTTCCTTGGTCTGGCTGGAGAAGCTCGGGTCCGGCACCTTCACCGACAGCACCGCGATCATGCCTTCGCGCATGTCATCGCCGGTCAGGTTGATCTTGGCCTGCTTGGCGATGCCGTTCTGCTCGATGTAGTTGTTGAGCACACGGGTCAGCGCACCGCGGAAGCCGGCAAGGTGGGTGCCGCCGTCCTTCTGCGGAATGTTGTTGGTGAAGCAGTACATCGTCTCCTGGTAGGAGTCGGTCCACTGCAACGCCACATCCACGACGATGCCGTTGTGCTCGCCGGTGACCGAGATGACGTTCGGGTGCAGCGGGGTCTTCAGCTGGGCCAGATGCTCCACGAAGCTGCGGATGCCGCCTTCGTAGTGGAAGTCATCACGGCGGCCATCGCCACGTTCGTCGGCAAGGACGATCTTGACGCCGGAGTTCAGGAACGACAGCTCGCGCAGGCGGCGAGCCAGGATGTCGTAGTGGAATTCCACGTTGTCGTGGAAGGCGACCGTCGACGGCCAGAAGCGCACGGTGGTGCCGCGCTTGGTGGTGGTTTCCAGCTTGGCCAGCGCGGTCACGGCGGCGCCGTTGCTGAATTCCTGCTGGTAGTGGAAGCCGTTCTGGAACACGTCCACCAGCAGCTTCTGCGACAGCGCGTTGACCACGCTGACGCCGACGCCGTGCAGGCCGCCGGACACCTTGTAGCTGTTGTCGTCGAACTTGCCGCCTGCGTGCAGGACGGTCATCACCACTTCGGCAGCCGACACTTCGCGACCGAGCTTGGCGCTCATCTGCTCGTGCTTGCCGGTCGGAATGCCGCGACCGTTGTCGGATACCGAAACCGAGCCATCGGCGTGGATCGTCACTGCAACGTGATCGGCGTGGCCGGCCAGCGCTTCGTCGATCGAGTTGTCGACAACCTCGAACACCATGTGGTGCAGACCGGTGCCGTCATGCACGTCACCGATGTACATGCCGGGTCGCTTGCGGACAGCCTCCAGGCCTTCCAGGGCGGTGATGCTGTTGGCGTCGTAATTGCCGTTGTTTGCCGGGGTGTTCTGTTCGTCGCTCATTGCGCTTGCCGTAGGCTCCGCAGGTCGGCCACCGCTTGGAGCGATGCGCCGAGAATGAAAGGATTTCAACCCGAATTATACCAGCCGGGGTCGAGCGGCCCTGGTGTGCCCACTATGGCACAGCCACGATCTGTGCATGTTCCACGTGAAACCGGGCGATGTGGGTCAGTTCCTGCAGCGCCGCCGGCGTTTCGGTGGCGGTGATGAAGATCTGCGCCGGCCCACCGAGCAGGCGCTGCAGAACCCGCGCCTGGTGGGTGCGATCCAGCTCCGAGCCCAGATCGTCCAATGCGATCACCGGCCATTCGCCGCGCTGTTCCGCGTAGTCCTCGGCCTGCGCCAGCAGGCAGGCCAATGCCGTCAGCTTGGCCTGGCCGCGGGACAGCGCATCGCGACCCGGAATGCTGTGGAAATCCACGCTCCAGTCTGCCCGGTGCGGACCGACCGAGGTGTATCCGGCCTGGCGGTCACGTTCCCGGGCCAGAAGCAGCGCATCGGCCAGAGGGAGCTCGTGCCGACGCCAGCCCGGGCTGAGTTCCAGTGCCTGGATGCCGAGCTGCGGGGCCAGGCTGGAAGCCAGCGCCACGGTGCGCTGCTGCAGACGCTCCAGGTAGTGCTGCCGACGGCTGGTCAACGGTTCGCCGGCTTCAGCCAGTTCGTGATCCCAGGTATCCAGCATCCGCGACGGGCCACCTTGCTTGAGCAGGGCATTGCGCTGTTTCAGTGCCCGCGAATACCGGCGCCACAGGGACAGGAAATCAGGTTCCACGTGGAACAAGCCCCAATCGAGGAATCGGCGGCGGGGTTCACCACCACCGCTGACCAACGCATGGCTGCCTGGCTCGAATGTGACTACCGCAAGCGCTGCGCACAGATTGCCGAGCTGGGCCACGTCTTCGCCGTCCAGGCGCCCCTTCCAATCCTGACCACTGTGCCGAAGGCCGGCCTTTCGGCGGTGCGGCGGGTGATTGGCACGTTGTTCGTCCCATTCCACGAAGATTTCCAGCGCTTCCTGGCCCTGGCGCACCAATCCATCGCGGACACGACCACGGAAGCTGCGCCCATAGGCCATCAGGTGCAGGGCCTCGAGCACGCTGGTCTTGCCGGCACCGTTGTCGCCGGTCAGCAGGTTCAATCCCGGCTGGGGCGACAGCTCCACCGCATTGAAGCGACGCAGTTGGTGCAGGGCGAGGCGGCGGATAAGCATGGGGCGCGAAAGACCATCCGCACGGGGCGGCAGAGGGGCAGGGAATTCATCAGCTTACTGCATCGGTCAAGCCGGACGTGCCCGGCCAGCTATCCGGCCAGCTATGGAGCAGTTACCGCAGGTCTGCCTGCGCCCTGACCGCTGGTTCCACGTGGCGCTGTTTCCTCATCCCAGCAGATGCGGGTCTCGGCAAGCCCGGAAATCCTTCGATTCTGCGAAGGGTAGCGGGGGTGTGAGCCTTGGATTTCGCCGATTTCAGGCGATGCCGTGGACAGCGCTTGCCTCGTCGCCGACGAGTACCAGCGGATGAACCTGCAGATTCCTTGAAATCTACGGTCCCATGCCCTGGGCGGTTCCACAGATTTCAAAGAATTCAGACCGATCGTTCCACGCTGTCCACAGCTGCCCTGTATGACTTATACACAAGGTATGGGCAATCTGTGGATAAAAAAGCCCTTTTGCCATGCCTTCGAAACTATCCACAGGTTCCCCCCCAGGCTGGGAGGCCGATATACAGGGGGTTTCAGGTGCATAAATTTCTTTTAAATCAGTCAGATAAGGTGTTTTTCCACGAGATCTGGCTCTACCATCACCACCATGCTTTAGATTTATACCCAGATTTAGAAGCTAGGCTTGCCCCAATCTGCATCGAATCTTCCCTGTGGACAGCGGCGTTTGCAGAGGGAAGTCCATCGCGCCGCGATGCAGGATCATCGGTCCCTGTCAGGCCAGATCTGGGGACAGGCGACGAGTATCGGATCCTGCACCTGGACTTTCGATCAATCGCGACTCGTCATTGCTACGATCCAGCGATCCTGTTTTCAACGATCGAGACGAACATCCCGGAAAGGCAACGGATTTCAACCGAGCCCATCGACGGAAGTGACGTCGTCCGGAGAACTGCGTCTTCTCGATGCTCCACGTGGAACCTGCAAAAAAAAACGCCCGGGAAGATCCCGGGCGTCGTTCGGTTCCACGTGGAACAGCAGCTGTCAGAGACGCAGCGGCATCACCACGTGGCGCGACTTCTCGCTGCTGGACTCACGTACAAGCGCCGAGGAGTTGGAATCGCGCAGCTGGATGATGACTTCCTCATCGCGCAGGGCGGAGAGGGCATCCAGCAGGTAGTTCACGTTGAAGCCAATGGCCAAGTCGCTGACCGTGGTATCGGCTTCGATCTCTTCCTGGGCTTCTTCCTGTTCCGGGTTGTGCGCGCTGATCTTCAGGTTGCCCGGCGAGACTTCCACGCGGATGCCGCGGTACTTCTCGTTGGACAGGATCGCGGCGCGCTGAAGCGAGGCGCGCAGCGCTTCGCGATCAACCTTCACTTCACGGTCGGCACCGATCGGAATCACCGCTTCGTAGTCCGGGAAGCGGCCGTCGATCAGCTTCGAGGTAAAGGTGACATCGTCGCGCTTGACGCGCACGTGGCTGCGGCCGACTTCCAGCTCGATCTCGCGATCGCCGCTTTCCAGCAGTCGCTGCAGTTCGGTCACACCCTTGCGCGGCACGATGATCTGGCGCTTGGACCCGCTGGGCTTGGCCAGATCGGTTTCACACAGCGCCAGGCGGTGGCCGTCGGTGGCAACGGTACGCAGGGCATCGCCGCGCAGGTCGAACAGCAGGCCGTTGAGGTAGTAGCGCACGTCCTGCTGGGCCATCGCGAACGCGGTGCGCTCGATCAGCTCCTTCAGGGTCGCCTCGCCGATGGCCACGCGCTCGGTGGCTTCCACTTCATCCACCGACGGGAAGTCGTTCGAAGGCAGCGTGGCCAGGGTGAAACGGCTGCGACCGGCCTGCACGGTGATCTTGTCTCCGGTCTGCGAGACGGTGATCCGGCTGCCGTCGGGCAGGGCGCGGATGATCTCGAACAGCTTGCGGGCGGGAATGGTGGTTTCGCCGTCCTGGGCATCTTCAACCGCGATCCGCGACACCATCTCCACTTCCAGGTCGGTACCGGTCAGCGACAGCTGGCCGTTCTGCACCTGGACCAGGAAATTGGCCAGAACCGGAAGGGTCTGGCGGCGTTCGACCACGTTGACGACCTGTGCCAACGGCTTGAGAAAGGCTTCGCGCTGCAGTGTGAAACGCATGTGGTTCCGTGCCCCTATGCTTTAAAAAATGTGGAATAAATCAAAAGCTTGGTGGTGCTGGTAGAGACAGAATCGCTGGAAAACAATGCTAAGTCTTTGTAATTAAAGGTATTTCAGACCTCGAAACCCTCTGCATTACCGACCCCCAAGGGGTGGGTAAAGCTGTGGATAAATCTGGCGCGATTTCAAACGGCATTTTTATCCACAACGTGTCCCGCGCTTGCTACCGGATTCTGCACCGTTTTGTGCGATGACGCCTCATCGGCATCCGTGCATCATTCGCTCAGCTTCCGGATCAGCTTGTCCCAGTCCTCGCGGAGCTTGCCGTCGGTCTCCATCAGGGTCCGGATCTGGCGGCAGGCATGCAGCACCGTGGTGTGATCGCGACCGGCAAAGGCGTCGCCGATCTCGGGCAGGCTGTGCTCGGTCAGTTCCTTGGTCAGGGCCATGGCGACCTGGCGGGGACGGGCCAGCGAGCGGGTCCGACGCTTCGACAGCAGATCCTTGATCTGCAGGCCGTAGTAGTCGGCAACGGTTTTCTGGATGTTGGGAATGCTGATCGCCTGCTGCTGGGCGCGCAGCAGGTCGCGCAGGGTTTCCTGGGCGAATTCGGTGGTGATCGCGCGGCCGGTGAAGTTGGCGCGGGCGGTCAGGGTATTCAGCGCGCCCTCGAGGTCGCGCACGTTGGAGCGCATCTTCTTGGCGATCAGGAACGCAACATCATCGGGAATCTCGGCACCGCGTTCGCGCGCCTTGGCCAGCACGATCGCGGCGCGGGTCTCGAAGTCCGGCGGTTCGATCGCGACCGACAGGCCCCAGGCAAGCCGCGACTTCAGGCGCGCTTCCAGGCCCTCGACTTCGCGCGGATAGCGGTCGCAGGTCAGGATGATCTGCTGCTTGCCATCGAACAACGCGTTGAAGGTGTGGAAGAACTCTTCCTGGGTGCGGTCCTTGCCGGCGAAGAACTGGATGTCATCGATCAGCAGCGCATCCACCTGCTGGAACTGGCGCTTGAACTGATCCATGGTCTTTTCCTGCAGGGCCCGGATCATCGCGCTGAAGAACTGTTCCGAACGCAGGTACAACACCTTTGCACCTGGATTGGCCTGGCGCATGGCGTTGCCGGCGGCGAACATCAGGTGGGTCTTGCCCAGGCCCGTGCCTCCGTACAGCAGCAGCGGGTTGTGCGCCCGGTCGCCCGGCTTCTGCGCTGCCTGGAAGGCGGCGGCCAGGCCCAGCTGGTTGCTGCGGCCTTCGACGAAGTTGGCGAACGTGTAGTGGCTGTCCAGATTGCCGGCGAAGGGCACCTGCGGTTCGCTGGACACATGCGCCGACGGCGTGGAAACCGGCGCGTTCTGCGCCTCCACAGGGCGCGGGCGCGAGCCGATTTCAAGAAAAACGTCGCTGAAACCAGCGAAATGCGCCAGCAGCTCGCGGATCCGGGCCAGGTACAGCTCGCGAACCTGGTCGACGATGAAGGCATTCGGTGCATACAGCACCAGGCTGTCCACGCGCAGATCGGCCTGCAGCGGCTTCAACCAGGTATGAACGTCTTCCGGCGGGAACTCCGCTTCGAGGCGCTCGAGACTACGGGACCAGGCATCCATCAGCAATAATCGTCCGGTGGCCGGGGCATGGACGCGACAAGGCGCCCAAACACAGGCCGGAAAGGGGGGAAATGGATGGCTCAGACTACCACCGAGCGCCCGCCTTCGGAATGCTTGTCCCCTACTTATTCACAAAAACATCCACAGCTATTGCACAGCCCGGTGAATTCGCGTAGCTGCCAGGGGTTGACGCGGGGTAGGGTACCTCTCTAGAATTTCCGGTTCTTTCCGTCCCATTCATACGAGAGGCCCCCAATGGCCACGAAGCGCACCTACCAGCCCAGCAACCTCAAGCGTAAGCGCGACCACGGCTTCCGTGCCCGTATGAAGACCGCTGACGGCCGCAAGATCCTGTCGCGTCGCCGCGCCAAGGGCCGCAAAGTCCTGAGCGCCTGATTGCCATGCCGCACCCCGCGGCAGACGCAATCCCTTCGACAGTGAATACTGCAGACCCGCGCAAGCGATTCCCTCGCTCTGCGCGGGTTCGCACGCGTGCCGAATATTCAACGGTCTTCAACGGCGCCCGCCGTGTGTCCGATCCGCTGATGACCCTGCACTGGCTGCCGGCTGACCGGCCGGCCAGGCTGGGTCTGGCGGTTTCCCGCAAGGTTGATCCGAACGCCGTGGGGCGTAACCGGATCAAGCGCGTCCTGCGCGACATCCTGCGTCAGACACGTACCGAAATCCAGCCAGGCGACTTCGTCGTCGTGGCGCGTAGTGCTGCGCGTTCCGCCAGCAACGACGAGATCCGCCAGGCCTTCCTGCGCCTGCTGCGTCGCCTGCGTGCATTGCCCGCGCCGGGCGTGGACGGCACAATGCCGCCGCCTGATGGCATCGCAACTCCTTCTTTGACCGAGCCGGCATCGCGTCCCGGCCCCGCCGAGCCTGTCCGCTGATGAACCAGACCCGCGTATTCCTCATTTTTGCCTGGCTGATGGTGGCCGTGCTGCTGTGGATGGAGTGGAGCCGTGAAAAGGCTGCTCCGACCCCGGCACCGACGACCACGTCGGCCCCGGCTGCTGCACAGAGTGTTCCGGGCGCGACCCCGGGCAGCATCCCCAGCGCTCAGGTCCCGGGTGCGCCGGGCCAGGCCGCTGTGCAGGCCCAGGCCAGCGCCACCCCGGCCAGCCAGCGCGTGACCGTCACCACCGACGTGCTGCGCCTGGTGCTGGACGGCGGCCGTGTGCTCGATGCCGAGCTGCTGCAGTTCCCGCAGACCAAGGACGAAGGCAGCCCGCCGGTTCGCCTGCTGACCGAAGACCCCGCGCATCCGTACAGCGCGATCAGTGGCTGGGCCAGCGAAGACAAGAACACCCCGGTTCCCGGCGCTGACGGCTTCAAGCTGGTCGGTGATACCAAGGACTTCGTGCTGGCCAAGGGCCAGAACGAACTGCAGATCCCGTTCGTGTGGACCGCCGACAACGGCGTGACCATCAAGCGCACCCTGACCGTCTCGCGCAACGAGTACGCCGTGCGCTTCAAGGACGAAGTCAGCAATGCCGGCGCCGCACCGTGGAACGGCTACGTCTACCGCACCCTGGACCGCACCCCGACCATCCTGTCGCGGAGCATGACCAACCCGGATTCGTTCAGCTTCAACGGCGCCACCTGGTACGACAACGACAAGAAGTACCAGCGTCGTGCGTTCAAGGATTACCTGGACGACGGCGCACTGAACCAGAACATCACCGGCGGCTGGCTGGCGATGCTGCAGCATCACTTCTTCACCGCCTGGATCCCGCAGAAGGACCAGACCGCGCACTACGTGCTGTCGCAGGTGGCCGGTCGTGACCTGATTGAAGCGCGTGGCCCGGCCTTCACCGTGGCCCCGGGCCAGTCCACCAGCACCGAGGCCCGCCTGTGGGTCGGCCCGAAGCTGGTCAACCTGATCGCCAAGGAAGACGTGCCGGGCCTGGACCGCGTGGTCGACTACAGCCGCTTCTCGATGATGGCGGTGATCGGCCAGGGCCTGTTCTGGGTGCTGAACCAGGTGCACAAGCTGGTCGGCAACTGGGGCTGGGCGATCGTCGGCCTGGTGGTGCTGCTGAAGCTGGTGCTGTACCCGCTGTCGGCGACCCAGTACAAGAGCGGTGCCAAGATGCGCCGCTTCCAGCCGCGCATCGCGCAGCTGAAGGAACGCTATGGCGATGACCGCCAGAAGTTCCAGACCGCGATGATGGAGCTGTACAAGAAGGAAAAGATCAATCCGATGGGCGGCTGCCTGCCGATCCTCATCCAGATGCCGATCTTCTTCGCCCTGTACTGGGTGCTGGTGGAATCGGTCGAACTGCGCCAGGCGCCCTGGTTCGGCTGGATCCAGGACCTGACCGCACGCGACCCGTACTTCATCCTGCCGGTCATCAACGTGGCAGTGATGTGGTTCACCCAGAAGCTGACCCCGGCACCGGGCATGGACCCGATGCAGCAGAAGATGATGCAGTTCATGCCGCTGGTGTTCGGCGTCATGATGGCCTTCATGCCGTCCGGCCTGGTCCTGTACTGGGTGGTCAACGGCGGCCTGGGCCTGCTGCAGCAGTGGTGGATGACCAAGCGCCATGGCGGCGAGCCGGTTGCGGCCACCACCGCTCCGGCCCCGGTCAAGAAGAAGTAATCGGTAGAGCCGGCCGCTGGCCGGCTGACCCCAGCAAAAGCCCGCCGCAAGGCGGGCTTTTCGCATGCGGCGGTAGAATCGCCGGCACACCGTTCCTCCCACCTTCGAGTCCGCCATGCCGCGTGCGTCGTCGTTCCGCCTGTTCCTGCCCTCGCTGTTGTTGACCCTGGTTGTTGCCGGCTGCGGCGACAAGGACGCGAAGGCGCCGGCGACCACCGTCACCCAGCCAAGCGCGCAGGCCGCGGCCGCCGCCGATCCGGCCGCCGCGCCGTTGCTGGCGGCGCTGCAGAAGCAGCTCGACGGCTACCGCCGGATCATCGTGCTGCTGGCAGACGAGGAACAGCAATCGGCCGCCGACCGCGGCACCTCCACGCGTGTGGGCCAGCAGCTGTTCCACGATGGCCTGGAACAGCGCACGGCGATCGCCGCGCAGTTCGACACCCTGCTGCGCGGCTCCAGCCCGCAGCGCTTCGCCACCCTCGGCACCGTGCTGGACTACATCGAGTCGGCGCCGGAACTGTTCGACGCCGACCGCCTGGCCTTCCGCGAAGTGCTGCGTGATCTGCATGAGCGGGTCGGCACTGATTCGTCGCTGCCGGCGGTCAAGCTGCACCAGCGCATCGGCGAGGACCTGGAGGCACTCGACGAGATCGAGCGAAACTACAACCAGGAACTGACCCGCATCTTCAGCCGCTTCGAGCGCACCCGTGCCATCGAGCTGAAGCGTGAGAAGTGGGACGACTACATCGCCCACCTGCACAAGGACTACAGCCGCGAAGCGATCCTGCGCGACTACGGCGTGATCGAGCCCTACCCGATGTCGATGAAGGACAGCGACCGCGAGATCTTCGGCCGCGACCTGCCGGCCAAGACCGTGGTGCTGACCTTCGACGATGGCCCGCACAAGGCCTATACCGATGAAGTGGTGGCCATCCTCAAGCGCTACGACGTGCCGGGCGTGTTCTTTGAAGTGGGCCGCAACCTTGGCAAGGTCGAGGCCGATGGCAAGGTCAGCCTCGGCCCGATGGCGAAGATCAGCCGCAACCTGATGGAAGAGGGCTATGCGGTCGGCAACCACAGCCTGACCCACGCCCAGCTGTCGCGCACCACCGGTGACGCGCTGCGCCAGCAGGTGCTCGACACCGACACGCTGCTGAAGGATGTCGACAGCAAGCGCGCGCCGCTGTTCCGTTTCCCGTATGGCGCGCGCAATGCCGAAGGCCTGCAGCTGCTCAACGAGGCCGGGCTGAAGTCGATCATGTGGAACATCGACTCGATGGACTGGGCCGACCCGGTACCGGAATCGATCGTGCAGCGCGTGCTAGACCAGGTGAACAAGGAACAGCGCGGCATCATCCTGTTCCACGACATCCACGATCGTGCGGTGAAGGCGCTGCCGCAGATCCTCGACCGGCTGATCGCCGATGGTTACCAGTTCGCCGGCTGGAACGGCCGTGACTTCACTGTCGCCCGTGCGCGCAAGGGTGAAGCCGGTGCCGCCACGGTCACCACCGGCTACGAGAAGTCCTGGGCGATCGTGGTCGGCATCGACAACTATGCCAAGTGGCCGAAGCTGGAGTACGCCAGCCACGACGCGCAGGCGGTGGCCGATACCCTGACCGGGCAGTTCGGCTTCCCGTCCTCGCAGGTGATCGTGCTGAAGAACGAGCAGGCGACCCGCAACAACATCCTCGCGGCCTTCCACGATCGCCTGGCAGATGACCGCACCGGCAAGAACGACCGCGTGTTCGTGTTCTTCGCCGGCCATGGCGCGACCCGCCAGCTCGCTTCCGGGCGCGACCTGGGCTACATCATTCCGGTCGATTCGGACCCGAAGGAATTCGCCACCGACGCCATCGCGATGACCGACATCCAGAACATTGCCGAGAGCATGCAGGCCAAGCATGTGATGTTCGTGATGGATGCCTGCTACAGCGGCCTGGGCCTGACCCGCGGTGGCCCGTCGTCGTCGTCGTTCCTGCGCGAGAACGCGCGTCGCAGCGCGCGGCAGATGCTGACCGCCGGTGGTGCCGACCAGCAGGTGGCCGATGCTGGCCCCAACGGCCACTCGGTGTTCACCTGGGTGCTGTTGCAGGCGCTGGCCGGCAAGGGCGACCTCAACGGCGACGGCCTGATCACCGGTACCGAGCTGGCCGCCTACGTGGCGCCGGCCGTATCGGCGGTCTCGCACCAGACCCCGGCCTTCGGCAGCCTGCCCGGTTCGCAGGGCGGCGAGTTCGTGTTCCAGGTGCCGGACAGCCAGGAATTCCTCAACGCCGATACGCGCCAGCTGACCGCCGATGCGATCGCGCTGAACAACAAGGTGGATGCGGCCAGCGAGGCCAAGGGCAGCCAGGCGCCGGTGACGGTGGCCGACCTGCAGGGTGGCAAGGCCAAGCTGGTGGTGCCCACCGCTGGCCCGGCGTCCGACCGCCAGCGCGCGCAGCAGGCCAACGACCGCGGCCTGCAGCTGTACCGCGAGAAGCAGTACGACGAGGCAGCCGCGCAGTTTGCCGAAGCGCTGAAGCTGCGTCCTGATTTCGCCCAGGCCGCCAACAACCTCGGCTTCGTCTACTACCGCCAGCAGCGCTATGCAGAAGCCGCGCGCTGGCTGGAGAACACGCTGAAGATCGACCCGTCGCGCGCGGTGGCCCATCTGAACCTGGGCGATGCCTACTTCAACGCCGGCGACAAGGCCAAGGCGAAGCAGGCCTACACCACCTACCTGGCGCTGCAGCCGCAGGGCAGTGGCGCGGCCCAGGCGCGCGCGCAGCTGGAGAAGCTCTGAGCCATGAACGACGCGATCCGCACCGACACCATCGTGGCCATCGCCAGCGCCCCCGGCGCCGGCGGTGTCGGCCTGTTGCGCCTGTCCGGTCCGCGCGCTGCGGCGATTGCCAATGCACTGGGGGCGCCTGCACTGCGCCCGCGCCACGCGCACTACGCGCGCCTGCGTGATGCCGACGGCGAGGTCATCGACGATGGCATCGTGCTGTGGTTCCCGGCACCGAACAGTTTCACCGGCGAAGAGGTGGTGGAACTGCAGGGCCATGGCAGCCCGGTGCTGCTGCAGCAGCTGGTCGCGCGCTGCATCGCGCTCGGTGCGCGCCAGGCGCGGCCGGGTGAGTTCAGCGAACGGGCGTTCCTCAACGGCAAGCTGGACCTGGCCCAGGCCGAGGCCATCGCCGACCTGATCGCCGCGGGCGACAACCGTGCCGCACGCGCGGCGCGTCGTTCACTGGATGGCGTGTTCTCGCGCCGCATCGATGCGGTGGTCGAGCAGCTGGTGCTGCTGCGCATCCACGTGGAAGCGGCCATCGACTTCGCCGACGAACCGCTGGATACCCTCGGTGGCGCGCAGGTGCGGCGTGGGCTGGAACAGGCGCGCAGCGATCTGGCCATTCTGCGCCGCGATGCCGAACGCGGCCGTCGCCTGCGCGATGGCCTGCACGCGGTGCTGATCGGTCCGCCGAATGCGGGCAAGAGTTCACTGCTCAACGCGCTGGCCGGCAGCGAACGCGCCATCGTCACCGACATCGCCGGCACCACCCGCGACACCCTGCGCGAAACCATCCGCCTGGATGGCCTGGAGCTGACCCTGGTCGACACCGCCGGCCTGCGCGACGGCGGCGACGCCATCGAACGCGAAGGCATGCGCCGCGCCCACGTGGAAATCGAGCGCACCGACCTGGCGCTGATCGTGCTGGATGCGCGCGATCCGGCGGCCGGTGAAGCGGCGCTGGGCGAGGCCGTGGCGGCGGTACCGCACAAGCTCTACATCCACAACAAGTCGGATCTGCTGGCGGCGCTGCCGTCGCTGGATGATCCGGATCGGGTGTTCGTTTCGGCCGCCACCGGCGCCGGGCTCGACGATCTGCATGCGCGCCTGCGTTCGATTGCTTCGGCCGGTGCCGGTGAGCAGGTGGACGGCGAGTTCTCCGCGCGCACGCGCCACGTGGATGCGATTGAACGCGCGCAGGAACATGCGCAGCGCGCCGATGGCGAGCTGGCGCACGAGCACCTGGAGCTGGCCGCCGAGGAACTGCGGCTGGCCCACGATGCGCTGGGTGAGATCACCGGGCAGATGAGTGCCGATGATCTGCTGGGGAGGATCTTCTCCAGTTTCTGCATCGGCAAGTAACTGTAGAGCCGAGCCCATGCTCGGCTGTTCTGCCCGTCAGCCGAGCATGGGCTCGGCTCTACAGGGACTGGCTTCCCCCACCTGTCACATTGCCGCCGCATACTGACGCCCATCACATACCGCTTGGGGAAGTCGCAGTGAAGTCGTGGGGTTGTGCGTTGCTGTTGTCGCTGGCCGTGGCACCATCGGTGGCCATGAGTGCTGAATCCTCCACCCCGGCCGTGCCCAAGGTGTCGGTCTACGGCCATCGCGGGGCAAGCGCACTGCTGCCCGAGCACACCCTGGCCTCGTATGCGCAGGCCATCGCCGATGGCGCCGACTACATCGAACCGGACCTGGTGATGACCCGGGACGGGGTGATGGTGGCCCGCCACGAGAACGAGATCGGCGGCACCACCGACGTCGCCTCGCATCCGGAGTTCGCCAACCGCCGTACCCGCAAGGTGATCGATGGGCAGCAGGTCGAGGGCTGGTTCACCGAGGACTTCACCCTGGCCGAGCTGAAGACCCTGTACGCCCGTGAGCGCCTGCCGGAGCTGCGCAGCACCGCCTACGACGGCCAGTTCCGCATCGCCAGCCTGGACGAGATCCTGGCCTTCCTGGTGCAGCAGGCCGGGCGCGCCAACCGTGGCATCGGCCTCGTGCCGGAGATCAAGCACCCGACCTATTTCCAGTCCATCGGCCTGCCGATGGAAGACAAGCTGCTGGCCGCGCTGCGTGGCAACGCGTACACCAATGTCGGCCCAGTCACGATCCAGTCGTTCGAGACCGCCAACCTGCGCTACCTGCATGGCAAGATCGGCCGGGGCAGCAACATCCGCCTGCTGCAGCTGCTGTGGAAGGGCGATACCCAGCCGGCCGACATCGCCAAGGCCGGCGGCACGCTGACCTACGCACAGATGATGGCCCCGGCCGGGCTGAAGGACATCGCCGGCTACGCCGATGGCATCGGCCCCGAGCTGCGTTCGATCATTCCGCTGGATGCCAAGGGCGCGCTGGGCACGCCGACCTCGCTGGTACGAGATGCGCACGCGGCCGGCCTGATGGTGATTCCGTACACCTTCCGCCCGGAGAACCATTTCCAGCCCAGCAACCTGCGCAAGGGCGCCGACAACGCGCGCAACGTCGAAGGCTCGATCGCCGAGATGCGCGCCTACCTGGCGACCGGCATCGATGCCTTCTTCACCGATGATCCGGCGCTGGGCCGGCAGGCGGTGGATGGGATGGGCACAGCGGGGAACTGAGCGATCAACGCGCCGGGCATGGCCCGGCGCTACCCGGGGGCCGGTGTGCTCTGGTAGGTGCCAACCTTGGTTGGCACGCAACAACCGCGCCGACCAAGGTCGGCCACTACCGGTTCATGAGGTTGCCGGCCAGCGGCCGGCACGACCGTCCCCTCAACCGCGTGGCTCGTCCGGCCGGCGGAACGGGATCACCACGTAGTCCTGGCCCTCGCGCGGCTGCCACAGCACCGGCACGCGCTGCGGTGACGGCGGCTCCAGCTCGTCGTCGGCCAGCGGCTCGGCCTCGTCTTCTTCGTCTTCCCAGCTGTAGCGCTGGCGCGGCGGCAGCGGATCGGCGTTGCGGAACAGCAGCGCGGCGATGATGCCGGCGAAGGCGCCGCCCATGTGCGACTGCCAGGACACGCCATCGGCATGCGGCAGGATGGTCATCAGCATGCCGCCATAGAACAGCATGCCGATCAGGCCGGTGGCGATTGCCGCACGGTCGCGGCGCAGCAGGCCGAGGCTGGCCAGCAGGAACATCAGGCCATGGGTCACGCCACTGGCACCCAGGTGCACGCTGCCCGGATTGCCCAGCATCCACGCGCCGAGGCCTGAACCCAGCCACAGCAGGGGCAGGGCGCGCACGGTGGCTTTGGGATACACACTGCCGGCCAGGGTGCCGAGGATCAGGATGGCGATGCTGTTGGCGGCGATGTGCTCGACCGAGGCATGCAGCATCGGGCCGCCGATCAGGCCGAGCAGGCCCTTGGCTTCCAGCGGCGCAACCGCCCACGGTCGCCAGTCGAACGTGCCCTGCAGGGCGAACACGGCCACCAGCACCAGCACGGCCGCCAGGCTGACATTGAACGCCCGCAGGATGCGCGAGCGGTCATTGCGGGGGGCCCGCACGTCGCCGGCGGGCAGGGGCGTGTTGTTGTCCATACCTCAGCAATGGCGGTGGCTGGCGCGAAACCAAGGCCACTGTTGCGGGAGAGTGGGTGCGGCTGGCGGGACAATCCCGCCGGCCGCGTCTTCCCACCGCTCAGGCTCAGGCGTGGCCCGAGCCTTCCTTCGGCGGGTACTTCAGGCTCAGCACCACGGTGGCGGCGATGATCACCGCGACCACGCCCAGCGACACCGGGGTCGGGATCTTGAACAGGTCGATGATCATCATCTTGATGCCGATGAAGGCCAACACCAGCGCCAGGCCGTACGGCAGCAGGTGGAAGCGGTCGGCCATGCCGGCCAGCAGGAAGAACATCGCACGCAGGCCCAGCACCGCGAACACGTTGGAGGTGAGCACGATGAACGGGTCGGTGGTGATCGCGAAGATCGCCGGGATGCTGTCCACGGCGAAGATCACGTCGGTGACCGCGATCAGGATCAGCACCGCGAACAGCGGGGTGAACCAGCGCACGCCATCGCGCGTCACGCTCAGCGCATTGCCGGCGTAGTCCGGCAGCAGGCGCAGGTGCTTGCGCATCCAGCGCAGGGCGGGGTTGGCTTCCAGATCCGGTTCCTGGCCGGCGGCGAACCACATCTTCCAGCCGGTGAACAGCAGGAAGGCACCGAACACGTAGAGCAGCCAATGGAACTGGCTGATCAGCACGCTGCCGGCGAAGATCATGATCGTACGCAGCACGATCGCACCCAGGATGCCGATGATCAGCACCTTCTGGCGCTGCTCCTCCGGTACTGCGAAGTAGCTCATGATCATCAGGAACACAAAGATGTTGTCGACCGCCAGCGCCTTCTCGACCAGGTAGCCGGTCAGGAATTCGAGGCCGACCTTGTTGGCCACCACCTGGCCGGCGGTCTCATTCAGGTAGTACCAGAGGCCGGCGTTGAACAGCAGGGCCAGCGCGACCCAGCCGATCGACCACCACAGGGCTTCCTTGAAGGTGACCTTGTGCGGTCCACCATGGCGCATCAACACGAGGTCGACCAGCAGGGCGATGACCACCACCGCTGCGAAGCCGCCCCACAACCACACGTTACCGATCGTCTGCATTGGGAATGTCCGTTGGAAAGATGAATGCCAGGCCGGACGGCGAGGATCTGCAACGGAGGATCGGGAGGGGGATCCAGGGACAGAGCTTCGCCAGTACGGCGAAGGTCTCGCTCGCAGTTCCAGTCGGCTGGAACTGCCGTTGCACCGGAGCCTGCGGGCTCGAAATGACGGCGACAACGTCTGGGAGCTACTCCCCTTCTGGCGCCGATTCTGCCGTCTGGCTGGGCCGCCGTCAAATGGGGGACGAGGGGTCGGATCCCCGTAGGGGCTCTGACCCCATTCCCGAGCCCGTTCCGGCCTGGTGGGTGCCAACCTTGGTTGGCACGCCGGCGAGGGTCAGAGCCCCTGCGGGGATCTGACCCCGGCGCCCGGTTTACAATGGGTGGATGAATACCCCCCTTCCGATTGTCCGCCTCAAGAATGCGTGGCGCTCCAGCCACCCGTGGATCTTCCAGAAACTGGTCGAGAAGCCGACCGTCCGGCCCAAGCCCGGTTCCATCGTCGACGTGGTCGGCATTGATGGCGAGTTCATTGGCCGCGGGTTCTACAACGGGCATTCGCGCATTGCCGTGCGCATCCTTGAGACCGACCAGAACGTGCCGGTGGATGCCGGCTGGTTCTCGCGCAAGATTGCCCAGGCGGTGTCACTGCGCCGTGAGGTGCTCAAGCTCGACGCGGTCTCCGACGCCTGGCGCGTGGTGCACAGCGAAGGCGACGGCCTGTCCGGCCTGGTGGTGGATCGCTACGGCGACCTGGTGGTGGTCGAATTCTTCGCCGCCGGCATGTTCCGCCACCGCGAGTGGATCTACGACGCCCTGCGCGAGCAGTTCCCGGGTTGCCGCTTCCACAGCTTCGCCGATGAGCACGTGCAGAAACAGGAAAGCTTCGATTTCCACGGCAATACCACCACCGAAGCGTCGGTGATCACCGAGTACGGCATCAAGTTCCGCGCCGACCCGGCCGGTGCGCACAAGACCGGCTTCTTCGCCGACCAGCGCGAGAACCGCGAGTGGCTGAGCCAGCAGGTGGAAGGCAAGCGCGTGCTGGACCTGTGCTGCAACACCGGCGGTTTTGCGGTGTACGCGGCGGCGCGAGGCGCCTCGGAAGTGGTCGGCATCGACATCGATGAAGACGTCATCCAGATCGCCAAGGGCAATTCGCGCCTGAACAACGTGCGCCCGAAGTTCGTCCAGTCCGACATCTTCCCGTGGCTGCGTGATGCGGCCAATCGTGGCGAGCAGTACGACGTGGTGATCCTGGACCCGGCGAAGATGACCCGCGACCGCGACCAGGTCATCACTGCGCTGAAGAAGTACCTGGACATGAACAAGCTGGCGCTGGGCGTGGTCAAGCCGGGCGGCCTGTTCGCCACGTTCTCCTGCACCGGCCTGGTGGCCGAGGACCAGTTCCTCGACATGCTGCGCCGCGCGGCGTATTTCTCCGGCCGCACGATCCAGATCCTGAAGGTGGCCGGCGCCGGTCCGGACCACCCGTTCATGGCCCACGTGCAGGAATCGCGTTACCTGAAGGCCGTGTTCTGCCGCGTGGTGGACTGACCGCGTCACTGCCGATCTCTGTAGAGCCGAGCCCACGCTCGGCTGATCTGTCTGGCAGCCGAGCATGGGCTCGGCTCTACAAAAAGGCCGGGTGCGGCGCTATGGTCGGGCTCTTCCCAATGCCGGTGAGAGCCCATGCCATCGTTGCGCCACCTGTCCGTCGTGCTCGCCGTGGCGCTGTGCGCGCCGCTTTCGGCTCACGCCATCGAGTTCAGCGCCGAGGAACTGGCCCGTGCCAAGGCGCTGCAGCAGCGCCTGGTCACGCTCGACAGCCACCTGGATACACCGGCCAACTTCGGCCGCACCGGCTTCGACATCGAGCAGCGCCACGACCGCAACGCGCTTTCGCAGGTGGACTACCCGCGCATGGTCGAAGGTGCGCTCGATGGCGGTTTCTGGGCGATCTACACCGACCAGGGCGATCGCAGCGCAGCGGCCCACCTGGCCGAGCGTGACCACGGCCTGCAGCGACTGCTGGAAATCCGCGAGATGCTGGCGGCCAATCCCGCGCGCTTCGCGCTGGCACTGACCGCCGATGATGCGGCGCGGATCAAGGCCGCCGGCAAGCGCGTGGTCTACATCAGCATGGAAAATGCCAGCCCGCTGGTGGAAGACCCGAGCCTGCTCTCGTTCTACCACCGCGCCGGCCTGCGCCTGCTCAGCACCGTGCACTTCGCCAACAACGAGTTCGCCGATTCGGCCACCGATCCCAAGGGCGCGGAGTGGAAGGGCCTGAGCCTGGCCGGCAAGGAGCTGGTGCGGCAGGCGGTGAAGCTGGGCATCGTGATCGACCAGTCGCATGCCTCGGACGCGGTGTTCGACGACCTGCTGGCGATGATGCCGGTGCCCTTCGTGCTGTCGCACAGCTCGGCCAAGGCGGTCTACGACCACCCGCGCAATCTTGATGACGCGCGGCTGCGCAAGCTGGCCAAGGCCGGCGGCGTGATCCAGGTGAACGCCTATGGCGGCTACCTGATCGACACGGCGAAGACACCCGAGCGCAAGCAGGCCGAAGAAGCGCTGAGCAGGCAGCTGGGCGGCTGGGAAGGGATGGGCATCGAGCAGGGCGTGGCCCTGCTGAAAGCCGAACAGGCACTGGACCATGAACACCCCGTGCGGCATGCCAGCCTGGACGACTTCTTCGCCCACTTCGAGCACATCCTCAAGGTGGTCGGCCCCGAGCACGTGGGTATCGGCCTGGACTGGGATGGCGGCGGTGGCCTGAGCGACCTGCCCGATGTCAGCCAGCTGCCGAAGATCACCGCCTGGCTGCTGCGCAAGGGCTATACCGAGCAGCAGATTGCCGGCATCTGGGGCGGCAACCTGCTGCGGGTGATGCGCCAGGCGCAGGATTACGCCGCAAAGCAGGGCGGTTGAAACGCCCTGCGATGGTGCCGGCCAGCGGCCGGCATCGCCCCTATCAACAGGATTCGGGTTGCCGGCCAGCGGCCGGCACTACCGGTGATCGGTCTATTTCGCGATCAGCGCATGGCGTCGGCTGTACAGCAGGTACAGCACCAGGCCGGCCACGTTCCACAACAGGAAGTACAGCTGGGTGGTGTGCGGCAGGCTGATGAACAGGTAGATGCAACCCAGCGCGGCCAGCGGGCCAACCACGAAGGCCAGCGGCGTGCGGAACGTGCGCGCGCGGTCCGGCTCGCGCAGGCGCAGCACCACCAGGCAGACGCCCACTGCAGTGAACGCGGCCAGGGTACCGGCATTGGCCAGCGCGGCGATCTCGTCCAGGCGGGCCACGCCGGCCAGCGCCGACACCACCACCGCAGTGAACAGTGTGGTCGCCACCGGCGTGCCGGTACGCGCGTTGACCTTGGACAGGCCACGCGGCAGCAGGCCGTCGCGGCTCATCACGAAGAAGATGCGGCTCTGGCCGTACAGGAAGGCCAGCAGCACGGTCGGCAGCGCGATGATCGCAATCACGCCGATCACCATCGCCGCTGTCGGATGGCCCAGCTGGCGCATGATCAGCGCCAGCGGCTCGGCGCTGTGCCCGAACACGGCGTAGCTCATCGCACCCACTGCGGCCAGCGCCACCAGCACGTAGACGATGGTGCAGCCGATCATCGAACCGATGATGCCGATCGACAGGTCACGGCCCGGGTTCTTGGTCTCCTCCGCAGCAGTGGAGATCGCATCGAAGCCGTAGAAGGCGAAGAAGATGATCGCCGCTGCCGCCATCACGCCGTGCTCGACGCCATCGGGGCCCATCGACTTGGCAAAGCCATACGGCATGAACGGCTGCAGGTTGGCGCTGTCGAACGCAGGCAGGGCCACGGCCACGAAGATCGCCAGCGCGATCAGCTTGAACACCACCAGGATGGCATTGAGCGTGGCGCTTTCCTTGGTCCCGGCCATCAGCATGCCGGCCACCAGCCAGGTGATGATGATCGCCGGCAGGTTGATCATGCCGCCTTCCACGTGCGGGCCGGCTGCCAGCCAGGCCGGCAGGTGCACGTTCCAGCCGAACTGGGTGTGGACCCATTCGAGGAAGCCGACGAAGTAGCCGGACCAGCCCACCGCCACCGTACTCACCACCAGCGAGTACTCCAGGATCAGACTCCAGCCCACCACCCAGGCAAACACCTCGCCCAGCGCACTGTAGCTGTAAGTGTAGGCACTGCCGGCGGCCGGCATCATCGTCGACAGCTCGGCGTAGGACAGCGCCGCGCAGGCGCAGACCGCACCGGCGATGGCGAAGGAGATCAGCACGGCCGGGCCGGCCAGGTTGGCACCGACGCCGATCAGCGTGTAGATGCCGGTACCGACGATGGCGCCAATACCCAGCGCGATCAGGTGCGGCCAGCTGAGCGTCGGGATCAGACGCCTGCCGGCTTCGTGGACGGTGACGGAATCTAGGGACTTGCGCCGGAACAGGGACATGCAGGCCTCGGAAGGGGTGACTAAGAACGACAAGTTCCCGAGTGTGACCGAACGCAGCGCAGCATTACCACTGACGGGGGTCATGCATGGCGGGGCACGCGCTGCGCCCCGGCCAGGCTGCCGGAATCGGCATAATCCGGCGGCAGCCACCGGTGTACGTTCGTCCCGGCCCCCGCTAGGACTCGATGTTGGCCATGCCGCTGTCCGAATAGCGTTCGCCGGCCGCGGCATGCAGCGGGAAGGCCGCATCCAATGCGTCCAGCGTGGCCGCATCCAGTTCCACCTGCAGTGCAGCGAGGTTCTCGTCCAGCCGTGCCCGCCGCGTCGTGCCCGGGATCGGCACGATGTGCCCGCCGCGCGACAGCACCCAGGCCAGCGCCAGCTGCGAGGCGGCGATGCCGCGCTCGGCGGCCAGCGCCTGCACGGTGTCCACCAATGCCAGGTTGCGCTGGAAGTTTTCGCCTTCGAAGCGGGGCGAGGTGCGCCGGTAATCGTCGGCGTCGAAGTCGTCCGGGCTGCGGATGGCGCCGGTCAGGAAGCCACGGCCCAGCGGCGAATACGGCACGAAGCCGATGCCGAGCTCCGCCGTGGTGGCCAGCACTCCGTTCTGCTCCGGCTCGCGCGACCACAGCGAGTACTCGCTCTGCACCGCCGTGATCGGGTGCACCGCATGGGCGCGGCGGAGGGTGGCCGCCGAGGCCTCGGACAGGCCCAGCCAGCGCACCTTGCCCTGTTCCACCAGGCGTGCCATGGCACCCACGGTGTCCTCGATCGGCACGGTCGGGTCGACGCGGTGCTGGTAGTACAGGTCGATGTGGTCCACGCCCAGGCGGCGCAGGCTGGCCTCGCAGGCGGCCTGCACATAGTCCGGGTGGCCGTTGATCTGCCGCGCCTTCGGGTCAGCCGGGTCCAGGCCGATGCCGAACTTGCTGGCCAGGAACACCTGGTTGCGGCGGCCGGCAATCGCGCGACCGACCAGCACCTCGTTGGTGTGCGGGCCATACACATCGGCGGTGTCGAGCAGGGTCACGCCACGGTCCAGCGCGTGCCGGATGACGGCAATGCCGTCATCGTCACTGCCGCGGCCGCCGTAGTACGCGCTCATGCCCATGCACCCCAGGCCGAGGGCGGACACGGTGGGGCCGGCGGGGCCGAGAGTACGGGTCTTCATGTGGATCTCCTTGGGGAAGGCGCCACGTCTGGATGGGCAGTGGCGAGGGGCACAGCATCCTCCACGCCATCATGTGGATAAACTGCGTGTCACCGGACTTACCTTGAAGGCTGCCTTCACAATGGATGCCTCCGTCCCGCTCACTGCTGTGGTCGCTTTCGTCCACGTGGCCGAGCACGCCAGCTTTACCCGCGCCGCCGATGCCCTGGGTGTGTCGACCTCGGCGCTGTCGCAGAGCGTGCGCGCGCTGGAAGCGCGGATGGGCGTGCGGCTGCTGCAGCGGACCACGCGGCGGGTCAACCTGACCGAGCACGGCGCGCGTTTCCTGCAGCGCGTGCGCGGCGGCCTGGACCAGATCGACCAGGCATTTGCCGAACTGGACAGCGCGCGCTCGGTGCCTGCCGGGCGGCTGCGCGTGACCCTGCCGCGCATCGTCGCCGATCGCATGGTGCTGCCGCGGCTGCCCGACTTCCTTGCGCGTTACCCGCAGGTGCAGGTGGAACTGTGCGTCGACCCCGCGCTGACCGATCTGGTGGCCGAGGGCTTCGACGCCGGCATCCGCCTGGGCGAATCACTCGCACAGGGCATGATCGCGGTGCCGGTCGGGCCACCCGAGCGGCAGGTGGTGGTAGCCACGCCGGCCTATTTCGAACGCCATGGCGTGCCGCAGACCCCGCATGACCTGCAGGGCCACGCCTGCATCGTGCACCGGCTGGCCAACGGCCGGCTGATGCCCTGGGAGTTCAGCCGCGACGGCCACGACCTGGACGTGCAAGTGAGCGGGCGGCTGGTGTTCAACGATGCCGGCGTCGCCCATGGTGCCGTGCTGGCGGGTCTGGGAATGGCCCAAGGCTTCGCCTCGTTGATGGCCGACGACATCAACGCTGGGCGACTGCAGAGCGTGCTGCAGGACTGGCAGCCGCCATTCCCCGGCTTCCACCTGTACTACCCCGCGCGTGAGCAGATGGCGCCCAAGCTGCGGGTGTTCATCGACCACCTGCGCGCGGAGATGCACGACCGGTAGATGCCAACCTTGGTTGGCATGCTTCAATCGACCACGCGCGCCGCTACGCCTCCCGGCCAATGGCAGCCATCCTCCTGCCACGCCTGGCTGTCATCGTGGAAGGTGGTGCGACGGCCATCACGGGCGCGTTCGTAGCTCAGATCCAGTACCAGCGCGCCCTGCGTGCTCAGCAGGTAGCGGCCGTTGAGGCGCCCGTCGATGCGCTCTTCCCACACGCTGTCGAACTGGTACGGGCGATCCTCGGCCAGCACCGTGGTCTCCATCGAGATCCGGTGCAGGGGCAGGCGCTCGCGCTGGCCGGCGTAACGCACGTCGGCCCGGCCGTCTTCCAGCCAGCGCCATTCCAGGTGGATGTTGTCGTTGCGACCGCCCGTCAGGCAGCGATGGTCCTGCACGGTGCCGGCAGAGGCGGCACCGGCCAGCAGCAGGGTCATGCCGAGCAGTGGCAGCCGCCCGTTCATCCGTTCAGCCCCAGGCGGATGCCGAACCCCACCAGGAACAGGCCGGCCACGCGACGCAGCGCATCGCTGATCCGCGGGTGCTGGATCAACCGGCGGCGGGCCAGGTTGCCCACGCCGATCAGCATCGAGCAGTAGGCGATACTGACCACCAGGATGATGCCGGCCAGCGCGGCGAAGGTGGCGATGCCCTGGTGTGCCTTCGGATCGATGAACAACGGCAGGAAGGCCATGTAGAACAGGATCGCCTTCGGGTTGAGCAGGCTGACCAGGATCGCCTGCTGGAAGTAGCGGCCGGGTTGCATGCGGATCGGGCCGGCGTCGCCGCCCTCGTGCTTGGGCGTGCGCAGCAGGCTGATGCCGACCCACACCAGGTAGGCCGCGCCGAGGTACTGCACGGCGTGGAATACCAGAGGATTGGCCTTCAGCAGTGCGGCCACGCCGGCCAGCGCCAGCCACATCAGGATCTGGTCGCCGACCAGCAGGCCGGCCAGTGCGGTGTAGCCGCCGCGCACGCCGCCACGGCCGGTGGCAGTCAGCAGCGTGAAGGTACCGGGACCGGGCAGGGCGAGAAACACCAGCACGGCGACCAGAAACGTCCACAGGTCCTGGATGCCCATCCACGGCATGGCGGTGCTCTTCTGTTACGGGGGGCCGCCATTGTCGGCCAGCGCTGCGGCGGGCGACAGGGGGCCGGTGGGGCCAACCGGCATCCCGGACAGCAGCGGTTGCAGGTGCTGGCGCAGCTGCGCGTGCAGCTGCCGCACGGCGGGTGAGAACTGCTTGCGATGCGGGCACACCAGCTGCAGCGGGATGCTGCTGCCAACGCCGTCCAGCAGCACCTGCAGGCGCCCGGCCAGCACATCCTCGCGCAGGTCCAGCCAGGACTTGTAGGTGATGCCTTCGCCGGCCACGGCCCAGCGCCGCACCACGTCGGCGTCGTCGCAGACCAGCGGGCCGCGTACCGGAACCACGCTGCGGCGCCCGTCCACCTCGAACGACCAGCGATCGTAGGCGCGGCCATTGAGTTGATAGACCAGGCAGTCGTGCTCGCGCAGATCCTCCAGGCGCGTGGGCGGGCCACGCCGCTGCAGGTAGCCGGGCGAGGCGGCCAGCACGCGCCGGTTGCCTTCCAGCAGGGGCAGGGCTACGTAGTTGGCGTCATCGAAGTGGCCGATGCGGATGGCCACGTCGACCGGTTCGCGGAACACGTCGGCGACCTCGTCGGACAGGCGCAGGTGCAGGCGCAGTCGCGGGTGCGCGGCGCGGAACGCGCTCAGCCAGGGCAGCAGCAGGTTGCGGCCGAAGTCCGACGGCGCCGACAGCTGCAGGATGCCGTGCAGCTCGGTGTCCTCGCCCTGCACGCGGGCCTGGCCTTCGCGCAGGGTGGCCAGCACCTCCTGCGCATACGGCAGGTAGAGCGCGCCCTCGCCGGTCAGGCGCAGGCTGCGGGTCGTGCGCACGAACAGGCGCAGGTCCAGCTCGCGCTCCAGCCGTGCCACCGCCGCAGCGACCTGCCCGGGCAGCAGGTCGGCCTCGCGGGCGGCCTGCGAGAAGCTGCCCAGCGCGGCAGTGCGGACGAACAGCTGCAGATCGTCGAAGCGGATCATCTTCATCGCCAGAGTGAAAGTGCTGCCCGATTCTGCGCCTTTCCGAGGGAGCGCGCGCGGCGCAACCTGTCGCCTCCTTCCCCACTGGACCGCTGCCATGCGCGCCATTGCCTATACCCACGCCGGCCTGCCGATCGATGATGCCCGGGCCCTGATCGACATCGAACTGGAGCTGCCGCAGCCCGGCCCCCGCGACCTGCGCGTGGCGGTACGCGCGGTGGCGGTGAACCCGGTCGACACCAAGGTCCGCCGCGGCGTGGCCACCGATGGCCCGCGCGTACTGGGCTGGGACGCGGTCGGCATCGTCGACGCGGTGGGCAGCGAGGTGACCCTGTTCCAGCCCGGCGACGCGGTCTACTACGCCGGCGTCATCGACCGCCCGGGCAGCAATGCCGAGTACCAGCTGGTGGACGAGCGCAGCGTCGGGCGCAAGCCGGCCAGCCTCGATGATGCCGCCGCCGCGGCGCTGCCATTGACTGCAATCACCGCCTGGGAGCTGCTGTTCGACCGCCTGCGCATCCCCGAGGGTGGTGGCGAGGGCCAGACCCTGCTGGTGATCGGTGCTGCCGGTGGTGTCGGTTCGATCCTGGTGCAGCTGGCGCGGAAGCTGACCAGGCTGACCGTGATCGGCACCGCCTCGCGTCCGGATACCCAGGACTGGGCATACGCAATGGGCGCGCACCACGTGATCGACCACCGCCTGCCGCTGGCCGAGGGACTGGCGCGGCTCGGCATCAGCGAAGTGCAGCATGTGGCCAGCCTGACCCACTCCGACCAGTACTACGCGCAGATCGTGGAACTGCTGGCGCCGCAGGGCCAGCTGGGGCTGATCGATGATCCTGGCCAGGTGGACGTGATGGCGCTCAAGCGCAAGGCGTTGTCACTGCACTGGGAGTCGATGTTCACCCGGCCGCTGTACCGCACCGCCGACATGCAGCGCCAGCACGACCTGCTGAACCGCGTGGCCGAGCTGATCGACACGGGCGTGCTGCAGACCACGCTGGGCGAGCACTTCGGGCGCATCGACGCGGCCAACCTGCGGCGCGCCCACGCGCTGCTGGAGAGCCACCGCGCCAAGGGCAAGATCGTGCTGGAAGGCTGGTAAGGCCGGATCGTTCCCGCACCCTTGGGGTCAGATATCTTTCCCGGGAAAGGATCTGACCCCTGCCTCAGGCCACGCCGTTGTCGACGTGTTCGGCGAAACCGGGCTGCTGGCGCAGGCGCTCGAACCAAGCGCCCACGTGTGCCAGCGCCGGCTTGTGGCCCGGTGTGCTGCGCCAGCGCTGGGTCGACAGCCCGAGCACGATGTCGGCGAGGGTGAAGGTGTTGCCAGCGGCGTAGCCGCCAGCGGCCAACTGGGCATCAAGCACGCCCATCAAGCCGTTCCACTGGACCAGGCTGGCCTCGGCGCGGGCATCGTCCGGGTAGTCCGGATGCTGGCGCACGCGTGCCATGAACACGTGCCGCCAGGCACTGTTGAGGTCGCTGGCCTGCCAGTCCATCCATTGTTCGACCCGCGCACGATCCTGTGCCGCGCGGGGCAGCAGGTCATCACGGCCAGCGCGTACGGCCAGGTAGCGGCAGATGCTGTTGGATTCCCACAGCACGAAGCCGCCATCGCGCAGCACCGGCACCTGCCGGTTCGGGTTCAGTGTGGCCAGCAGGTCCGTCGGCGGCGCTGGCTCGTGGTGAAGTGGCAGGTCGAGGCCGGCGCACAGCCAGAGCACCTTGCGCACGTTGATGGAGGTGGGTTTTCCGTACAGAGCGAGCATGGGGGCTTCCGGGGCAGACCGACCCAGCCTAGCGCAGCGGGGCTAAACTGATCGCATGAATATCGAAGTCCTCTTGATCCTGGCAGTGGTCCTGCTGCTGGCGACCCTGGTCGCGCTGGTGCTGCTGTGGCGTCGCAGTGCTGGCGGTGCACCCTCCGACGAACTGCAGCGGCTGCTGGACAGCGAACGCGAACAGCATCGCCTCGCCCTGGTCGATGCCGGCCAGCTGCGCGGCCGCCTCGATGCGCTGAGCGCTGAACTGGAGAACGAACGGAGCCGCAGCCAACAGCACGCACAGGCCGTCACTACGCTGACCGCCCGGGTGGAGCGCGAAGCAGCGCTGTCGGCCAGTCGCGAAGCACAGCTGGCCGAACGTGAAGCGGCCCTGGCGCAGGCGCGCGCTGCCGTTGCGGAGACCAGCAGCGAGCTGCAGCAGGCGCAGCAGCGCTACCAGCAGTTGCACGGTGAACATGCCCGCGCGGTGGCCAATCTGCAGCACTCCGAACGGGCCAGTGCCGAACTGCGCAGCTATCTTGATACCGCCAAGGAAAAGCTGTCGGGCGCCTTCGCCGAACTGGCGGGCAAGGTGTTCGACGAACGCGGGCAGCAGTTCGAGAAGAACGTGCGGCAGGCGACAGTGCAGTCACGCGCGGACATCGAGGGGCTGCTCAAGCCGTTCGCCGACAAGCTGGGCGATTTCCGCACCCGCGTCGATACGCTGTATGGCGAGGAAGCGCGGCAACGCGCCAGCCTGCTGGGTGCGGTGGGCGAACTGAAGACGCTCAACCAGGACATGGCGGCGCAGGCATCGGCGCTGACGAATGCGCTGAAGGGCAATGCCAAGGTCCGCGGCGACTGGGGCGAGCTGATGCTCGACAACGTACTGCGCGGATCGGGGCTGGAAGAGGGCGTGCACTACCAGCGGCAGAAGCATGCCGTGGATGACGAAGGTGCGCGCCTGCGACCGGACGTGGTGGTGCAGTTCCCCGACGAACGCAGCGTGGTGATCGACAGCAAGGTGAACCTGATCGCCTGGCAGGAAGCCATGAATGCCACTACCCCGGAGCAGTCGGAAGACGCGTTGCGCAGGCACGCGGTTGCGCTGCGCCAGCACGTTAAGGACCTGGGCGAGAAGAATTATCCGAAGGCGTTGGGCAGCGAGACGCTGGACATCACCATCGCCTTCGTTCCCATCGAGGGTGCCTTGTCAGCCGCACTGGGCGCCGATGGCAGCCTGCAGGCGTTCGCCTTCGACAACCGCGTGGTGTTCGCCTCGCCCAACACCCTGATGGCGCTGCTGCGCGTGGCCGAGCGCCTGTGGACGCGCGACAAGGTGCAGAAGCAGGCGCTGAAGATCAGCGAGGCCGGCGGTCTGGTGCTGGACGCCCTGACCGGGTTCCTGCAGGACTTCACCGCCATGGGCAAGAAGCTGGACGATGCCGGCAAGGCCTACGCCGATGCGCGCAATCGCCTGATCGATTCGCCGCAGTCGGCCATCAGCCGCGCCCGTCGGCTTGCCGAACTGGGCAGCAAGGCCAAGCGCGCGCTGCCCCCGGAGCTGACCCCGGACCCGATGCAGCAGCTGGGCGCGCCGGAGGACGACGAGGACGGCAATGCGGGTTGACACGTCCCGTGCACCTGCGCCTGGCTATGCTGGGCACCCTGAGTCCGTGGCGGGTATCGACATGCGCTTGCGCTCCTGTGCCGTTCTTGTCCTGGCAGCGTTGCTGGCTGCATGCAGCAGCACGCCCCCGGTCGCCGACACGACTACGGCCGCTCCTGCGCCGGAAGCCAGCGAGGCCTACCGCGAAGCACGTGACGTCGACTGCCAGGCCGCTGGCGGCACGCTGCAGCGGCTCGGCCGCCTGCAGCGCGAGCAGTGCGTGATTCCCTATGCGGACGCCGGCAAGGCCTGCAGCCGCAAGAGCGACTGCACGGGCCAGTGCCTGGCCGGAGCCGAGGTGGCCGCCGGCAGTGCCGCCACCGGTACCTGCCAGCGTGATGTGCGCCAGAACTTCGGGTGCCGCCAGCGCATCGATGATGGCAAGGCGCAGGGCACGATCTGCGTGGACTGAATCCTGCCTGTAGAGCCGAGCCCACGCTCGGCTGCCATACCATCAGCCGAGCATGGGCTCGGCTCTACAACAGCGCGCGCGGCGCTATGCTGGTGGGCCATTCCCCGCCGTAGCCGGAGCCCCCGCGTGAGCACCCCGATCCAGGACATTCCCCTCACCACCATCGACGGCCAGCCGTCCTCGCTTGCCGACTACCAGGGCAAGGTGCTGCTGCTGGTCAACGTCGCCTCCAAGTGCGGCCTGACCCCGCAGTACGAAGGCCTGCAGGCGCTGTATGCGGAAAAGCACGCGCAGGGCCTGGAAGTGCTGGGCTTCCCCGCCAACAACTTCCTTGGCCAGGAGCCGGGCAGCGAGGCCGAGATCCAGCAGTTCTGCCAGCTCACCTACGATGTCAGTTTCCCAATGTTCTCCAAGATCAGCGTGGCTGGCGAGGACACCCACCCGCTGTACCAGCAGCTGACCGCCGCGCAGCCGCAGTCGATCGGCGAAGGCCCGCTGCGTGAGCGCCTGGCCAGCAAGGAGATCCCGATCCATCCGGCACCGGCGGTGCTGTGGAACTTCGAGAAGTTCCTGGTCGGCCGTGATGGCAAGGTCGTCGCACGCTTTGCCCCGGACGTGGCCGCCGATGACGCGCGCCTGCGCGAGGCTATCGAGGCCGCGCTGGCGGCCTGAGCACGGCGTGCCAACCAGGGTTGGCACCCACCGGAAAAGAAAAACCCCGCCGAAGCGGGGTTTTTCATGCACCGTCGCGCGGCCTCAGTGGGTCCACTGCGGCATCGGCATCGCATCGACCGGGATCGGCGAATTGGCATCGTCATGGCCGCGGTCGCGCTTGCTGCGCAGATCGTTCTCGATCTGGTAGTTGCGGCGCTGCATCCAGGCATCGCGGACCAGGGCGTATTCGTCCACTGCGGTGTCGCGCAGATCGTCGATCGCCAGCAGCTGTGCGCGGGTGTCGACCAGCTGCAGGCCCTGCAGGCCGATGCGGATCTTGTCTTCCTCGACGCGCCGGATCGGCGACAACGGGATGTCACCGGCCAGGCCGAACACGTCGCGTACGGTACGCGGGCCGAAGAACGGCAGTTCCACGTAGCGCGAACGACGCCAGCCCCAGGCACCCAGGGTCTGGCCGAAGTCTTCATTGCGACGCGGCACCATCGCCTTGCTGGCTGGATCGAACAGGCCACCGATGCCCAGCGTGCTGTTCATCAGGAAGCGGCCGAGGCTGTCCCACGCATCGGCACCACGGCCCTGCAGCAACTGGTTGGTGATGGTCACCGGCGCACGCAGGTTGCTGAAGAAGTTGCTGACGCCGGTGCGCGCGAAGCGCGGCACCACATGGGTATAGGCGGTGGCCAGCGGGCGCGCCACGCCGCGGTCGACCGCATTGTTGAAGGTGTGCACCTTGCGGTTGAACGGTTCCCACGGATCGTAGGCCGCCGCGTTGCCGGTGTTGCCGGTACCACCATAGAGGGCGTCGAAATCATCGTCGCCGGCGGCGGCGGTGGACGCTGCGGCCTTCGGTGGGCTGGCCTCTGCGCCCTGCGGCGCAGCCGTCGGCGCTGAAGCGGTGGGCGCGGCAGGGTTGGCCACGGAGGCGACCGGAGCAGCGTCGACCCCGCCGGTATCGGCCGTTGCGGCCGGAGCAGCAGGGCCGGGCGCAACCACGGTGCTGGCGACCGGTGCATCGCTGCGCGCGGGCTTGCCGGCACAGGCGGTCAGGGCGGTGGCCAGGAGGATCAGGGGGAAAGTGCGTACGACGTTCATGTCAGCTCGCAGCAGAAGTAGCGTTGAAATCCAGGTCGGGCGACAGCCGATAGGCTGCGCTCAGCTCGTTGAAGCCGGCGGGCGCGCCGGAAATGGCCAGCGCATGGCCCGCCTTGCGTGCACGAGCCGCCAGCTCGGCCAGCAGCGCCAGGCCGGCGCTGTCCACGCGCTCGACCTCACCCAGCTCCAGCCGCGCCAGCTTGGCCGGCAGGGCCTGCAGCTGCGGCCACAGTGCGATCACCGCGGCACGGTCAAGCACCCCGCGCAGGCGCAGGGTGTCGCCTTCCAGCAGCGCAAGTGCGTTACTTGCCATTGCCGGCGGGCCCGGCCTGCATGCTGCCGCTGTGCAGCTCGCTGGCCACCTGCTTGATGCCCTTCTGGCGCAGCGGGGTATCGAACTGGTTGCGGAAGGTCTGCACGTAGGAGATGCCTTCGATGTTGACGTCGAAGATCTTCCACTGGCCGTTCACGTTGCGCATCCAGTATTCGACCGGGGTCGGTTCGTTGCCGGCGCGCACCAGTTCGGTGCTCACGCGCACACCACGGTTGCCCGGCAGCGGGCTTTCACCCTTCAGGCGGAAGCTCGGCTTGCCCTGGATGTTGAGCAGGGTCGAACCGTAGCGCTGCATCAGGCTGTCGGCCATGGCATCGGCGAACAGCTTGATGTCGGCATCCGAGGCGCCGCGGGCGTGCGGGCCCAGCACCAGGCGCGCGGCATAGTCGCGATCGAAGGTGCGGTTCAGTTCGCTGTCGATGTAGCTGCGCAGGCTGGCCGGGTTGCTGCTGAACTCGCTGCGGCGCTGCTGCAGGGTGGTGAGGATGCGCGTGCTGGCATCGATCACCACCTTGCCGGCCTGGCCCTGCGCCGCGGCAGCGGCGGGGGCGGGAGCGGTGGCCTGGGCCTGGGCGAGGAATGGAGTAGCCGCCAGCAGCGCCGAGGCGAGCAGGGCCGGGATCAGTTTCATCTTCATGGTTGCGGTTCCGTTGCAGGCGCCTGCGCGCCATCGTTGGGCTTCTGGCCTGCGCCACCACCGGCGCCGCCACTGAACATGTACTTGCCGACCAGCTGGATCAGGTCCACCGCCGGCTGGGTGAAGACGATCTCGTCACCGGCCTTGAGCACGTCCGGGTCACCGCCCGGCTGCAGACCGATATAGCTCTCGCCGAGCAAACCACTGGTGAAGATGCCGGCCGAGGTGTCCGCCGGCAGGTCCTTGACCTTGCTGTCCATGCGCAGGGTCACGATGGATTCGAACTTCACCGGATCCAGGTCGATCGAGGCGACCTGGCCGACGGTGACGCCGCCGATCTTCACCGGCGCCTGCTTGCGCAGCTGGCCGACCTGGGAGAAACGCGCCTTCAGCTCGTAGCCCTGGCTGCCCCAGCTCCAGCGCTGGTTGGTCGAGGCCACGGCCAGCACCATCAGCGAGGCCAGGGCCAGCAGCAGGAAGGCGCCGACGGAGAATTCGAGTCTGGGACCGCGGATGGCCATGTGGATTACCTGATCGAGTCGTGGTGGCCGCGCGCGCCTGCGCACCGCCGGTGGAGGGGTTAGGTGAACAACATTGCCGACAGCACGAAGTTGAACATCAGTACCAGCAGCGAGGCGTTGACCACCGCACGGGTGGTCGCCACCGAGGTGCCCTCGATGGTCGGCTCGGCGTGGAAACCAACGTAGGCGGCGACCAGCGCGGCGGTGCCGCCGAAGATCGCCGACTTCAGCATCGCCACGCCGAAGTCATCCCAGAAATCGACGCTGTTGCGCAGCGCCGACCAGAACACGCCATTGTCCAGGCCCAGCACATGTACCGCTTCGAAGTAGCTGGCACTGATCGCCAGCGAACAGAAGATGCCGGTCAGCAGGGGCACGGTCAGCACCGCCGCCCAGAAGCGCGGCGCCACGGCCTTGGCCACCGGGTCGATCGCCATCAGCTCCAGTGCCTTGATCTGGTCGGTGGCGCGCATCAGGCCCAGTTCGGCGGCGATCGAGCTGCCGGCGCGGCCGATGAACAGCAGCGCGGTCAGCACCGGTGCCAGTTCGCGGTACAGCGACAGGCCGAGCAGGGTCGACAGCGCGTCGGCCGCACCGAAGGTGGTCAGCGTGCGGTAGCCCTGCAGCGTCAGCACCAGGCCGACGAAGGCGCCACCGACGGCGATGATCGGCAGCGAGCGCGCGCCGATCTTGTAGATCTCGCGGGTCAGTTCGGCCAGGAAATCACGGGTCGGCAGCGAACCACGCAGCACGGTCAGCGAGAACAGGCCGGCGCGGCCGAGCGAGCGGGTGGCTTGGACGAACGGCATCAGGCGACCCTCGCGCGCGGTGCGGCATCGAACGGGATGGGGCCGTCAGGCTGGCCGTGCAGGAACTGCCGCAGCAACGGGTCCTGGCTGGACTGCAGCGCCTCGGGCGTGCCCTGGAACACGATGCCGCCATTGGCGATGGCGATCACCTGGTCGCAGATCGGCAGGGTCTCGTGCACGTGGTGGCTGACGATGATGCTGGTCAGGCCCAGGCTGTGGTTGAGGCGCTGGATCAGGCTCATGATCACGCCAGAGGCGATCGGGTCCAGCCCGGTCAGTGGCTCGTCGTAGATCATCAGCGGCGGGTCCAGCGCCAGCGCACGGGCCAGCGCGACGCGGCGCGCCATGCCACCGGACAGCTCGCGCGGCCAGGCATCGGCAGCGGCCAGGAGGCCCACCGCATGCAGCTTCATTTCCACAAGGCGGCGCAGCACGGCGGTCGGCAGGCGGGTATGCGTGCGCAGCGGCAGCGCGACGTTTTCGGCCACAGTGAGGTCGGTCAGCAGGCCGTTGCCCTGCAGCAGTACCCCCACACTCTTGCGCATTTCCAGCAGCGCGCCGCTGTCCTGCGGAATCGGCTTGCCGAACAGGGTGACCTCGCCAGCCACCGGGCGCAGTTCGCCGGTCAGTGCCGCCAGCAGGGTCGACTTGCCGCTGCCGGACGGACCCAGCACGGCCGTGATGCTGCCTTTGGGCACCTGCAGCGACACGTCGCGCAGGATCGTGCGCCCGCTCCGGTCGATGCGGACGTTGGATAACTGCACCAGACTGGAGGTGGAAGCCGACATGGGCACCATTAACGTTTTTTAGACATCGAAGGATCGGGCCCGTCGGCTGAACATAAGCAGACTGGACGGTCCAGTATTGTGGCACGGCAAGATCCCTGCCAGGCCGGGATAATCGGCCGGCAGCCCGGAACAATCCGTACCGGCGATGGGCCGGCCATTGAATACTGCCTGCCGTGCTGCACACTGTGCATGATGAGTGACCCGGGCAGCGATTTCCGCCTCTACCATTCCAACTCCCTGGACGTGCTGGCCGCGCTGCTGGCGCGCAACGTGCGTGCGCCGGTTGCGGGTCAGCCGCTGCTGGCGCCGGAGGTGGTGCTGATTCCGCAGGTGGCGATGCGGCGTTGGCTGCAAGCAACACTCGCTGCCGAATATGGCGTGGCCGCCAATATTGAGTTCCTGACCCCGGGCGAGTTCGTTGCCCGTGCACTCAACGCCAATGTGCCCGGCGAACGCGACGACCTGGACGCGGCCGGCCTGCACTGGAAGGTGTACCAGGCACTGCGCGACCCGGCGTTGCTGGCGCAGCCACCGATGCGCGCGCTGCAGTCCTATCTTGCCGGTAGCGATGCATTGAAGCCGTGGGCGTTGGCCGGTGAACTGGCGTCGGTGTTCGAGAAGTACCAGGCCTGGCGCCGCGACTGGCTGCTGCGCTGGGAGGCCGGCGCCGACCCGGCCGACCCGCAGGCCATCCTCTGGCGCAGCATCGCCGCTGGCCACGACTACCGCGCGCGCCGCATCCAGGCTTACCTGGACCGCTTCGAGGGCGCCGGCCAGCCGTTGCCGCAGGGCCTGCCACCACGCATGTCCGCGTTCGCGACGCTCAACATCTCGCCCGATGTGCTGCGGGTGATGGCCACCCAGGCGCGGGTGGGCGAGCTGCACTTCTATATGCCCACGCCGGTGCAGTCGTACTGGGGTGACCTGCAGACGCTGGCCGAGCGCCTGCGCAGCGGCGCGCCCGATCCCTTCGGTGAAGCGGCCGGTGAGAACCGCCTGCTGGAAGCCTGGGGCGCGGCCGGGCGCGATTTCATGGCGGTGCTGGGCAGTTACGAGGTGGTGCACCCGGCCGGCGAGATTGCCGCGTATTCGGATCCGGAGGACGACACCCGGCCGACGCTGGCCGAAGGTGGACTGTCCGACAGCCTGCTGCATCGCCTGCAGCGCGATCTGTTCCACCGCCGTGCGCTGCCCTCGGGCGAGCTGCGCGACGGGCTGCGCAGCGACGATCCCAGCCTGCAGGTGCATGCCTGCCATACCCGCCTGCGCGAACTGCAGGTGCTGCACGACCAGCTGCGCAGCCTGCTGCAGGACCCGCGCTTCGACCCGCCGCTGCAGGCGCGGGAGATCGCCGTGCTTGCACCGGACATCGACCCCTATGTGCCGTATCTGGAAGCCGTGTTCGGCGGCCGTGGGGGCGAGGACGAGCACATTCCCTATGCGCTGGCCGACAGCAGTCCGCTCGCCGGCGAGCCACTGGCCGACGTGTTCGTGCACCTGCTGGGCCTGCCGGTCTCGCGTTTCGGCCTGAACGAAGTGCTGGACCTGCTGGCCAGCGCGCCGCTGGCCGAAGCGGCCGGGCTGGAGGCGGTGGACTTTGATCGCCTGCATGGCTGGCTGCAGCAGGCTGGCGCGCGCTGGGGCCTGGATGCGAAGCACCGCAACCAGCACCAGGCCCCGGCCGACGACGCCTACACCTGGCAGTTCGCGCTGGATCGCCTGGTGCTCGGTCATGCCACCGGCAGCGAGGCCGACCTGGCCGGTGTTGCCCCGTGGATCGAGCTGGAGGGCGGCGCATTGGACGCCCTGGACCGGCTGCTGCGCCTGTTGCGCGTGTTGGCGGTCTACCAGCGCCGCCTCGGCGAACTGCTGACGCCGGCGCAGTGGCGGCAACGCCTGCTGTCGCTGCTGGACGCGCTGCTGCCGACTGCGCCCAGTTCGCCCAACAGCCAGCGTGCCCTGGAGCGCCTGCGCAAGCTGCTCAACCAGTTCGCCGATGATGCCGCCAAGGCCGGCTTCACGGACGGGGTGCCGCCGGAGGTCGTGCGCGCGCACTTCGCCGGAGCACTGGGCGAGGCCGATACGCGCGCGCCGCTGCTGACCGGTGGCATCAGCTTTGGTCGCATGGTGCCGATGCGCCTGCTGCCGTTCCGGGTGATCTGCGTGCTCGGTCTCAATGATGGCGATTTCCCGCGCCGTGACCCGGCTGCCGGTCTCAACCAGCTCACTGCCGAGCTGGACACGCCGCGCCGCCGGCCCGGCGACCGCTCCACCCGCGAAGACGACCGCTTCCTGTTCCTGCAGCTGTTCGCCGCCGCGCAGGAGGTGTTCTACCTGAGCTACCTCGGTGCCGATCCGCGCGATGGCAGCGCGCGTGAGCCGTCGGTGCTGGTCAGTGAACTGATCGATGCCGCCGCTGCGTATCACCTCGATCCGCCTGCGGCGGTCCGCGACTTCACCGTGCGCCACGCACTGCAGCCGTTCTCTCCGGCGGCGTTCGGTGACGGTGATCCACGCCGCTTCAGCTATCGCCGCCAATGGCATCCGGCCGCCGGTCGCCTCACCGGCGCGCGCGGAGGCCTGCAGCCGTGGTTCGATGCCGCGTTGCCGCCGCTCGACGATGCGGTGGAAGACGACGTTGCACTCGATACCCTGCGCCGCTTCCTGTGCGATCCGGCCGGGCAGTTCCTGGCGCAGTCGCTGGGCCTGCGCCTGGCCGACGATGTCGAGGAGGTCGATGACCTGGAACCGCTGGTGCTGTCCTCGCGCGGGCCGGAAAAGCGCAGCGTGCAGGCGGCGGTGGTACGCGCCACGCTCAGTGGCGATACCGAGCCGTTGTATCCGCGGCTGCGCGCGCGTGGCCTGCTGCCGTCGGGCCCCCTGGGCAAGCGCCAGTTCGAGGTGGAGCAGTTGAAGACCCGCCCGTATGCCAGTGCATTGCTGGGCTGGATGCGGGGCGAGCCGCTGGAAAGCCGCCGCTATGAAGTGGAGATCGATGGCGTGCGCCTGCATGGCCGTGTGGCCGATCGACACCCCGACGGGCTGGTGCGCCTGCGCGCTGGCACCCTCAATGGCACTGCGGTGATCCGCCAGGGCCTGGATTGGCTGCTGGCCAACGCTGCCGGCGATGCCCTGCCGCTGGTGCAGTTCCATGATGGCGGCGACGCCGGTCCCGGCCCGCATGTACTACCGGCACTGAGCGCTCCTGCTGCACGCGCGGCATTGCGCGCATTGCTGCAGTTGCGCCAACGCGGACTGCGCGAACCGCTGCGCTTTGCCCCCTACACCGGCTGGGTGCTGTACAACGCGCCGGCCGAAAAGCAGCGCAGCGAAGGCTGGAAGCAGTGGCACGGCAGCGACCGCAGTTGGGGTGAATCCAGCAGCGACGCCTGGCAGCTGCTGCTGCGCGGTGCCGATCCATTTGCCACCGACGCCGGCTATGCCGATCTGCTGCGCAACAGCCAGGTGGTCTTCAGCGCGGTGCGCGAAGGCCGCACCCTTGGCGCCGATGCACGCCAGGAGGGCAGCACATGAGCACCGCCATCGTCGATGAGGACTCCCAGCGCATGGCGGGCGATCCCTATCTGGCCCTGCCGCTGGATGGTATCCGCCTGATCGAGGCCAGCGCCGGTACCGGCAAGACCTTCACCCTGGCCACGCTGTTCACCCGCCTGGTGGTGGAGCAGGGCCTGCGCATCGGCCAGATCCTGGTGGTGACCTTCACCGATGCCGCCACCCAGGAACTGCGCAAGCGCATCCGCGAGCGCCTGTCGCTGGCCGCGCGCCTGGTCGATCTGGAACCGGCCGAGGGCGAAGCACCGGACACGAGGCTGACCCGCCAGGTGCTGCAGCGCCATCTGCAGGGGGGCACCGAGAGCGCCACCGCACTGAAGCGCCGCCTGCAGGTGGCCGCCGATGAGATCGACCTGGCGTCGATCTTCACCATCCACGGCTTCTGCACCCGCGTGCTGCGCGAGCATGCGCTGGAGAGCGGCCATACCTTCGATCCGCCGGAACTACTGGCCAGCGACCGTGAGCTGTTGGAGGAACTGGCGGCCGATCTGTGGCGGGTGCATGCCAACGACGCGGCCACGCTGGAGCCGCTGACCTGGCTGTGGTCCAACCCGGACGCGCTGGCCACCGATCTGCGCGCGTTGCTGGCTGCGCCGCCTCTGCACCCGTTGCCGCGGCCGGTGGCGCTGGCCGATCCACAGCCGGCTTTGCAGGCCGCCGCCACCGAACTGCAGCAGGCGCTGCGCGGGCATGGCGAGCAGTTCTTCATCGACCTCTGCGATGCCGTCGACAACAAGTGGATCAACGGGGTGTCCTACAAGCTGGGTTGGCTGCACTCGCTGGGCCGGCAGCTGCTGGCCTGGGCCGAGCGCGGCGACCCGCGCGAGCTGCTGGCCAGCGAGCGCCTGCCGGCACTGCTGCCGGAGGTGCTAACCGACAAGACCAACAAGAAGTTCCCCGACCGCACGCCGTCGTCGCCAGTGCAGGTGCCATTGGCGCGCTATGTCGCGCTGCTGGCCGAACGCGATGCCTGGCTGCGTGGTACTGCGCTGAATTTCCTGCACGCGCTTCGCGCCGAAGCCATGCAGCGCCTGCAGGCGCTGAAGCGCACGCGCCGGGTGCAGACCTATGACGATCTGATCGATGGCGTGGCACTGGCCCTGGAAGGCCCGCAGCGGCTGCCGCTGGTAAGGCAGCTGCGCACGCAGTACCGCATCGCGCTGGTCGATGAGTTCCAGGACACCGATGATCGCCAGTGGAACATCTTCCACACCGTGTTCGGCGATTCGCCGGAGGTGCGCGAACTCGGCCTGGCACCGGCGCTGTTCCTGATCGGCGATCCCAAGCAGGCGATCTACGGGTTCCGCGGCGGCGACATCCACACCTACCTGAAGGCCAAGCAGGTGGCGCAGCAGGCGCCGGTGCTTGACCAGAACTTCCGCTCGCGACCGTCAGTGCTGCGCGCGTTGCAGGCGCTGTACGACAACGGGGGTGAGGACGCCTTCCTCGAGCGTGACATCCAGTTCGAGCCGGTGCGTCCCGGTGGCGTGCGCACCGATGAGGACTATCTGCACGACGGCCACGCCGTCAAGGCACTCACCCTGCGCGTGCTGCGCAGCGGGGGTGACAAGGCGATGAGTGCCGATGCCTCGCGTGAGGCAGCGACCCAGGCCTGCGTGGCTGCGATCCACCAGGCCCTGGTCGAGGCACGTGCGGGCAAAGCGGTGTTGCGTGGGCGCCCGGTGCAGCCTGGTGATATCGCGGTGCTGGTGCGCTCGCATCGCGAGGCGACGCTGGTGCAGCGCGCGCTGGCTGCGGTGGGCATACCCGCAGTGGCGGCGGGCAAGCAGAGCCTGTTCGCCACCAGTGAGGCACGTGATCTGCGCGCGCTGCTGCTGGCGCTGCTGCAACCGGCAGACGAAGGCCGCCTGCGTGCAGCGCTGGCCACGGTGTTGCTGGGCCAGCGGGCCAGTGCGATCGCGGCGATGGAGCGCGAGGGCGACCTGCAGCGCGGGTTCCAGGCGCAGCTGCTGCACTGGCGCGAGCGCTGGCAGCGCGGTGGTCCGTTCGCGGTGATCGCCGATGTCTGTGCCGCGCACGGCGAACGCCTGCTGGCGCTGATCGACGGCGAGCGCCGCCTGACCAACTACCTGCAGCTGGGCGAACTGCTGCAGGAAGCCTCGGCGCAGGCGCTGGGCATGCATGGCCTGCTGGACTGGCTGCAGGGGCAGATGGCCAGCGCCGACCAGGATGACGAGCAGCAGTTGCTGCGCCTGGAATCGGATGCACGCCGCGTGCAGATCATCACCCTGCACAAGAGCAAGGGCCTGGAGTATCCGCTGGTGTTCCTGCCCTTCGTCGGCATCGACGGCGGCGCACCGAACACCGCCTCGCACTGCACCGTGCACGTCGATGGCCAGCGCCAGCTGCACTGGAAGCTGGACAGGGACGAGGCCTGGGAAGCGGCCAGCACACAGCGCGAGCGTGAGCAGCGGGCCGAGGATGCGCGCCTGCTGTATGTGGGACTGACCCGCGCCGAGCATGCGCTGTGGATCGCCGTGGGTGATCTGGCCGGGCTTGGCAAGACGCGCCTGGCGCCGCTGCTGGGCGACCTGCAGGCGCTGCGCGCGCACGCCGACGTGCACATCGATGACAGTGAGACAGTGGCCGCGCTGCCGCAGCTGGCGGCCGAAGTGGAAGGGGATCTTCCGGCAGTGCGTGCACTGACCCGGCGCGTGCCGCACGACTGGTGGGTATACAGCTTCACCCAGCTGGCGCATGCCGACGCGGGCGCTGGCAGTGATATTGAAGCCGCTGCCACCGAGCTGCCGGCGCCCGCCGCCGACGAACCCGCAGGCCCGGAACTGCCGCTGGAGCCCGCGCTGCCGGAACCCGCCGCCGTCGAAGACAGCCCGCCGGTCGACCCGCGCTTCATGGGCAGCCGCTTCGGCAACGTGCTGCACGAGGCGATGGAGAACGTCGACTTCGCTGCGTGGGGGGGCTGGCAGCCGGGCCTGGAAGCGCCCGAGGGCCAGGCCGAGGTGCTGCGCAAGGCGCTGCACGATGAAGGCTATGCCGACGTCGACCTGGACGATGGCGTGGCGGTGCTGGTGCCGTTGGTCGGCCACACGCTCACCGTGCCACTGCCCGAGGGCGGTGCGCTGCACAGCCTGGGCGAAGGCGAGCGGCGCGCGGAAATCGACTTCCATTTCGCCATCGAACCGACCACGGTACCGGCGCTGTTGCAGCTGCTGCATGCACATGGGGTTTCCAGTGCGCGTCGCGGCTTCGGCCAGCGCCGCCGCCTGGAAGGGCTGATGACCGGCATGATCGACCTGACCTACGTGCGCGACGGGCGCTGGTACGTGCTCGACTACAAATCCAACCGGCTGCCCGGCTACAGTCCGGACCTGCTGGCCATTGCCATGCGCCACAGCGAGTACGACCTGCAGGCGCTGATCTATACCGTGGCCCTGCATCGCTGGCTGCGCTTCCGTCTGGGCGCGGCCTACGATTACGAGCGCGACATGGGGGGCATCCGCTACCTGTTCTGCCGCGGCCTGGATGCAGCCGGCAACGGCGTGCATGTGGACCGCTTCCCGTTCGCGCTGGTGGATGCACTCGACGCGCTGTTCGCAGGTGGCGAGCAGGCCCAGGCCGAACTGGCCGCACGTGCCCGTGGGGCCAGCGCATGAGCCTGCTGAAGGAACTGCACCAGAAGGGCCTGCTGCGCACCCTCGATCACGCGTTGGCGACCAGCCTGCAGCGGTTGCGCGACGACACGCCGGACAGTGTGGCGCTGGCGGCCGCGCTCGCCTCGCTGGCGGTGTCGCAGGGCCACGCCGGGTTTGATCCGGCACAGCCGCAGCGGTTGCTGGACGGCGTGCCCGAGTGGCCTGCCGCGCAGGACTGGCTGGCGCAGCTGCGCGCATCGCCCTGGGTAGCGACGCCGGAGCAGGCCGATGCCATCGCCGAGGATGCGCCGCTGGTGCTGGAGAACGGCCTGCTCTACCTGCGCCGCTATCGCGAGTACGAGCGGCAGTTGGCGGCCGGGCTGCAGCGCATCGGCCGGCATCCGCTGCCGGCACCGGACATGGCCGCGCTGGCACCGTTGTTCGCGCAGCTGTTCCCGCAGGCACTGGGCAGCGAGGATCACCAGGCACGCGCCGCCGGCGTGACCCTGCGCCATCCGCTGGCGCTGGTCACCGGCGGTCCCGGCACCGGCAAGACCACCACCATCGCGCGGCTGTTGCTGCTGCTGGCCGCACAGGCCCGGCACGCTGGCCAGCCGCTGCCCGAGGTGGCGCTGGCCGCGCCCACCGGGCGCGCCGCCGAACGCATGGCCGAGAGCCTGCGGCTGGCCGTGCAGCGCCTGCAGGAGCACGGCGTGGACCCGGCGCTGTGCGCGGCACTGCCCAGTTCCGGCACCACCCTGCATCGCCTGCTCGGCGTGATCCCGGATTCGCCGCGCTTCCGCCACCACGCCGACAATCCGCTGCCGGTGGACGTGGTGGTGGTCGACGAAGCCTCGATGATCGATCTGCCGATGATGGCCAAGCTGGTCGATGCGATCGCCAGCGGCACGCGGCTGATCCTGCTCGGCGATCCCGACCAGCTGCCGTCGGTGGAGGCCGGCGACGTACTCAGTGCGATCCTGCGTGCCAGCGGTGATGGCATCGGCACCCGCGCCGATGACGCGCAGGCGCTGCGTGGATTGCTGGCGCCGTCCACGCTGCAGCCCCAGGCCGAACCGAACACCTTCGCCGGCCGCCGCGTGCAGCTGCAACGAGGGTACCGGCAGAGCGATGCACTGGTGCTGGCCCCGTTGGCAGATGCCGTGCGCGAGGGTGACGCCGTCGCCGCTTTGCAGCTGCTGCGCGGCGGTGAACTGGCAGGCGTGCATTTCCATGAAGGCGAGGCAGACCCGCTGCGCGGCCAGCGCGAGCACCTGCTGGGCCACTGGCGTACACTGGCCGACGCGGCCGATCCAGCGCTCGCCCTGCAGCAGGCCGGGCGCCTGCGCGTGCTGACCGCGCTGCGCGAAGGCCCGCAGGGCGCGCGTGGCCTCAACAGCCGTATCGAGCAGCTCCTGGCGGGCAACACCCCGGGCTACTTCCAGGGCCGCCTGCTGCTGGTGACCGAGAACAGCTACCGGCACCGCCTGTTCAACGGCGATATCGGCATCTGCCTGCGCGACAGCAGCGGCGCGATGGTGGCCTGGTTCCCCGGCGACACCGTCGAGCAGCCGCGCGCCTTCCACCCGGCGGCACTGCCCGCGCACGAAAGCGCCTTTGCGATGACCGTGCACAAGGCACAGGGCTCGGAGTTCGATGAAGTGTGGTTGCAGCTGCCACGCCAGGACAGCCGTGTGCTGTCGCGCGAACTGGTCTACACCGGCCTGACCCGCGCCCGCCAGGTGCTGCATGTGGCGGGCAGCGCAGAGGTGCTGCAGGCCGCATTGAAACGCCACGCCAGCCGGTTGGGTGGCCTGGCCTGGCGGCTGGGTGCGGAAGCGGTGGCCGAAGCACCGGCGCGCCTCGAACAGCCCACGGTGCAGGGCCAGTTGTTCTGAATCGGGGTCGGATCCCGTTCCCACCGGGAACGGGCTCTGACCCCTTCACCTGATCGCCAGGCAAAAGCAGTCGAGCATGGCTCGACTCTACAAAAGCGTACTTCGATCATTCCGACGTTCATCCACGCATGGCGTGGACCCACCCCGCCAACCCACGGATAGCACGCATTTGACGTTGCTGTTGACGTTGTTTCGGCAGGTGCAGGGCGCAGCCCTGCCGCCACACCTATTCCGCGATCAACACCAGCCCATCCGGGAACACGATCGCCGCTTCATCGGCACTCACGTCGAAAAAGCCCACGCCGTGCTTTTCGGCCAGGTCCTGCACGCGTCCATGCGCACGCTCGGCCACCGAATAGGCAAACGCACCGTAGATCACCTGCTGGCCGATGCTGTACTCGGTCACCTCGGCGCGGTCGTCATCGTCGTTGCTCAATGGGCCGTTCAACGGCGGGAAGTCCTGCGCCATCTCCGCGAACCACGCCTGCAGCGCCGCGCTGCTGACTGCCGGGTCGTCGTACTCGTGGCGCTCGTTCCACTGCGTCTGCTTTTCGAACCAGGCGATGAAGGCTGCCGCCTCGCGTGGCGCGGCGCTGGCCTCGAACACCATCATGTCGTAACTCATTGGAGCTTCCTGGGCAGAGCAGGGGTCAGAGCCTTCGTCCGCGGCGAAGGATCCGACCCCGGCAACGAGGTCTGTGGCTGCACAGGGTATCGCGCTACGGCTGTTCGGCTGCACTCATGGCCAGGCCCGGCGCCAGCGCCTTCGCCTCCGGGAACAGCGCGAAGCGCAGGCCGATCAGGCCCATCAGCGCCTCGTCGCGTGCCTTGCAGGCGGCTACGCTGCCGACCCGTCCCAGCGAGGTATCCAGCCGCTCGCGCAATGCGTCGGCCGCCACCATCGGCTTGCGTGCGGCAATCTGCCGCCGGTAGTGCGCGGCGATCTCCTCAAGAATGTGCTCGACCGCTTCGCGGCTGCGCTCGGGCAGTTCCAGCCGCGCGCGGCGCAGCTGCAGGATGTTCAGGCCGATGCGCGCTTCGTTGAGCATATCCACCGAGGCGATGTCGCTGCCCTCCGGGGTTGCCGCCAGGCGCGGCGCGAGCAGGCCCAGCAGGTCGAGCATGCGTGCGGCGAAGCGCTGGCGGTCCTGCTGGCCGCGCCCTTCGGCGGCCTCGGCCAGCGTAGTCCAGCCCTGCCGCACCAGCCGGCGCGCGGTCCACTCGGCACCCACCGAACGGAACAGGCGGGTCATCACCACCGCAAAGCCAATGCCGATGAACATCGCGATCGACGAGTTGAGGAAGGTCTGGATGTTGGCGTTGTAGGTGTTCTGCAGGCTCAGCAACGCGGCCAGGTTCACCGTCAGCGGCAGTGCGAACAGCGCGCTCTTGGGGTGGTGCAGCATCAGCCCCAGCGGCAGGAACGCCACCGCCAGCACCAGCGCCAGCAGGCCGAAGTCGTGCACGGCCGGGAACACGCCGAACAGGTACACGCCGGCCACCACCGAGGCGACCATGGCCCACACCAGGAACGACACCATGCTCGGTGCCGGGTCGTCCTGCGCGGCGAAGAACGCCGCGGTCACCGCGGCCATCATCGCGCCGTTGCCACCGCCCTCCCAACCCAGCGCGATCCACAGCACGCAGTAGCTCATCAGTGCCACGCCGGCACTGAGCGCGGAGAACAGCGCCATGCCGTAGTCGACGTGCTTGTCAGCGGCTACGCGTTCGGTACGGATGCGGTAATGCGCGCGGTCCAGCGGCGCGGTGCCGTGGTCGATGGCGTGCTGCAGGGTGCGGCAGTCCTGCCACAGGTCCACCAGTTCCTCCAGGCGCAGCAGCAGGCTGGCCAGCTGCAGATGCTGCAGGTCGCGGTCCACCTGCGGCTTCAGCGCGCTGATGCGCGCGCGCAGGCGGGCGTATTCACTGGCGTTGGTCGGGCCATCCAGCCAATCGTGGATGTCATCGACCAGCGCCGGCAGCCCTTCGGGCAGGGCTTGGCCGTCGCTGCGCAGCGCACTCAGGCGATCGGCAATCGAGGACAGCACTGGCAACAGCAGCAGCATGCGCTCACGCAGGCGCTCCATCGACACCGCAGACCCGGCATGGCGCGGATCATCGCGGCGCAGGAATTCGATCAGTGCCTCGAACTGCACCAGGTCGGCGGCCAGCCGGTTGCGCGGCGCGTGCGCGCGTCCACGTTCAAGGATCTGCCGGCACCACTGCGCGGCGTCCTCCATCCAGTTGCCGATGCGCGCGCGCAGCATCGGGCGTACCGAGGCCGGGAACAGCAGCGAAGCGGCCAGCACCGCCACGACCGTGCCGAGGATGATCTCCTCGCTGCGTGCCACCACCGTGTCGAAGATGGTCTCCGGCGAAGTCACCGCAGGGAAACCGATGAAGGCGGTGGTGTAGCCGGCCAGCAGGAACGCGTAACCGCGCGGGCCGCGGTTGAGCAGGGCCATGAACAGGCAGCCGGCCAGCCAGATCGACATCGCCGCGCTCAGCACCAGCGGCGTTTCCACCAGCGCCGGCAGCACCAGCAGGGTGGCCAGGCCGGCCACCAGGGTGCCGACGATGCGATACACGCCCTTGGCGCGGGTTGGGCCCAGCAGCGGCTGGCTGACGATGTACACCGTGCCCATCGCCCAGTACGGGCGCGACAGGTTGCCGGCCATGGCGATGTACAGCGCGGCCACTGCGGCCAGGTAGGTCTTGATCGAGAACAGCCAGGCCTGGCGGTCGGTCAGCGCGTTCATGGTTTACTTCGCTGCGGTCGAGGCGTTGGGCGCGGTGGCGCTTGCCTGCCAGCCACCGCCCAGCACCAGGAACAGGTGGATCTGGTCGCGCGAGACCTGCGCTTCGGCGGCCGCCAGGGTGGCATCGCTGGTGGCCAGGCTGCGGTCGGCATCCAGGCTGGACAGGTACGGCGTGCGGCCGCCCTGGTACAGCCGGCGGTTCTGCTCGGCGGCCAATGCGGCCTGTTCCTGCGCAGTGCGCAGCGACTGCAGCCGGCGCAGGTCCTGCGCGTAGCGGTCCAGCGCGGTCTGGGTCTCGCGCAGCGCTTGCAGCACGGTGTGGTCGAACTCGGCCAGGGCCGCATCGGCGCCCGCTTCGGCAGCGTGGATGCGTGCGTGCGTGCCGGACGACGGCAGCGTCCACGAGATCAGCGGGCCGATCGACCACTGCTGGGTCATCGGCGTGCCGAAATCCTCCAGCAGGCCGGCGGCACCGAGCGAGGCCCCCAGGCGGATGTCCGGATACAGCTCGGCGGTGGCGACGCCAATCCGCGCGGTGGCCGAAGCCAGCTTGCGTTCGGCCTGGCGCACGTCCGGGCGGCGCTGCAGCAGTGCACGGCCATCACCGACCGGCAGCGGCTGCGCCAGGCCGGGGGCGTGTGCACAGTCGATCACGCCTGCCGGCAGCTGGCCCGGGGTCTGCCCGAGCAGGGCGGCCAGCGAATAGGCGGCCGCGGAACGCTGCGCGCGCAGCGGCGGCAGCGCGGCTTCCAGCAGCGCGACCTGGGCATTGGCGCGGGCCAGTTCCGGCGGCGTGCCACGGCCAGCCGCGATCAGGCGCTGAGTGACCGTACGGCTGCGTTGCTGCAGCTGCAGCGAATGTTCGGCCACGTGCAGCTCGTGGTTGGCGTGGCAGATTTCCAGATAGCTGTCGGCCACCTGCGCGACCACGCTGACCTGGGCCAGGTCGCGCGCCGCAGCAACGGACTGCTCGTCGGCACGCGCTGCCTCGGCGCCGCGCTTGAGCTTGCCGAACAGGTCGAACTGGTAGCTGACCGCGAACTTGCCATCGGCCAGGTTGATCACCGGCAGCTCGTGCTCCTGCAGGAACGATTCGGCCGACAGCTGCGCACGGCTGACCCCGGCCTCGGCCTCGTACTCGAAGCCACCGGCGTCCAGCGCCTGCTCGTACACCGCCGCGGCACGGCGCAGATGTGCATCGGCGGCCTTCAGCTCGACGTTGTCACGCAGCGCCTGCGTGATCAGGCCGTCCAGCACCGGGTCGTTGTACAGCGACCACCAGCGGTCGGGCAGCGCCTGGTTGGCGGCCACCTGCGGGTTCTGCGTATCGATGAAGGCCGCATTGGCCTGCGGGCGCTTGAAGGCCGAGCCTTCCGGCAGGGCGTAATCCGGGCCGACGGTCTTGCAGGCCGCCAGGCTGGCCAGCGCAACGATCAGGCCGAGACGGGGCAGGGCGGCGTTCACAGGCCCGCCTGTGTCGGCGCAGTGCCGGCCTTGTCGTTGTGCGGATGGCGGCCGGTGTCCACGGTCACCGTGGCGGTACGGCCGGCGATCAGTTCCACGCCCTTGGGTACTTCGTCGATGGCGATGCGCACCGGAATGCGCTGTGCCAGCCGCACCCAGTCGAAGGCCGGGGTCACGTTCGGCAGCAGGGTGCTGCCGTTGCTGCGGTAGCGGTCTTCGATGCCGGCGGCAATGCTTTCCACGTGGCCACGCAGCGGGGCCGACTCGCCCATCAGGCGGATGTCCACGCGCTGCCCCGGGGCCACGCCGCGCAGGCGGGTTTCCTCGAAGTAGCCATCGATGCGGAACGAGCCGGTATCCAGCAGCGCCAGCACCGGCTTGCCGGCTACCACGTAGTCGCCCACGCGCATGGTGCGGTCGTTGACCCGGCCATCGGCCGGTGCGCGCACTTCGGTGCGGCCCAGGTTGAGCTCGGCCAGGTCGACCGCCGCCTGTGCGGTGGCCAGCGCAGCCTGTGCGGCCTGCAGCTTGGCGCGGCGCACTTCGGCGTCCTCGGCGGCGACCAGGTCCTGCAGGCTGCGGTCACGGCCGATCTCGCGGCGCAGCTGCGCCACCGATGCCTGGCGCTCGGCCAGGTTGGCGCGGGCCTGCTCCAGCGCGATGCGGTAGCGGGCGCGGTCGACCACGAACAGCAGGTCACCCTTCTTCACCGCCTGGTTGTCGGCCACCTGCACCGTTTCCACCAGCCCGGACACGTCCGGCGCCACCTGCACCACGTCGGCGCCGACATGGGCATCGCGGGTCCACGGCTCATCCATGTAATAGACCCACAGCTGGCGCAGCACCAGCAGGGCGATGATCACGGCTGCGCTGGTGAGCAGCACCGGCAGGGTCTTCTTCACGATCTTGTTCACGATTGCATCCAACGCAGGAGGTGGAACAGCAGGCCAAGCACGATCCCGTACAGGGCCAGGTTGAACAGCGCCGGGTGCCATACGTGGCGATAGGCGCCGGCACGCTGCAGCAGCGCGTGCAGGCCGCTGTTGACCAGGTAGGCCAACAACATCAGCCCGAGCAGGGTCGGGACGAACACTCCGTGGAGACTGAATTCACCGGGCATCGGTAGGGGCGGGGGCGAGGTGGGGGAGGGGAGGAACAACGAAACAACGGCAACGGGTAAAAGCCGCTGGCGTGTGCACGGCAGCGGCGGTATTCGGGGGCAGCGGTCTTACGTGATGCGGTCGGCGGCCTCGGCCAGCAGGCGCCATGCCTTCAGCACGGCGTGCAGTTCATCCATGGAAAGCTCGCCGAACACGTCCTGGCGCAGGCCGATCAACTGGTCTTCCAGCTCGCTGACCAGCGCATGGCCCGCGTCGGTCAGCCACAGCAGGTTGGCGCGGCGGTCGCTGGCGTCGCTCTCGCGGCGGACCAGGTCGCTGGCGCACAGCTTGTCCAGCAGGCGCACCAGGGAAGGACCCTCCATGCCCAGCTGCTGGGCCAGCGCCACCTGGCGGATGCCACCGCCGGAGCGGCCGATCATCAGCAGGGGCATGGTGCAGGCGGTGGAGATGCCGTAGCTGCCGAGCCGGCTGTCGGCCAGGCGCTGCCACTGCCGCCCTGCGTACAGCAGGCCGGAGCTGAGCTGCATCTGCAGCACGGTGCGCTCGTCGAGGGGTCGGTCCATAAGAGATAGATAGGATACTACTAATTTCATTCCTATCAATAGGTTTTTCTGAATGGGGGTGTAGCGGGGAAAGCGTTGCGCCTGCCTGGTGTCGGGTGGGGCAGCGGGGGGCGGACGGTGCAGGACACGCCGCAAGTACGTCCCTGTAGGCTCGGCCGCGGCATCCATGCCGCGGACGGTCCTGCCCCGCCCGGCCCCCGCTGCCCTCCCATCACCCCGCGAGCGCGGTGGGTTGGCTCTTTAAAGGCAGGAGCAGTGCGGACCAACGGCCCGCACCCACCGCAGCAGCGGCCCGCGGTGCTTCCGAAGTCATGAACCCCCGCTTTTGCCCCCGCTTTCGGGCGGTCCGGCCGCGCCCGCAGGAAACCGTCGGAGAGGGGGAGGGGCAGGCCGGGCAGGACCGTCCACGGCATGGATGCCGTGGCCGAGCCTACAGGGACGTACTTGCGGCGTGTCCTGCCCGGCCTGCCCCTCCTCCTCTCGCTCAGCAGCACCGAGGCGCCGGAAGAGACCCCCGATGAACCCGACCAACAGGACGACCCACCCCCCGGTCGGGTACGATGCTCGCCCCCCGTTCGGGACGCTGTACGCAATGAGCAAGAACAACGAAAAGGCCGCCCCGCAGGGCGACGTGACCCAGGACCAGGCCGAGGATGCCGTGCGCACCCTGCTGCGCTGGGCCGGCGAGGACCCGTCCCGCGAAGGCTTGCTGGATACCCCCCGCCGTGTCGCCGAAGCCTATGGCGACTGGTTCAGCGGTTACCGCGACGACCCGCGCGCCTACATGGAGCGGACCTTCGAGGAAGTGGCCGGCTACGACGAACTGATCGTCCTGCGTGACATCGAGTACGAAAGCCACTGCGAGCACCACATGGCGCCGATCATCGGCCGCGTCCACGTCGGCTACCTGCCGGCCGGCAAGGTGGTGGGCATCAGCAAGCTGGCCCGCGTCGTCGAAGCCTACGCCCGCCGTTTCCAGGTGCAGGAGAAGATGACCGCGCAGATCGCCCAGTGCATCCAGGATGTGCTGCAGCCGATCGGCGTCGGTGTGGTCGTCGAAGGTGCCCACGAATGCATGACCACCCGCGGCATCCACAAGCGCGGCGTCAGCATGGTCACCTCGAAGATGCTGGGCAGCTTCCGCGACGACGCGCGTACCCGCGCCGAGTTCCTGCGCTTCATCGAAGTGGGCGGCAAGCGCTGAGCCGCTTGACCGCACTGCGCCGGCCTCTGCGGGCCGGCATGCCCACGGCTGCCCGCGCGGCCGCCGCGGGCGGCTGCTCGTCCCCGCCAGCCCTCATGACTCCTTTCGCTGCATGAAGCACCGCGAACGCATCTCCCGTTATCGCCATCTGCGCGAACAGCCCCAGTGGAAGCTGCTTGCCGCCGACCACGCCCCGGAAATCATCGGCCTGCTGCAGGGGCTGCTGATGGACGGCGAGCGCACGCTGCCGTCGTCGGTGCTCAACGAGCGCCTGCAGCGTGCGCTGGACCAGCTCAACGGGGACGAACTGTCGCGTGAGCTGCCGCGTACCGCGCAGGCCTACATCGCGCACTGGCTGGCCCAGGGCTGGCTGGAACGCCGCCTGCCCGAAGGCGCCGACCAGGAGCAGTACGAGCTGTCGACTGCGGCACTGCAGGCCATCCGCTTCGCCGATGGTCTTGAGCAGGCGCGCGTGGCCGCCACCGAAAGCCGCCTGGCGCTGGTCATCGAACAGCTCTCGCAGTTGGCCGCGCAGACCGAGTCCGACCCGGATGCACGCCTGTCAGCACTGCGCGACGAGCGCGACCGCATCGACGCCGAGATCGCCCGCGTCGGTGCCGGCCGCGTGGTCGCGCTGGATGGCAAGCGCGCGCTGGAGCGTGCGCGCCAGATCATCGGCCTGGCCGACGAGCTGACCGAGGATTTCCGTCGCGTGCGCGACGATTTCGAGCAGCTCAACCGCGACTTCCGCGAACGCATCATCGACGACGAGGGCGAGCGCGGCGATGTGCTGTCGCAGCTGTTCGAAGGCGTGGATGTGATCGGCGAGAGCGATGCCGGTCGCAGCTTCCAGGCCTTCTGGCGCCTGCTCAACGACGCCGAACAGAGCGCCCAGCTCGATGCCGCGCTGGAAGCGGTGCTGGCGCGTGGCTTCGCCCGCCGCCTGGACCGCAATGAACGCAACTTCCTGCGCGGCTTCACCAGCACCATGCTCGAGCGCGGTGGCCAGGTGCACGACGTGCTGCAGAATTTCGCGCGCAGCCTGCGTGGCTTCGTGCAGAGCCGTGGCTATCTGGAACAGCGCCGCCTCAACCAGCTGCTGAAGCAGGCGCAGTCCGAAGCGCTGGCCCTGCGCGACGAATTCCCCGCACAACGCGGCATCGGCCGCGACCTGCAGCTGACCACCAGCCGCCTGCGCTCGTGGTCGCAGTGGAAGCTGCACGATCCGCGCAGCGCCCAGGTCGATGGCAACGTCGAGTACAACGACGCCGCAGCCATCAGCCTGGAGAGCGTCGGTGATCTGGTCGCTTCGTCTGAAATCGACTTCCGCACCCTGCGCCGCGACCTGCACGACCTGCTCGATGCACAGCCGCGGCTCAGCATCGCCCAGGCACTGTCGCAGCGCGAAGCACCGCAGGGGCTCGGCAGCGTCATCGGCTACCTGTCGCTGGGCACGCGCTTCGGCAACGTGATCGCTGGTGAGCAGGAGCTTGCCGAATGGCGTGGTGGCGACGGCCAGGTCCGTCGCGCCCGCATCCCGCTGGTTTGGTTCACCCAGGAGAGACGCCATGAGCTGGCATGAAGATCCCATCGACGCACCGCAGGCCGACGTGGCGGAAGACGCCTACGAAGCCGAACCGGTGGCGGCCGTGGCGCAGCCCCGCCGTGGCAATGACGTGTATTACCTCGGCGACACCGGGCGCCTGCCGCTGGATGCACGCCGCGCGCTGTGCCAGCTGCTGATCGGCCCCAGCATCGACCAGCTGCGCCACGCCAAGCTGTGGCCGGCACTGATCCGCAGCGAGGCGGCCATCCGCTCCTCGCTGGCGGACCTGTTCCTGGAACTGGTGCTCGACCGTGACAGCGGCGTGGCCTTCACCCGCCAGGCCGATACCGAAGACGTGGATGCGCCGGTGCTGCTGCGCACCTCGCCGCTGACCTTCATCGATTCGGTGCTGCTGCTGTACCTGCGCCAGCAGCTGGCCGAGGCCGATGCGCGCGGCAACCGCGCGGTGGTCGCCGACGCCGAGATGGCCGAAGCGCTGGCCATCTACGAAAAGAACCTGTCCACCGACCGCGCCGGCTTCAACCGCCGTGTCGCCTCGGCGGTGCAGAAGATGAAGGACAACCACATCCTGACCCGCCTCAGCGGCCAGGAAGACCGCCACGAAGTCTCGCCGGCGCTGAAGCTGCTGTTCTCCGCCGAAGACGTATCCCAGCTTTCGGCGGTCTACCGCCAGCTGCGTGAAACCCCGGCCGCCGAGGCCTGAGAGACCCGACCATCGCATGGCTATCTCCAAGCACACTCCCGCCCTGTTCAACGAAGGCCTGCCGGACCCGCGCCTGCAGCAGTTCCGTATGCGTCGCCTGCAGGTACACAACTGGGGCACGTTCAACGGACTGACCGAAGTACCGATCGCCGAGCGTGGCTTCCTGTTCGTCGGCCGTTCCGGCTCGGGCAAGTCGACCCTGCTCGATGCCATGTCCGCGCTGCTGACGCCGCCGGCCATCGTCGATTTCAACGCCGCCGCGCGTGAAGCCGAGCGCAGTGGCCGCGACCGCAACCTGGTGTCCTACGTGCGTGGCGCGTGGGCCGACCAGCAGGACAGCGGCACCGGCGAAATCGCCACCCAGTACCTTCGCAAGGGCGCGACCTGGACTGCGCTGGTGCTGGAGTACCGCGCCGGCGATGGCCGCGTGGTCAGCCTGGTGCGCCTGCTGTGGATCTCCGGTAACGGAACCTCGGCCGGTGACGTGCGCAAGCACTACATGATCGCCGAGCGTCCGTTCGACATCGCCAAGGATCTTGGCGGCTTCGACCTGGACCTGCGCAAGCTCAAGCAGAAGCTGTCCGACCTGCACCACTTCGACACCTTCTCCGGCTACGCCGAGCGCTTCCGCGACCTGCTCGGCATCGACAACGAGATGGCGCTGCGCCTGCTGCACAAGACGCAGTCGGCGAAGAACCTGGGCGACCTCAACGTCTTCCTGCGCGACTTCATGCTCGACACGCCGAAGACCTTCGACGCCGCCGAGCGCCTGGTCAGCGACTTCGCCGAACTCGATGGCGCGCACCAGGCCGTGGTCACCGCCCGCCGCCAGGTGGAGACCCTGCTGCCGGCACGCGCCTACTACAACGACCTGAAGGAAATGCACCGCCGGCGCGGCGACGACGAAGCCCTCAAGCTTGGCGTCGACAGCTTCCGTGAAAGCCGCCGCCAGGCGCTGATCGAGGCGCGCCTGCGCGAGATGGACGTGCGTGACCGTGGCCTGCTCGGGGAAGAAGCCCAGCGCCGTGCCGCACTGGACAACCACACCGAGCGCCTGGCCGAACTGGAACTGCAGCGTCGCCAGCAGGGCGGTGAGCGCATCGAGGAACTGGAACGCGAGCAGGGCCGCGCCGAAGCCGAGCGTGACCGCCGCCAAGCCAAGCGCGAGCAGGCAAGCCTGGCCGCGCAGCAGCTCGGGGCTGAACTTCCGGACGACGCACACGGCTTCGCCGAGCTGGTCGAGCGTGCGCAGAACGAACTGCAGGACCGCCAGCGTGCCTCTTCGGCGCTGGACGATGCGATCAGCGATCGCCTGGGTGGCAAGCGCGATGACGAGCGCCGTTTCGGCGAAGTCCGTGCGGAACTCGAAGCGATGCAGCGCACGCCCTCCAACATCCCGGCGCCGATGCAGAAGCTGCGCGCGCGCCTGGCCGAGGAAACCGGCATTGCCGAGGCGGCGCTGCCGTTCGTCGGCGAGCTGATCCAGGTCCGCTCGGAAGAGCAGGGCTGGCAGGGTTCCATCGAGCGTGTGCTGGGTGGCTTCGCGCTGTCGCTGCTGGTCGATGACAAGCACTACAACGACGTCGCCGAGTGGGTGAATCGCACTCACCTGGGCATGCGCTTCACCTACTACCGTGTGCGCCGCAACGATGATGCGTTCGCGCGCGAGCCGTCGGCGAAGTCGCTGCTGCACAAGCTGGAGCTGCGCGAGCACGTATTCGAAAGCTGGCTGCGCCGTGAGCTCGGCAAGCGCTTCGACTACGAGTGCGTGGATGCCAAGCAGCTGCGCAACGTCGACCGCGGCATCACCCGAGAAGGCCAGGTCAAGCATCCCGGCGACCGCTTCGAGAAGGACGACCGCAGTGCGGTGGGCGACCGCCGTCGCTGGATCCTCGGCTTCAACAACCACGACAAGGTGGGCGCCTTCGAGCGCGAAGCCCAGGAACTGGCCAAGCGCATCGCCAGCTGCGAGACCGACATCGCGCGCCTGCGCGGCCAGCGTGACCGCGACAACGAGCGCCGGCTGGCCTGCCACGAGCTGGTCAGCATCAGCTGGAACGAGATCGACATCGCCGCCCCGCAGCAGCGGCTGAGCGATATCGAGGCCACCCTGCGCGACCTGCGCGAAGGCAATGCCGACCTGGCCAAGCTGGCCAAGCAGATCGACGCCGTGCGCGCCGACATCGAGCAGGCCCGCCGCACCTATGAAGACGTCCGCGTCGAGCGCGGCCAGCTGGTCAAGGAGCGCGATCGCCTCGACCGCGCCCGCCAGCAGAGCCGTGCGCTGGTGCTGCCGAGCCTGGCCCAGGAGCAGGAAGCCGGGCTCGCCGAGCGCCTGCAGGAGCAGGGCCCGCTCAGCCTGGAAACGCTGGAGGCGCACATGCGCCAGGTCAGCAACGCGCTGAACGAGCAGCTGTCGACCTCGCAGCAGGACCTCAACCGCATCGAGAACCAGCTGATCGGTTGCTTCCGTCGCTTCATCCAGCAGTGGCCGGAGGAATCGGGCGACTTCACCGTATCGGTGGCCTCGGCCGAGGATTTCCTTGCCCGCCTCGAGCGCCTGGAGCGCGACGGCCTGCCGCAGCACGAAGAGCGCTTCTTCGATCTGCTGCAGAACCAGAGCAAGAACAACCTGCTGGCCCTGCAGCGCCACAGCGCCGAGGCCCGCAAGTCGATCGGCCAGCGCCTGGACGAAGTGAACGCCAGCCTGGAGCAGGTGCCGTTCAACCGTGGCACGCTGCTGACCATCGAACTGAGCGACCGCCGCCTGCCGGAAGTCGGCGAGTTCCACCTGCAGCTGCGCGAGGTGCTGGCGCAGCAGCAGACCGAGCAGCGCGAGCTGGCCGAATCGCAGTTCACCGTGCTGCGCCAGCTGGTCAACCGCCTGGGTTCGCAGGAAGGCGAGGACAAGCGCTGGCGCGAGCTGGTGCTGGACGTACGCATGCACGTGGAGTTCATCGGCGTCGAGCTGGATGCGGAAACGCGCCAGCAGGTCGAGATCTACCGTAGTGGCGCGGGCAAGTCCGGTGGCCAGCGCCAGAAACTGGCCACCACCTGCCTGGCTGCGGCACTGCGCTACCAGCTCGGCGGCGCCGACAGCCAGCTGCCCAGCTACGCCGCCGTCGTGCTCGACGAAGCCTTCGACAAGGCCGACAACGAGTTCACCGCGCTGGCGATGAACATCTTCGACAACTTCGGTTTCCAGATGGTGGTCGCCACCCCGCTGAAGTCGGTGATGACGCTGGAGCCGTTCATCGGTGGCGCCTGCTTCGTCGAGATCAGCGGCCGCCACGACTCCGGCGTGCTGCTGATCGAGTACGACGAAGAAGGCAAGCGCCTGAAGCTGCCCGAGCGCAGCCGCCAGCAGGCCAACGAACCGGAAGAAGCCGAAGCCTGACCCGGTCGATTGAATGGGGATGCCGGCCAGCGGCCGGCACTACCCATGGGCAGCGTTCATGACCCGGTAGTGCCGGCCGCTGGCCGGCAACCGCATTCACGCACCGCGGAAGGTATCCCACGCCATCCGCGCGATCAGTACCACCACCAGCCCCACGAACAACTTGCGGATGAACGGCGTGCCGCCCTTCAACGCCAGGCGCGTGCCCACCACCGAGCCGATGATGTTGGCCGCCGCCATCGGCAGCGCGAACAGCCACAGGATGTTGCCGGTCGGTACGAAGAACGAGATTGCCGCCACATTGGTCGCCAGGTTCACCACCTTCGACGCCGCTGACGCACGCAGGAAATCCAGGCCGAAGAAGCGCACGAACAGGAAGATCAGGAAGCTGCCGGTGCCCGGCCCGAAGAAGCCGTCGTAGAAGCCGATCGCCGCACCGATCGCCAGCGCGATCGCCAGTTCGCGGCGGCCGATCTCCTGCGGCCGGTGCAACGCGCCGAAGTCCTTCTTCCACAACGTGTAGGCCAGCATCGCGATCAGCAGCACCAGCACCAGTGGGCGCACCGCGTCCTTGGGCAGCAGGCTCACCGCGGTGGCCCCGGCGAAGGAGAAGATGAAGGCGGTACCGGCCGCGAACAGTACCGGCTTCCACGGGAAGCGCACGTTGCGCGCATAGCGCCAGGCGGCCGCACCGGTACCGAACATCGAACTGAACTTGTTGGTACCGAACAGCATCGCCGGCGTCTGCTGCGGCAGCACCGTGAACAGGCCGGGCAGCTGCACCAGGCCACCGCCACCGACGGCGGCATCCACAAGGCCGGCGATGAAGGCGATCACCACCAGCCACCACAACTCAGGGGGAACCAGTTCCAGCACGGCGATCAATCAAGGAGGGGGCGCGACAGCATACGCCTGTCCTGCTCCGGGCGACTGCGGCCCCGCGTGGATCAATCCCGGCAACCCGGCGACAATGCCGGCATGAGCCGAAAACCCGCCGATCCCTGCCCCTGTGGCCTTCCCGCCGACTATGCCGCCTGCTGTGGCCGTTTCCATGCCGGTGAAGCCGCGCCTGATGCAGAGCACCTGATGCGTTCGCGCTACAGCGCCTATGTGCGTGGCCTGGCTGACTACCTGCGCCAGTCCTGGCATCCGGACACGCGTCCGGCCGAGCTGTCGCTGGACGATGCCCCCGGCCAGCGCACCCATTGGCTGGGCCTGACCGTGCACGAGCACACTGTCACTGGTGCTGACAGCGCCGAAGTCCGCTTCACCGCGCGCTACCGCATCGGCGGCGGCAGCGCGGTGAGGATGACCGAGCACAGCCGCTTCCAACGCATCGACGGCCGCTGGTACTACCTCGACGCGGTCTGAGCACTACGCGCTGTGCGCTGCCAGAACGCGCTGGCCGCCGTGCGCGCGCACCTGGTTGCGGCCCCCGTCCTTGGCCACATACAGGGCCTGGTCGGCGGCCTTGACCACGGCCATCGGCCGCGGATCCACGCGGCTGTCGGCCAGCCCGATGCTCACCGTCACCTGTACCACCTGGCCGCTGCCACCGCGTCCCCGCCGCTGGCGGCCGGCTTCGTCGTCACGGCTGCGGGTGCTGCGGTCGCGAAGCTGCATGCGGGTGTCCTCGATGCTCTGCCGCAATGCTTCCACGGCATCGACACAGGCTGCCGCCGGCCGGTCCAGGAACACCACCGCGAACTCCTCGCCGCCATAGCGGAACGCACGGCCACCGTCGCCCACCCGCGCCAGCCGCGACGCCACCAGGCGCAGCACATCGTCGCCGGTGTCGTGACCATGGGTGTCGTTGAATGACTTGAAGTGGTCAACGTCCACCATCGCGATGCTGTAGGTACCGCGTGCCCGCTGCAGGGTCTCGTTGAACGCCCGTCGCCCCGGCAGGCCGGTCAGCTCATCGCGGAAGGCCATGTGGAAGGATTCCTGCAGCATCGCGCCCAGCATCAGCAGCAGGGCGGCACTGCTCAGCGCCGGCAGCAGCACCGGCTGCAGGAAGATCCGCGGCAGCATCCACCACAGGCACAGCAGGGCCAGCAGCATTGCCGTGTGCAGTGGCCTCGGATGCCGCCACGCCTGCCAGCCCAATGCTGCGGTCGCCAGCAGGAACAGCAGCGCCGGCAACTGCGCCAACGCGTTCCAGTTGGCGGGAATCCAGGCCCAGTGACGGTTCGACAGCAGATCGTGCATCCCCTGCGGCTGCTGTGCCGCCAGCAGCAGGAAGATCATCAGCGCCGCGCCGCACACTACGCTGCGCAGCAGCAGGTCCTGGCGTCGGCGTCCGCGTTCCGGCCATAGTGCCAGTCCGGCGAACAGCAGCGGCACCCACGCCGAGATCGCGTGGAAGCGCAGCGGGGTCAGGGCGTCGACATGGCCGCTGCGCAGGTAGCCACCGACGTCCCGGTGCAGCAGGGCGAATACCACCGCCACCACCAGCAGCAGGCACAACGTGCGCATCTGGTGGTAGAGCAGGGCCAGGCCTGCACCGAGACAGGCCAGCAGCCAGGGCAGGATGCGCTGCGCCGGGCTGGCGACATCCTCGGTGCCCAGCGCCATCCACAGCACCAGGACGACCAGCACGGCGGGCAGCACGAACAGGTAATGCGCAGGCTGGCGGAGCGGATGCAGGGGCACGCGGTAAGTCCAGTGCGGTGACGATGCGGCCGCAACATTGCCGTTAGCGGCGTCCCCACGCGCTTCTTGAATGCGCGTGCCCGCTGTCATGTGAACGTGGTGATGTGGTGCCATGACGTTGCGCTCACCGTCCTGCGCCGATGCTTCCGGCATGGACAGCGTACCCACCGCCGTCGCTGCCCCGCAGCGCGATCTCGCCCGCCGCTTTGCACAGGTGCGGGCGCGCAGCCTGCAGCTGGCCGCGCCGCTCAGTGCCGAGGACGCCATGCTGCAGAGCATGGCCGACGCCAGTCCCAGCAAGTGGCACCTGGCCCATACCACTTGGTTTTTCGAACGCTTCGTGCTGGCCGGTTTCGCCACCACGCCCGCGCATGACCCGGCCTGGGACTATCTGTTCAACAGCTATTACAAGAGCATCGGCCCGGCGCATGCGCGGCCGCAGCGCGGGCTGCTGTCGCGGCCCTCGCTGCAGCAGGTGCGCGACTACCGGCAACAGATCGACATGCAGGTGCAGTCACGGCTGGCAGCCGGTGACCTCGACGCGCAGGCGCTGCACCACCTGCAGTTGGGTCTGCAGCACGAACAACAGCACCAGGAACTGCTGTTGACCGACATCAAGCATGCGTTCTGGTGCAATCCACTGCAGCCACCGTATCGCGACGACCTGCGGCCCGTTGCCAGCACCGCCGCGACGCAGGGCTGGATCGAATCGCCCGAACGCATTGTCACCGTCGGTGCCGCGGCATGGCCCCGGCACGCCGCCTTTGCCTACGACAACGAATCGCCGCAGCACCGCGTGCTGCTGCCCGCGCATGCCCTGGCCGAGCGTCCCGTCAGCAATGCCGAGTACCGCACCTTCATCGAGGCAGGGGGGTACCGCGAACCGCGCTGGTGGCTCAGCGAAGGCTGGGCGCTGCGAGAAGCCGAAGGCTGGCAGCACCCCCTGTACTGGGATGATGCCCTGCAGCGCGAGTACACCCTGGGTGGTTGGCGCGAGCTGGATCCGCATGCGCCGGTCTGCCACCTCAGTTACTACGAGGCCGATGCCTGCGCCCGCTGGGCCGGTGCGCGCCTGCCCAGCGAGTTCGAGTGGGAAGCGGCCGCCGCGTCGCAGCCCCTGCGCGGTCATTTCGCCGATGACGATCACCTGCACCCGCAGGCAGCCGGGGGCAGTGGGCTGCGGCAGCTGTTCGGTGATGTCTGGGAATGGACCGCCAGCGCCTATGGTGCCTACCCGGGCTTCCGCTCTTTTGACGGCAACCTCGGCGAATACAACGGCAAGTTCATGTGCGGGCAATGGGTGCTGCGCGGCGGCAGCTGTGCCACGCCCCGTGGCCATGTGCGCGCCAGCTACCGCAATTTCTTCATGCCGCCGGCGCGCTGGCAGTTCTCCGGACTGCGCCTGGCCAGGGACCTCATATGAGCACGGTGCATGACGCGCTGCAGGCGCTGACCGACCTGACCCCCAGCCGCCAGCAGATCCTGGCCGATGCGCTGGCCGGTCTGTCATGCGCATCGCGGCAGCTGCCTTCCAAGTACTTCTACGATGCCCGCGGCTCGCGTCTGTTTGAACAGATCACCCAGACCCGCGAGTACTACCCCACGCGCACCGAGCTGGCGCTGCTGGCGCGGGTGCTGCCCGATATCGCGCGCGTGGTCGGCCCGCGCCTGCATGTGGTGGAGCTGGGCAGCGGCAGTGGCCGCAAGACCGCGTTGCTGCTGGCCGCGCTGCAGGATCCGGTGGCCTATACGCCGATCGAGATCTCGCGGGCCGCACTGCTGTCCAGCATCGACCACCTGGCGCCGGCGCTGCCCGAGGTCGAGATGCTGCCGGTCTGCGCGGACTTCACCCGCGCCGTCGCCGTGCCCATGCCCGAACGCGAACCCGCGCGACGGCTGCTGTTCTTCCCCGGTTCCACATTGGGCAATTTCGCCGAAGCGGAGGCCGTCGCCCTGCTGCGGGCGATGCGTCAGACGATGGGCCGCGACGGCCTGGCCCTGATCGGCATCGACCTGCACAAGGACACGGCGCTGATCGAAGCGGCCTACAACGATGCGCAGGGCGTCACTGCGGCATTCACCCTCAATCTGCTGGCCCGCCTCAACCGCGAGATCGGAAGCGATTTCGATCTCGATGGATTCCGCCACCGCGCCCGTTACAACACCGCGCGGCTGCGCATCGAAACCGACCTGGTCAGCCAGTGGCCGCAGGACGTCCACCTCGGTGGCCGCACCTTCCACTTTGCTGCCGGTGAACCCATCCGCGTCGAGTACAGCCACAAGTACACCGATGACAGCTTCGACGCGCTGTTGCAGCAGGCGGGCCTGCAGGTCGCACAGCGTTGGGATGCCGAAAGTCCCGCCTATGGCCTGCGCCTGCTGCGCGTTGCCTAGGGGGGACGGCCAGCCGGTGCCCCTTCAGGTTCGGCCGCACTGCTGCCCCTAAGATGGCCGTGCAACGGCAACACGGAGGACGCCATGCCCATTCTGACCACGCTCGGCCTGGCGGCCGCCCTCGCGTCGACCCCGACGCTGCCTGCGGCCCCTGCCGCCAGCAACGATCCGGCGTTCAGCCGCTGCCTGGCGGGCCTGCAGGCCACCGCCGCAACCCAGGGCATCGGCGCCGACCGCTTCAACGAGATCACCACCGGGCTCACGCCGGACCCGAGCGTGCTCGGACTGCTGGACGCACAGCCGGAATTCACCACGCCGATCTGGGATTACCTGGCCGCGCTGGTCGACCGCCAGCGCGTCGATGATGGCCGCACCCTGCTGCAGCAACATCGCGATCTGCTCGATCGCGTCTCCGCGCAGTATGGCGTCGACCCGGCCACCATCGTTGCGGTCTGGGGGGTGGAGAGCGACTATGGCCGCGTCTTCGGCAAGCGCCCGCTGCTGCAGTCGCTGGCCACGCTGTCCTGCGCCGGCCGCCGCCAGGCCTTCTTCCGTGGCGAACTGCTGGCGCTGCTCAAGCTGATCGACCGCGGCGACCTGCAGGCCCAGGGGCTCACCGGTTCCTGGGCCGGCGCCTTCGGGCATACGCAGTTCATGCCCAGCACCTACGCACGTATCGCGGTCGATGGTGATGGCGATGGCCGCCGCGATCTGGTCGGCAGCATTCCCGACGCGCTGGCGTCCACCGCCAACTACCTCAAGCGTGCGGGTTGGCGCAGTGGCGAACCGTGGGGCATGGAGGTCCGTGTTCCCCCCGGCTTCAATGCCAGCCAGGCGGGCCGCACCCAACGTAGAGGCCTCGCCGATTGGCGCGTGCAGGGCGTGACCGCGCTGGATGGCAGCGCGCTGGTGCCGCCCAATCTGCCGGCCGACGCGCGCGCCGCCCTGCTGCTGCCGGCCGGCATCAAGGGCCCGGCGCTGCTGGTGTTCCGCAACTACGATGCGATCTACAGCTACAACGCCGCCGAAAGCTATGCACTGGCCATCGCCACGCTGGCCGACCAGCTGCGTGGCGGCACCGGCCTGGCCACCGCGTGGCCGACCGATGATCCCGGCATCGGCCGCGATGAACGCCGCCAGCTGCAGACCCTGCTGCTGGCCCGCGGCCACGACATCGGCAGCGCCGACGGCATGATCGGCACCGCCACGCGCCGCGCGATCCAGGCCGAGCAGCAGCGCCTGGGCTGGGCCAATGCGGATGGGCGCGCCGGCCAGCGCATCCTGCGCGCGTTGCAGCAGGAGGCAGCCGCAGGGACGCCTGCCACCCGCTAGACCTTGCCGATCACAGGCTGGCCGCGACATCATCGCCGCGGTCTTCAAGGAGCGTCATAGCATGCAGTCGAACCCGGACATCAGCACCGGCCTGTACCACGGGCTCGAGGCCTGGCAGATACGCACGCCCAGCGCCACCGCGGCCATCAGCGTGTTCGGTGGACAGCTGCTGTCGTTCATCCCGGAGGGGCAGCCGGACCTGCTGTGGCTGTCGCCGAAACGGGCCGGGCTGCCCACGCCGATCCGGGGTGGCGTTCCAGTGTGCTGGCCGTGGTTCGGTCGCCAGGGCCAGGGTGATGACGTGCCGGCACACGGCCTGGTACGCACCGCGCGCTGGGAGCTGCTGCAGGCCCGCCAGGACGATGACGGTGAACTGGAGCTGCAGCTGGCGCCCCTGTCGATTGCCGAGTGTGGCCTGCGCCTGCAGATGCAGCTGCGCATCGGTCGCCAGCTGCGCCAGCAGTTGACCACCGAGAACACCGGCCCGTCCCCGGTGGCTTTCACACAGGCCCTGCACAGCTACTTCCGGGTAGGCGATGCCCGTCGTGTCGAGGTTGATGGCCTCGATGGCCTGCACTATCTGGACAAGTACGAGGATTACACGCAGCTGCGCCGGCAGCAGGGGCCCTGGTCGCTGCGTGACCCGCGCGATCCGGGGCGCAGCGACCGCATCTATACCGGTGCCGGTGGCCACTACGTGCTTCGCGATCCCGTCCTGCAGCGGCGGATCGAGATCCGCAGCGAAGGCAGCCAGACCCTGGTGGCGTGGAATCCGGGCGCGGAGGCGGCGGCGAAGATGGCCGATGTCGGCGACGGTTGGCACGATTACGTGTGCCTGGAAGTAGCCAATGCCGGGCCGGAGCAGATTGCCCTTGCACCCGGCGCGCGCCACCAGTTGGTGCAGGTACTGGCCAGTGAACCGCTGCAGGCCGTGGCGGGGTGTTCGGAGTAACCATGGGATCGACAGGAATGGATGGCATGCAGGACGCACAGTGGTGGTACGCCAACAGCAAGCAGAGCGAAGGGCCGGTGGACCTGGCCGGGCTGCGCCGTCTGCAGCAGGACGGCACGGTAACCGCCCGTACGCTGATGTGGCGGGAAGGAATGGCATCGTGGCGGCCGCTGGCCGAGCTGGATCCTTCGGTGGCGCCGATGGATCCGACCCCGCCGTCGATTGAACCGGCGCAGGCCGTCAGCGCCAGCGGCGCATCGACCGCTGATCCGTCCGACCCCTATCGTGCGCCGGCAGCTTCGCCGGTGGCCGCGACCGCGCCGCAGCTGGAAGGCGACATCGCCTTGTACGCCGCCGTGGTCGGCGGCAACTTCCCGATCTATCGACAGCGCTGGCGGCTCGACCAGGGCATTGCCGACGGCAACGGCACCTGGCACTGGCCGGCGTTCCTGATCGGCGTGATCTGGATGGTGTACCGCAGGATGTACCGGCTGGCGGCGATCTGGGCCGGCGTGCTGGTGTTCTTCAGCATCGCCGAGGCGTTGCTGGGCGTTCCGGAAGGCGTGTCGACGGTCATCACCCTCGTCATCAACATCACCGCCGCGGTGTATGCCAACCGCTGGTACCTGGCGCATTGCCAGCGTGAGATCGCCCGCGCGCGCGCGTTGGTGGGAGATGACGAGGCGCGCCTGCGCAGCGAGCTGGCCAGACGGGGTGACACCAATGCACTGGTGGCGGCGGTGGTGGCCATCGCCGTCGTTGCGATGATGCTGGTGGGGCAGGCGCTGGCAGGCTGAGGCCGGGAAGGCTTCAGATCCAGCGGTGGCTGCCGCTACCGCGGGATCATCCTGGGCAAGGAATCGCCGACATGAATCATCTGGATACTCCGCCGGTTTCCCCGGCGGATGACAATCCCTATCTTGCGCCCGCCACAGAGGTGGACGACGCGCCCGCTCCGTCCGACGCGGACTACCTGAACCTCCTCGTCGGCCCCAACGCGGCGCTCTACCGCCAGCGCTGGCACCTGGGCAGCCCGGTGCCGAAGCCGCCGCGACCGTGGCACTGGCCCGCCTTCCTGGTGCCGACGTACTGGCTGCTGCACCGGAAGATGTACCTGGCAGCCATCCTCTTCGAGCTGGTCCTGATCGGTATCGCGCTGCTGGCGGCCCGCGCCAACCCGCTGCTCACGGTGGCGTTGCTGGCGGTGCCTCGGTTCGCCATCGCGGTGACCGCCAATACCCTGTACCTGCGCTACTGCACGCGACTGCTGGGCAAAGTGAAGGCTGCCCACGCCGGGCAGCACAACCGCATCCGTGCCGAACTGCAGCGTCGTGGCGGCACCAGCGTGTGGGCGGTGGTGATCGGCATGGCGGCCAACGCGGTGATCAATACCGTCGCCCGCATGGCGGCCTGATCATGCCGGCCTGATAGGGTTGCTCAGGCCGCTGTCCGTGCCCGCAACACGAGCAGGCACAGCGCACCGGCCAGCAGTCCCCAGAACGCCGAACCGATCCCGGCCAGGGAGACCCCCGAGGCGGTGACCAGGAAGGTGACGAGTGCAGCCTCGCGGTCGCGCTCCACCGCCAGGGCGCTGGCCAGGCTGTTGCCGATGGTGCCGAACAGCGCGATACCGGCCACGCAGGCCACCAGCTCCCTGGGGAAGGCTGCGAACAGTGCGGCCACCGTGGCGCCGAACAGCCCGATGACAATGTAGAAGGCGCCGGCCGCCATCGCTGCGGTGTAGCGGCGCGCCGGATCCTCGTGCGCATCGCGGCCCATGCAGATGGCGGCGGTGATCGCCGCCAGGTTCAGTGCATACGCACCGAACGGCGCCAGCAGCGTATTGACTACACCGATCCAGCCGATCAACGGCGACACCGGGGCGTCGTAGCCGGACGCGCGCATCACCGCCACACCGGGAATGTTCTGCGAGGCCATGGTGACCACGAACAGGGGCAGGGCAATGCCGGCCACGGCGGTCCACGACAGCGAGGGCGTCACCCACTGCGGGATCGCCAGTTGCAGATGCACCTGCTGGGCGTGCAGCAGGCCACGGCTCGCGGCGACGGCGATGCCGACCAGCAACGTGGCGATCACCGCATAGCGCGGGAACAGCCGGCGCCCGGCCAGCCAGGTGGCGAACATTGCCAGCGCGAGCACCAGCTGGGTGTTCATGGCGACGAACACATCCAGCCCGAAGCGCAGCAGCACACCGGCCAGCATGCCGGCGGCCAGCGCCATCGGTACCCGTTGCATCAGTCGCGCGAAGACCCCCGAGAAACCCGCAAGCAGGCCCAGCACGGCGGCCAGCAGGAATGCGCCCGTGGCCTCGGAGAGCGAAGCACCGCCGGCACCCACCACCAGCATCGCTGCACCCGGGGTCGACCACGCTGTCACCACCGGCACCCGATAGCGCAGCGACAGGCCAATGCAGGTCACGCCCATGCCCAGCCCCAGCGCCCACATCCAGGAGGCGATCTGCGCCTGGTCGGCACCGACGGCCTGTGCCGCCTGGAACACGATCACGGCCGAGCTGGCGAAGCCCACCAGTACCGTAATGAAGCCAGCGACGATTGCCGGCATCGAAAGATCGCGCCACCACGCGCGCCGCACCTGCATGCTCATTGTGCTGTCTCCACTGTGCATCCCTGCATTGTGCATCCCTGCATTGATTAGGGTTGCGGCGTTGACCGCGCAACGCGCGGGCAACGCCGCAGTGATCTTCGAGCGTACGTCATGCGTGATGGCGTGGTGCTTCTGTCATCACGCTGCAAAAAAGCCTTGACGAAATCCGCAGGATCTCTAGAATTCGCTCCCTTGCTGCAGCGCATCGCTTCCCCGGAAACGACACGCGAACAGCGACGCCACCACCGGCGAACGAGTTGATCGAACGAAGGTGTTGACGGACTCGAAAAGTCCGGCATAATAGGCGGCTCGCAACGACGAAAGGCCCTCGGGCCCAACGACGAAGCAGCATCGGCAACAACGTCCACTCCGGTGAGACGGCCTTGAAAAAAGGTGTTGACGAAGCGGAAAAGCCGGCTATAATGGGCGGCTCGCTA
>NZ_JCAFTB010000009.1:0-213893 GCF_059369855.1 Stenotrophomonas sp. YJH_SMC_138
AAACGTCTGCAAGATGGACAATCATCCTTCCTGCAGGCGCCTTCACAAGATACCTGCGCATACTTTCAAAGATCCGGGGAAGTGGCCTCAGCGCCGTTCCCGTGTGCTGCGAAGTTTCCTTCGTAGCGAGCCGCCCATTATGCCAGACTTTTTCAGTCCGTCAACACCTTCGTTCGATCATCTCGTTCGGCGGTGGCGGGCACCCTGATGTCGCTGAAGCCCCTTGGTGGCGACCCCTGCGACGGGGGAGGAGAAGTATGGCCCCATCCACATCATTTGTGAAGGGGGTGTGGCGATTTTTTTCACCGGATGTTGCATCTGTTCATCCGTCGCGCTGCGGTAGAAACCCGCGAAGCGCAGCCAAGCGTAGGCTTGGCTCTACAAGAGCATAAGGAAGGGCCGGCTGGCGCCGGCCCTTCCCTGCTGTCAGGCAGTGACCAGGCGCACGCGGGCGAAAGTACGCTTGCCGACCTGCAGCAGGCCTTCGAAGCCCGGCTGCAGCACCTGCTGGCCATCTTCGACCACTTCACCGTCGACCTTGACCGCGCGCTCCTTGAGCTTGCGATTGGCTTCAGAGTTGCTCGGGGTCAGGCCGGCCGCCGTCAGCAGCGCAGCGATACGCAGTCCTTCGGCCGGAATCGCCACGTCCTGCAGCGGCAGCTGGGTAATGTCACCCTGCCCGGTCACCGCTGCTTCCCAGCCTGCAATGGCCTGCTCGGCCGCGGCGGCGTCGTGGAAACGGGTCGCCAGTTCACGCGCCAGGCGCAGCTTGACCACACGCGGGTTCAAGCCGCCATTGGCCACCTGCTCGCGCAGCTGCACGGCTTCGGCCTGGCTGATGTCGAAGGACAGCAGTTCGATCCAGCGCCACATCAGGGTGTCGTCCACCTTCATGGTCTTGGTGACGATGTCGATGGCCGGCTCGCTGATACCAATGTAGTTGCCCAGCGACTTGGACATCTTGTTGACGCCGTCCAGGCCTTCCAGCAGCGGCATGGTCAGCACCACCTGCGGCTTCTGGCCGTGGTGTTCCTGCAGGCCACGGCCCATCAGCAGGTTGAACTTCTGGTCGGTACCGCCCAGTTCGACGTCGGCCTCCAGGGCCACCGAATCGTAGCCCTGCACCAGCGGGTACAGGAACTCGTGGATGGCGATGGACTGCTGGGCGGCATAGCGCTTGGCGAAGTCGTCGCGCTCGAGCATGCGCGCCACGGTGTGCTGGCCGGCCAGGCGGATCATGTCGGCCGCGCCCATCTTGCCGAACCACTCCGAGTTGAAGCGGACTTCGGTACGGCTGCGGTCGAGCACCTTGAACACCTGTTCCTCGTAGGTACGGGCGTTGGCGAGCACGTCATCGCGGCTGAGCGGTTTGCGGGTCAGGCTCTTGCCGGACGGGTCGCCGATCATGCCGGTGAAGTCGCCGATCAGGAAAATGACCTGGTGGCCCAGGTCCTGGAACTGGCGCATCTTGTTCAGCAGCACCGTATGGCCCAGGTGCAGGTCGGGCGCGGTGGGGTCGAAGCCGGCCTTGATCCGCAGCGGACGGCCTTCCTGCAGGCGCGCACGCAGATCCTCGAGCTTGAGGATCTCGTCGGCACCACGGCCGATCAGGGCAAGGGCTTCTTCAATCGAGGACACGTGACTACTCCCGGCAACGCCGATTCTTGTGTGGGGTGTTAAAGCGAAGTTAACCCGATTGGCTTCACAAAAGCCAATGGGCACAAGGGTTTGACGCGGTTTTCTGAGGTGTCTATGGTAACCGGCGATCAGGCCCGCACTCCCAGGCCGCCAGGAAAAAACTGCCGATGCACAATTCCGAACAAGGGCGCGCACGCAAGCAGCGCTTCCAGGAACGCCTCCACGTCCTGCACGACAACACCCTGCATCGGAAGCTCAGGCAACATCTTCCCGCCGCCTTCAATGAGCGCTGGACCCGCCGCCATTGGATGCATGCCAGCCTGTTTGCGACCATCGGCGCCCTGGTGGCGACGATCGTCCCCGGTTTCTCGCACACCATCGATGCCCCCTACGCCGACAGCCACACCAGCCTGGCGCTGCCGTTGCCGCCGCTGACCATGGCCCGCCAGCAGCAGGTGCCGGGTGACAGCTGGCAGGTGCTGCGCGTGCAGCGTGGCCAGACCCTGAGCGACCTGTTCGACAAGGCTGGCATTCCGGCCACCACCCTGCACCGGGTGCTGGACCACCCCGGCGCGCGTGAGGCGTTGACCAAGCTGCGCCCGGGTGCCGAGATCGCCTTCGACATGCCGCTGTCCGGCGACCTGCGCAGCATCCGTTTCGACCGCGATGCCGACAACCGCGTGGAACTGAGCCTGGCCGGCGATGACATCAAGGAGAAAGTGACCAAGCGCGAGTCCTCCACGCGCACCGTGGTCACCAGCGGCGAGATCACCAGTTCGCTGTATGCCGCGGCCCGACGGGCCGGGCTGTCGCCGTCGGCAATCGCGACGATGACCGACGACATCTTCAAGTACGACATCGACTTCTCCAAGGACCTGCAGCCGGGCGACCGCTTCAGCGTGGTGATGGATGAAACCTGGCGCGAAGGCGAGAAGGTGGACACCAGCAAGATCCTGGCGGCGACCTTCACCACCGGTGGCAAGACCTATTCCGGCTTCCGCTTCGACCGCAACGGCAAGTCCGAGTACTACGACATCAACGGCCGTTCGCTGAAGAAGAGCTTCATCCGCATGCCGATCCCGTTCGCGCGGCTGAGTTCGACCTTCGGCGCGCGCAAGCACCCGGTGCTGGGCAAGATGCGCATGCACAAGGGCGTGGACTACGCCGCGCGCACCGGCACTCCGATCATGGCCGCGGGCGATGCCCGCGTGCAGTTCGCCGGCGTGCAGCGCGGCTACGGCAACGTGGTGATCCTCGACCATGGCCGCGGCCACACCACCCTGTACGGCCACATGTCGCGCTTTGCGAACATCAGGACCGGCCAGCGCGTGGCCCAGGGCACGGTGATCGGCTATGTCGGCTCGACCGGCCTGGCGACCGGCCCGCACCTGCACTACGAATTCCGCGTCAACGGCGAGCACCGCAACCCGCTGACCGTGACCATGCCGCCGCCGGAACCGCTGAAGGGCGCCGAGCTGGTCGCCTTCCGCGCGCAGACCGCGCCGGCGATGGCGCGCATCCAGGGCATGGAGAAGCTGATCTACGCCGACGCCAGCCCGGCACCGACCAGCCGCGACGAGGCTGCGCCCGAGGTGGCCAGCGCCAAGGACAAGCAGGCGACCGGCCGCAAGCGCGGCTGAGCGTCTTGCGTTGACGAAGAAGGACGCGGCAGCCCAAGCTTGCCGCGTCCTTTTTTTATGCCTGCCATGAACACGACTGCCGACGCTGACGCCCCCCTGTACCTTGGCCTGATGTCGGGCACCAGCGCCGATGGCATCGATGCCGCGCTGGTGCAGTTCCCCGCCGGCGATGGCTGCCGCTTCGTGCACGGCCTGACCGCCCGCTGGGAGCCGGTGCTGCGCGCGCGGCTGGTGGCGCTGGGCGAAGGTGGCCCGCTGGAGTCGCTGGAGGAACTGGGCGAACTGGACGCGCGGATCGCGATCAACTTCGCCGGGGCCGCCAATCAACTGCTGGCCGAGGCCGGCGTGGACCGCAGCCAGGTGCGCGCGATCGGCTCGCACGGCCAGACCGTGCGCCACCGCCCGCTGGCCGACCCGGCGTTCACCGTGCAGCTGGGCGACGGCAACCGCATTGCCGAACTGACCGGGATCACGACGGTATCCGACTTCCGCCGCCGCGACGTGGCGGCCGGGGGCCACGGTGCGCCGCTGATGCCGGCCTTCCACCTGGGCATGCTGGGCACCGCCGACGAAGACCGCGCGGTGCTCAACCTGGGCGGCATCGCCAACCTGACCCTGATCCCGCGCGAAGGCGCGGTGCGTGGCTTCGATACCGGCCCGGCCAATGCGCTGATGGACGCCTGGTGCCAGCGCCATACCGGCCGCACCTTCGATGCCGATGGCGCTTACGCTGCCAGTGGCACGTTGGACGAGGGCCTGCTGGCCGGCTGGCGCTCGGACCCGTGGTTCGCGCTGCCGCCGCCGAAGAGCACCGGGCGCGAACAGTTTCACCTGTCCTGGGCCGAAGCCCACATGGGGGAAGGCGAGTACGCCGCTGCCGATGTGCAGGCCACCCTGCTGGAGCTGACCGTGGCGACCGTGGCCGATGCGTTGCTGGCGCAGCAGCCGCAGACCCGGCGCCTGCTGGTCTGTGGCGGCGGTGTGCGCAACCGGCAGCTGATGAAGCGGCTGGCGGCGCGGCTGCCGGAGGTGCAGGTTGAGTCCAGCGCGGTGCATGGGCTGGACCCGGAGTACGTGGAGGCGATGGGTTTCGCCTGGCTGGCGCAGCGGACGATGGACGGGCTGGCGGGCAACCTGCCGAGCGTGACCGGGGCAACGGGCCCGCGGATCCTGGGGGCGATCCACCTGGCGTGAGGTGGGCCGTCCGCGCAGGTGAGGCGCCGTTGTAGAGCCGAGCCCTGCTCGGCTTAGCGCGGGCCGGGCCGGGCCGGGCCAAGAGCAGCCGAGCATGGCTCGGCTCTACAAAGGCGCTAATCGAAGCCCTGCCCTGCCGGCAGGGCCTGCAGGGCGGCAATCGCGGCGGAGAGGGCGTCCACTTCGGGATCGCCGAAGCCGGAGCGGACCTCCAGTTCACTGCTGAACAGCCCCTGCTCCAGCAAGGCGGCGCAGGTCTGTTCGTGGGTCCAGCCGCGGGCGACCGCGACCCGTCGGATGCGTTCCAGCAGCAGCGGGTCCAGGTCCCGCAGCACAACGTCGGCCATGCTCACTTCCCCGTTCGCAAGGCACCGCCCCCTCGGCGCGTCGGGGGCGATGATCCCGCAGTCCGGGCGGGCAGGCAATCAGGTCGAGCTGGCGGCCTGGCGACGACGCTGCTGCAGGATCAGCAGGGCGCACAGGATCACCACCGGGATCGCCACCAGCGCGGTACCGACGAAGAACAGCGCGTAGCCTTCCAGCAGCGTCCGGCCTTGTGCGAGCGCCTGTACCGACCACCCTGAGAGCCCCTTGAGCGCCTTGCCGGGCATCGCGTAGAACGAGCTCAGCAGCGCGTACTGGGTTGCCGTGTATCCGATGCTGGTCAGGCTCGACATATAGGCGATCAGCGCCGTACCGGCGAAACCGCTGGCGAAGTTGTCGATGGCCATGGCCACGGCGAAATGGGTTGTGTCCGGGCCGGAATAGGCCAGCCAGGCAAACGCCAGGTTGGAGGCCGGCCCCAGCACGGCGCCCACCATCAGCGCCGCCAGCACGCCCCAGCGCACCGAAACCAGGCCCGCCGCAGCAATGCCGACGAAGGTCGCGACCAGGCCCACCGAGCCACGCACGGCGCCCACGGTGTCCTCGTCCAGGCCGAGATCGACATAGAAGGGGTTGGCCATCGGCCCCATGACGAAGTCGGCCATGCGATAGATGCTGATGGCCACCAGGATCAGGATCGCGCCGCTGCGGTGTTCGCGGACGAAGGCGATGAACGGCCCGGCCACGGCGTCGAACAGACCGCGTGGCGTCCACAGCGAGGTCGCCTGTGCCTGCACGGCAGCCACTTCCCGCGCGGGTTCGCGGGCCATGAGCACGGCCACCACGCCAAGCGCCATCAGCACGGCCATGATCTCGTAGGAGACCTGCCAGCCGACACGGGCCGCGATGATCAGGATCAGCGCATCGGTGACCAGCAAGGCAGTGCGGTAGCCCAGCGCCGAGGATGAGGTCAGCAGGCCGAGCTGCTCGCTGTTGTCAGCGCTTTCGATGCGCCAGGCATCGATGACGATGTCCTGGGTGGCCGAAGCAAACGCCACGATCACGGCCATCACGCCGAATACGACGATGTGCTGCCAGTCGACACCCAGGAACTGGATCTGGCCGCCCTTGGGCTGGACCAGTGCCATGCCGACCAGCCCCACCACCACGACCAGCTGCGACAGCAGCATCCAGCCGCGGCGGCGGCCGAAACGACCGAACAGAGGCACGTCGGTCTTGTCGACGATCGGCGCCCACAGGAACTTCATGGTGTAGGCCAGCCCGACCCATGACAAGAAACCGATCGTGCTCAGCTCGATGCCTTCCTTGCGCATCCAGAAGCCAAGCGTGTTGCCCACCAGATAGATGGGCAGGCCCGAACTGAAACCGAGCAGCAGCATCGCCAGCACCTTGCGCTGGCTCAGGTTGGACAACACCTGCTGCCACGGTCGGCGCGGCGTGGCGGCCTCGGTCACAGGTCGTAGTCCACGGTGAACGGGGCGTGGTCGGAGAAGCGCTCGTCGCGGTAGATCGAGCAGCTGCGCAGTCGGTCACGCAGGCCCGGGGTGATGAACTGGTAGTCGATGCGCCAACCGACATTGTTGGCACGGGCCGCGCCACGGTTGCTCCACCAGGTGTAGTCCTCGCCGGTGGGGTTGAGCAGGCGATAGGCGTCGGCCCAACCACGGCCGGCGGCGACATCGGTGGCCTGGCCGTGGTCGGCGCACAGCGCGTTGAGCCAGTCGCGCTCCTCCGGCAGGCAGCCGGAGTTCTTCTGGTTGGACTTCCAATTCTTGATGTCCAGCGCCGAACGCACGATGTTCCAGTCACCGCACAGCACGTAGTCGCGGCCGCTGCGCGCCCACGCTTCGAGGATCGGCCGCAGCCATTCCATCACTTCGAACTTGAAGCCCTGGCGCAGGTCGCCCGAGCTGCCCGACGGGATATAGAAGGAGACCACGCTGAGATTGCCGTAGCGCGCCTCGATGTAGCGGCCTTCGTCGTCGAACGGCGCCCAGCCCAGCGAGGTGATGACCTGGTCCGGTTCGCGCTTGCTGTAGATCGCCACGCCGCTGTAGCCCTTCTTGGTGATGGCATCGCGATAGAAGCAGTGGTGGCCGTCCGGACGGAACATCGGGTCGGTCAGCTGGTCTTCCTGGGCCTTGGTTTCCTGGATGCACAGGACGTCGGCGTCCTGGGCACGGAACCAGTCGAGGAAGCCCTTGGTCGCGGCGGAACGGATGCCATTGGCGTTGAAACTGATGATGCGCATGCGGGGGACCTGCGGCGGGAAACCGGGCAAGCATACCGGTTGCCCGCAGGGCTGCGCAGTCCGCCAGGCCGGGCCTGGACGGCTTCATGGCGCTGGACGAGCGCGAAACGCCCAGCTGGATTAGGATTTGTGCTCCAAATGAAGATGAATCGAGTTTTGATGAGCGACCACCGCCACCGTTTCCTGCAGCTGGCCCTGACTGCCGACGCCCTGCGCTTCGGCCAGTTCACCCTCAAGTCCGGCCGGCTGAGCCCCTATTTCTTCAACGCCGGTCGTTTCGACTCCGGTTCGCTGCTGTCGCAGCTCGGCGCCTGCTACGCCGATGCCATCGATGCCACCGGGATCAAGTACGACGTGGTGTTCGGCCCGGCCTACAAGGGCATTCCGCTGGCCACCGCGATGGCCTGCGAGCTGGCCCAGCGTGGCCGCGACCTGCCGCTGTCGTTCAACCGCAAGGAAGCCAAGGACCATGGTGAAGGCGGCCAGCTGATCGGCGCCGACATGAATGGCAAGCGCGTGCTGATCGTCGATGACGTGATCACCGCCGGTACCGCGATCCGCGAAGCGCTGGGCATCATCCGCGCTGCCGGCGGCACCCCGGCCGGCATCGTGGTGGCACTGGACCGCCAGGAGATCGCCTCGGAAGCCGACCGTCGCTCGGCGGCACAGTCGGTGGCCGAAGAAGCCGGCATTCCGGTGATCGCCGTGGCATCGCTGGCCGATCTGCTTGATTTCGCCTCCGGCAACCCGGAACTTGTCGGTTACCGGCAGCCGCTGGAAGCCTACCGGGCCCAGTACGGCGTCCGTTCGATCCGCTGACCGACCAGGGGAAAGGTCATGTCCCGAGTTCCTGCTGTTCTCTTTGCCGGCCTGCTGCTGGCCGTGCTGTTCACCGTGCCGGCGCAGTCGCGCGACGGCGGCAAGGTGGAAAAGAAGCTGTACTGCTGGAACGAGGGCAAGGAGCGGATCTGCAGTGATTCGCTGCCGGCCGATGCGGTCAATCACGCCCGCGAGGAGTTCAACGCGAAGAGCGGCCTGCGCAATGCGCAGGTCCAGCGCGCGTTGACCGACGAGGAGCGCGCCGCAGCCAGCACCGTGGCACAGCAGCAGCAGCTGGACCTGATGGCCGAGCAGACCCGCCAGCGCACCGAACAGGCGATGCTGTCCACCTATGGCAGCGAGGACGACCTGCGCCGGGTGTTCGCCGAACGCCAGGAAGTGCTGGACAACAACCTGAAGACCGCCGAGTACAACGTCACCAGCCTGCGCGAATCGCTGGTGGCGCTGCTGTCGGCCGCCGGTGACCGCGAACTGGCCGGTGGCAAGGTGGCCGACAAGCAGGCCGAGGCGATCCGCCAGCGGCACGTGCAACTGCAGTCGCAGCAACGCCTGCAGGCCGGATTCCTGCAGCAGCAGCAGGCGCTGAAGGCCGAGATCGACAGCACGCTGCAGCGCTATCGCGAGCTGAAGGGCGTGGCGCAGGCGAGCCAGGCGCCGTGATTCGCCTGTAGCGTCGGGCCCACGCTCGACTCCGCGTGACCTTGGGAAAGGGCAGCCGAGCATGGGCTCGGCTCTACAGCAGGCGGCGCGTGGTTACGGGTTGGCCCACGGAATTTATGCACTCTTTACGCGTCGGCCCGGTCCGGCGCGTAGTGCGTTTATGGGCGGCAGGACGACGATGACGGCCTGAGGTGGAGGGGTTCCACCAGGTCGCTATTGAAATGTCCCCCTGGCTGTCTTTGTTGTGTGGCGTGCTGGTGCTGGTCGCCGCCGCCTATCTTCTCTATGTCGTGCTGCGGCCCGAATCGTTCTAACGGAGCCGGCCATGACTGAGATGCTTGTCATTCTTGCCGCCAGCCTGCTGCTGGCGTGGCCGCTGGGCCTGTACCTGGCCCGCGTGATGCGCGGCACGCCGATGAAGGTCGACGTGCTGTTCAACTGGATCGAAAAGCCGTTGTACAAGGTGTTCGGCGTCGATCCCTCGCGCGCGATGTCCTGGCGCGGCTACGTGCTGGCCTTCGTGCTGAGCAACGTGGTGGTCGCTGTGTTGACCCAGGCGGTGTTCATGACCCAGGCCTGGTTGCCACTGAACCCGGACCAGATCCCGAACATGCGCTGGGACACCGCGCTGCACACGATGATCTCGTTCCTGACCAACACCAACCAGCAGCACTATTCGGGCCAGGCGCAGCTGTCCTACCTCTCGCAGATGACCGGCATCACCGGCCTGCAGGTGGTGACGCCGATGATGGGCCTGGCGCTGGCGGTGGCGACGCTGCGCGCGTTGTTCTCGCGTGCGCCGCAGGCTGCGGCGGCCACCGGTGCCGGCGATGACCGCCAGGTGGCGGTAGGCAACTACTACGTGGACGTGGTGCGCCTGTGCGTGCGTTTCCTGTTGCCGCTGTGCCTGGTGTGGACCCTGCTGCTGACCAGCCAGGGTGTGCCGTCGACGATGGCCGGTGGCCCGCAGGCCACGCCGATCGATGCCAGCGCCGGCATGACCGGACAGAAGCTGCCGCTGGGCCCGGTGGCGGCGATGGTCGCGGCCAAGCAGCTTGGCGCCAACGGTGGCGGCTGGTACGGCCCGAACAGCAGCTTCCCGCTGGAGAACCCGACCCCGCTGTCGAACGCGCTGGAAATCGTCGGCATCCTGCTGGTGCCGATGGCGGTGATCTTCATGATCGGCGCGTTCACCGGCCGGCGTCGCTTCGGCGCCCTGGTGTTCAGCTGCATGCTGGGCATGTCGCTGCTTTCCACCGGCGCGATGATGTGGAGCGAAGGGCATAGCGCCAGCGCCGCCACCCCGCTGCTGATGGAAGGCAAGGAGGTGCGCTTCGGCGCCGACGGCACGGCGCTGTGGGCGGCGGTGACTACCCAGGTCTCCAATGGCTCGGTGAACGGCATGCACGATTCGCTGGCGCCGCTGAGCGGTGGCATCGCGATGGTCAACATGCTGGTCAGCGCGATCTGGGGCGGCATCGGCTGTGGCCTGCAGCAGTTCATCGTCTATCTGCTGCTGGGTGTGTTCCTGGCCGGGTTGATGACCGGGCGCACGCCGGAACTGTTCGGCCGCAAGCTGGAGACGCCCCAGGTGCGCCTGCTGGCCCTGCTGGTGCTGCTGCAGCCGATCACCCTGCTGGTGTTCACTGCGATCACCCTGGCCGTGCCCGGCCTGGCCGGCACCTCCAACCCCGGCTTCCATGGCATCAGCCAGGTGTTCTACGAGTATGTCTCGGCCTACGCCAACAACGGTTCGGGCTTCGAAGGACTGGGTGACGCCACGCTGTGGTGGAACCTGAGCTGCTCGCTGGTACTGCTGCTGGGCCGCTTCCCGCTGCTGATCATTCCGCTGGTGGTGGCCGCACAGCTGGCCGCCAAGCGCCAGGCGCCGGAGTCTGCCGGCAGCCTGCAGATCGAAACCCCGACCTTCGCCCTGACCCTGGTCTCGGTGATCGTCATCCTGACCGTGCTGCAGTTCATGCCGGCGCTGGTACTCGGCCCGATCGCCGATCACCTGAGCCTGGGACTGCGCTGAGGACACCCTGATGAGTACCCAAGCAAGTTCAACCCGTAGTACCCATGCACCGCGCCCTGCCCTGCTTGATGGCGCCGGCCTGCGCCGTGCGCTGGTCGAAGCGGTGCGCAAGCTGGCGCCGATGCATCTGGTGCGCAGCCCGGTGATGGCGGTGGTGATGGCCGGCACGATTGTCGCCGCGATCGTCACCCTGACCGGCAATGCACCGCTGGGCTTCGGCCTGGCGGTAACCGCCATCCTGCTGGTGACCGTGCTGTTCGGCAATTTCGCCGAGGCAGTGGCCGAAGCGCGTGGCCGTGGCCAGGCCGCCTCGCTGCGCCGTGCCCGCCAGGACCTGGTGGCGCGCCGGCTGGCGGCGCCGCAGCCGGGCGCAGCCGAAGCCCAGGTGCCGGCCGCCGAGCTGCGCCCGGGCGACCATGTGATCGTCAGTGCCGGTGAGCTGGTGCCGGCCGATGGCGAGATCGTGCAGGGCCTGGCCACCATCAACGAAGCGGCAGTGACCGGCGAATCGGCACCGGTGCTGCGCGAGGCTGGTACCGACCGTTCCGGTGTGATCGGTGGCACCAAGGTGCTGTCCGACCAGATCATCGTGCGGGTGACCGCCGAGCCGGGCCACAGCTTCCTGGACCGCATGATCGCGCTGGTGGAAGGTGCCAATCGCCAGAAGACCCCCAACGAGATCGCGCTGACCCTGCTGCTGGCGGCGATGACGCTGACCTTCCTGGTGGTGGTGGCCACGTTGCCGGCGATCGGCGCGGCCGTGGGCGTGCAGGTCGATCCACTGCTGCTGATCGCACTGCTGGTGTGCCTGATCCCGACCACCATCGGCGGCCTGCTGCCGGCCATCGGCATCGCCGGCATGAACCGTGCGCTGGCTGCCAACGTGCTGGCCAAGTCGGGCAAGGCGGTGGAAGTGGCCGGCGACGTCGACGTGCTGCTGCTGGACAAGACCGGCACCATCACCTACGGCGACCGCCAGGCCAGCCACTTCCATCCGCTGGCCGGCATCGACGCCAGCCAGCTGCGCGAGGCGGCACTGCTGTCCTCGCTGGCCGACCCGACCCCGGAAGGCAAGTCGATCGTGCGCCTGGCGCGCGAACAGGGCTGCGCCACCGCCGAGCCGGACCGTGCCGACTACCTGGCGTTCAGTGCCCAGACCCGGATGTCCGGCGTCGATCTGGAGCATGGGCGGCAGATCCGCAAGGGCGCTGCCGATGCGATCCGCACCCACGTGCAGGCGCTCGGCGGCAGCGTGCCGGCTGAACTGGCCGGCCGCGTCGAGCAGGTCGCGCGCAATGGCGCCACCCCGCTGGTGGTGGCCGAGGGCCGCCACGTGCTGGGCGTGATCGAGCTGTCGGACGTGGTCAAGCACGGCATGCGCGAGAAGTTCGCACAGCTGCGGGCGATGGGCATCCGCACGGTGATGATCACCGGCGACAACCCGCTGACCGCTGCCGCCATCGCCGCCGAAGCGGGCGTTGATGACTACATCGCCGAGGCCCGTCCGGAAGACAAGCTGGCACGCATCCGCCAGGAACAGGCCGGTGGCCGCCTGGTGGCGATGGTGGGCGATGGCACCAACGATGCTCCCGCGCTGGCCCAGGCCGACATCGGCCTGGCGATGAACTCCGGCACGCAGGCGGCGAAGGAGGCCGGCAACATGGTCGACCTCGATTCAGACCCGGCCAAGCTGCTGGCGGTCGTGGAAGTGGGCAAGCAGCAGCTGATCACCCGCGGTGCGCTGACCACCTTCTCGCTGGCCAACGACGTGTCCAAGTACTTCGCGATCCTGCCGGCGCTGTTTGCCGCTGCGGTTCCGGCCATGGCCGCACTGAACGTGATGCAGCTGTCGAGCCCACGCAACGCGGTGCTGGCGGCGCTGATCTTCAACGCGCTGGTGATTCCCGCGCTGATCCCGCTCGCCCTGCGTGGCGTGCGCTTCCGTCCGGCCACGGCCACCGCGCTGCTGCGCCGGAACATGCTGGTGTACGGCCTCGGCGGCGTGCTGTTGCCGTTCGCGGCGATCAAGCTGATCGACCTCTTCCTTGTCCTGGTATTCGGCGCATGAACCGTTCTGCTTCCACCTCCACCACCCTGCCCCGCGAACCGAAGGCCGAAGCCCGCGTGGCCAGCCTGCAGGACGGCGCCGGCTGGCGCCCGGCGATCGGCCTGGGCCTGGCTACCCTGCTGCTGGCCGGCGCAGTCTACGCCGGCATCGCCACCGGTTTCGCCGGCCTGGCCTACCCCACCCAGGCCGAGGGCAGCCTGCTGCGCGATGGCAACGGCCAGGTGCGCGGCTCGGCCTGGCTGTCGCAGCCGTTCACCGGTGATGGCTACTTCCAGGCACGGCCGTCGGCGGCCAACTACGACCCGATGGCCGCGGCCGGTTCCAACCTGGCGCGCAGCAACCCGGCGCTGGCCGAGCGTGTTGCCGCCAGCACGGCGGCGGTGGCCGCGCGCGAAGGTGTCGCCCCGGCGCAGGTGCCGGCCGACCTGGTCACCCAGTCCGGCGGCGGGCTGGATCCGCAGCTGTCGCCGGCGGCGGCGCAGCTGCAGGTGGCACGCGTGGCACGTGCCCGCGGCCTGCCGGTGGAGCGCGTGCAGGCCTTGGTGCAGGCACATACTGAAGGGCGCCAGTGGGGCGTGTTCGGCCAGCCGCGGGTGAACGTGGTGACGCTGAACTTCGCGCTGGACCATGCGGCCAAGGCGCCGTGATGCCGGCCTGCATCGGCTGCGCGCACAATGGCGGCCATGACAGCGGCCCCCATGACTGATGCGCGTACCCGCCAGGCCGATGCCCTGGTGGAAGGCCTGCAACGCGAAGCCGGTGGCAAGCTGACCGTGTTCCTCGGCGCTGCGCCGGGTGTGGGCAAGACCTACACCATGCTGACCCGTGCCCAGGAGCAGCTGCGCCGCGGCGTGGACCTGGTGGTCGGGCTGGTGGAAACCCATGGCCGCGCCGAAACCCAGGCCCTGCTGGAAGGTCTGCCGCAGCTGCCGTTGAAGGACGTGGCCTATCACGGCCACGCGCTGCAGGAGATGGACCTGGATGCCGTGCTGGCACGGCATCCAGCGCTGGTGCTGGTGGACGAACTGGCCCATCGCAATGCGCCCGGCAGCCGCCATGAGCGGCGCTGGCAGGATGTGATGGAGCTGCTCGACGCCGGCATCGACGTCTGGACCACGGTCAACATCCAGCATCTGGAAAGCCTCAACGACGTGGTGATGCGCATCACCGGCGTGCGGGTCAGCGAGACCGTGCCCGATGGCGTGCTCGATCGCCTGCACGACATCGTGCTGGTCGATCTGCCGCCGCGCGAACTGATCGCGCGCCTGCAGCAGGGCAAGGTCTATGTGCCCGAACAGGCCGCGCAGGCGCTGCAGGCGTTCTTCTCGCCGGCCAACCTGACCGCCCTGCGTGAGCTGGCGATGCAGGAAGCCGCCGACCGCGTCGACAGCAGCCTGCGTGAAACCCGCGCCGCACGGGGCGAAGGCAACCTGCCGCTGCGGCGCGGCGTGCTGGTGGCCATCGATGGCGGCGGCCAGAGCGAGTACCTGGTGCGGGTGGCGCGCCGCATCGCCGAGCGCCGCGACGCACCGTGGACGGTGGTGACCGTGCAGGGCCGGCGCCAGGACGAGGCCACGCGGCGCGAGATCGATGCGGCCTTCGCCCTGGCACGGCGCCTGGGTGGCGACGCCGAACTGCTGCACGGATCGAGCATCGCCGATACCCTGCTGGACCATGCAGCGCACAACGGCGTATCGACCCTGGTGCTGGGGCGCACCCGTGAGCGCCCGCTGGCGCGGATGTTCAACCGAACCCTGACCCAGCAGCTGATCCAGCGCGGGGCGCACTACGAGATCACCATCATCAGCACGCCGCAGGCCCGGGCGCGCTCGCGCCGCGAGGGTCTGCTGCCACCGATGCGCGGCATCAGCTACGAGCCGGTACAGGCACTGATCGCCACCGCGCTGGCCTGTGCGGTGGCTTGGCTGGCCGAACGCTGGGTCGGCATGGCCGACCTGTCGATGGTATTCATCGTGGCAGTGGTGCTGGTGGCGGCGCGCACGCGTGCCAGCGTGGCGGTGATGGCGGCGATCCTGTGCTTCCTGGCCTACAACTTCCTGTTCATCGCGCCCCGCTTCACCTTCGCCATCGGTGCGCGCCAGGGCGTGATCACCGTGTTCCTGTTCCTGGCCGCCGCCTTGGTGGCCGGACGGCTGGCCTCGCGCCTGCGCATGCAGGTCATTGCGCTGCGTGCGGCCAATCGCCATGCACGTGCACGCCAGCAGCTGGGCCGTCAGCTGGCCAGCGCCGCTGGCAACGGCGAGGTGGCACAGGCAGGTCGGCATGCCTTGGAGCAGGCGATGGATGTGCCGGCGTGGCTGCGGATCGGCGCGGACACTGCCGCCGGTGGCCGCAGCCAACCCGGCGATACCGACCTGGCTGCCGCCGACTGGGCGCTGCGCCACGGCCAGCCCAGCGGCCGCTTCACCGACACCCTGGCCGGTGCGCAGTGGTGGTTCCTGCCATTGCTGGATGGCGAAGATCGCGCGATCGGCGTGGCCGGCCTGTACCTGCCCGGCGCACAGGCACGCCTGCTGCCCGAACAGCGGCAGCTTGCCGAAGCGATGGTCGATGACATCGCGCAGGCCGCACTGCGTACCCGGCTGGTGGCCGAACTGGAACAGGCGCATGTCAGCAACGAGACCGAGCGGTTGCGCTCGGCCCTGCTCTCTTCGGTGTCGCACGACCTGCGCTCTCCACTGGCGGCGATGATCGGTTCGGCCGACAGCCTGGCCAGTTACGGCGCGGCGATGGACACGGCCGATCGCCGTGCCCTGCTGGACACCATCCTGGTCGAAGGCGAGCGGCTGGACCGCTACATCCAGAACCTGCTGGACATGACCCGCCTTGGCCACGAAGGTCTGAAGATCAACCGTGACTGGATCGGCGTGGACGAACTGATCGGCTCGGCCGCACGGCGCCTGCAGCGCTACCAGCCCAAGGTGCGGCTGGAGCTGGACATTCCGTCCACGCTGGCGCCGATCTGGGTACACCCGGCGCTGGTCGAACAGGCCGTGTTCAACGTGATGGAGAACGCGGCCAAGTTCTCGCCGCCCGACGCCGCCGTGCAGGTGCAGGCGCGCGAACTGGACGGCCAGCTGCGCATCGACGTGATCGATGCCGGCCCCGGCATTCCCGACGACGAGCGCGCGCGCATCTTCGACATGTTCTACAGCGTCGAGCGCGGCGACCGCGGCCGCCACGGCACCGGCCTGGGCCTGACCATCTGCCAGGGCATGATCGGCGCACATGGCGGCAGCGTGCAGGCGCTGCCCGGACGCGACGGTCGCGGTACCCTGATCCGCATCACCCTGCCCCTGCTCAAGCCAGCCTCCCACGATGAGCCCGACCCCGATTGATGCCAGCGTGCCGGCCGCGCGCGTGCTGGTGATCGATGATGAAACCCAGATCCGCCGGTTCCTGGACATCAGCCTGCGCGCGCAGGGCTACCAGGTGCGACAGGCCGCCACCGGCCAGGAAGGCCTGCAGCTGGCCGCCAGCGAGGACATGGACCTGGTGATCCTGGATATCGGCCTGCCGGACATGGAAGGCCACGAGGTACTTGAACAGCTGCGGCAGTGGAGCCAGGTGCCGGTGATCATGCTGACCGTGCGCGCCGGCGAAGCCGAGAAGGTGCGCGCACTGGATACCGGCGCCAACGACTACGTGACCAAGCCGTTCGGCACGCAGGAACTGATGGCACGGGTGCGGGCGCTGCTGCGCACGCGCAGCGTACCCAGTGATGGCACGCCACCGGTGTTCGACGACGGCCACCTGCGCGTGGACCTGGTGCGCCGCGAAGTCGCCCTGCAGGGTGAACCGGTGGCGTTGACCCGCAAGGAATACGCGTTGCTGTCGCTGCTGCTGCGCAATGCCGGGCGGGTGGTGACACAGCCGCAGATCCTGCAGGAGATCTGGGGGCCGACCCACCAGCACGATACCCATTACCTGCGCATCCTGGTCGGCAAGCTGCGGCACAAGCTGGGCGATTCGGCGCTGGATTCACGCTACCTGTTCACCGAACCGGGCGTGGGCTTGCGATTCAAGGGGTGAGGGTGTGCCGAACAACGGTCGGCACCCACCAAAGCAAATTCGGAAGAGCATCCACGCATGGCGTGGATCTCTGCTGTGTCGACCAAGGTCGACACCTACCAGGAGCAGTTCATGCGGTTCGGACAGATCGCGGAAATCTGTCGAAGGCGGGGTGGGTCCGGTTGCGGGGGCGTGAGCCGCATGGGCCCGAGGTATGCCTCGGGCGGGTTGGGCAGGACGCCCAACCCCGGTCTTGCCATGTGCGCACGACTGCGCACACGAGCAAGCGGCGACCGAGCTTACATGGGTGAGGGCGCTTTGCTTGCGAAGCACTGCTTCGCAAGCGCCCGAACGCCCAGCCGCCACCGGCTGGGCCGGGCCCCGGAGGGGGACTTGCAGCGTCCCCCGTAACCGGACCCACCCCGCATCCCACGGATAGCCGGCCTTTGACGTTGACGTTGATTCGGCGGGTGCCGGGCGCCGCCCGGCCCCACCTCAGAACCCCAGCGGGGTGTCGCCCAGCACCGGCTGCAGCTGGCTGCGGAACAAGACCTTGATGCGCTCGAGTGCGGCCTCGTCGTTGCCTTCGAACCGCAGCACCAGCACCGGCGTGGTGTTGGAGGCGCGCACCAGGCCCCAGCCATCGGCGAAGTCCACGCGCAGGCCATCGATGGTCGACAGGCGGCCCCCCACATACGGGTTGTCCGGCGACTGCGCCGCCGCCACCAGCATCGCCACCAACGCATGCGGCGTCCCGTCGGCCACCGCTACCTTCAGCTCCGGCGTGGCGACCATCTCCGGCAGTTCGCCCAGTACTTCGTCCGGGGTTTCCTCGCGCTGGGCCAGGATCTCCAGCAGGCGCGCAGCGGCGTACAGGCCGTCGTCGAAACCGAACCAGCGTTCCTTGAAGAAGAAGTGGCCGCTCATCTCACCAGCCAGCTCGGCATCGGTCTCGCGCATCTTCGCCTTCATCAGCGAATGCCCGGTCTTCCACATCAGCGGGCTGCCACCGTTGCGCAGCACATGGTCGGACAGCTTGCCGGTGCACTTGACGTCGTAGATCACCATCGCGCCCGGATTGCGCATCAGCACGTCGGCAGCGAACAGCATCAGCAGGCGGTCGGCATAGATGATCCTGCCTTCGCCGGTGACCACGCCCAACCGGTCGCCGTCGCCATCGAAGGCTACGCCGAGGTCGGCGCCGAAGCGCTTGACCGTCTGCACCAGGTCTTCCAGGTTGGCCGGCTCGCTCGGGTCGGGATGATGGTTGGGGAAGGTGCCATCGACATCGCAGTACAGCGGAATGACGTCGGCGCCGATTGCTTCCAGCAGCTGCGGGGCCAGTGCGCCGGCCACGCCATTGCCGGCATCGGCCACGACCTTCAGCGGACGGTCCAGCTGCACGTCATCGGCGATGCGCTGGATGTAGTCGGCACTGACATCGCGCTGCTGGTAGTCACCCGGCTCGGCGGACTGCACCAGGCGGCCCTCGACGATGCGCTGGTAGAGGTCGGTGATCGCATCGCCGGACAGCGTCTCGCCGCCGATCACCACCTTGAAGCCGTTGTACTCGGGCGGGTTGTGGCTGCCGGTGACCGCCACGCAGGTGCCGGTACGCAGATGGAAGGCGGCGTAGTACACGAGCGGGGTCGGCGCCAGGCCGATATCGATCACCGCGCAGCCGGCACGGCGCAGGCCCTCGGCCAGCCCGGCCGTCAGCTCGGGTCCGGACAGGCGGCCATCGCGCCCGATCACCACCTCGCGCAGGCCCTGCTCCAGTGCCACGGTGCCGATGGCCTGGCCGATCAGCGCCGCGGTCTTGGGTGTCAGTTCGCTGCCCACCACGCCGCGGATGTCATAGGCGCGGAAGATGCCGGCGGCCAGCTCTTCGGCAGGCACCGGCGGTGGCGGCGGTGGCGTGGCATCGCCACTGCCGGTCACGGCGGCCACCGGTGGCGGCGCCTGCTGCAGGCTCTCGCTCAGGGTCGGGCCATGGTCGGCCTCGGACGCGGCGGCGCGGCGCGGCAACGGCAGCGACTTCGGCAGCCGGTCGCGCCCCACCACCAGCAGCACGGCAATGAACGCCAGCAGCAACGCCACAATGGCGCTGGCCAGCGCGCCCAGGCCGAGCGGACCGGCCTCGACATTCGGCACCGACGCGACCAGCCGCAACGGCGTGCCTGCAACCGGGCGCGCCAGCGCTTCCGCACTTTCGGCCAGGCTCGGGTCGCCCTGGGTGACCAGATCGAATGCTCCCTGGCGCAGGCCGAGGAAACCGGCGGACGGCGCGCTGACCTGGTCGAGCGGCGACGTCAGCCGCAGCAGCGGTTGGCGGACATAGATGACGGCCGGCCCCAGGCTGCCCAGCTGCACCGGCGCGGCCAGGCCCAGGCGGTTGCCGCCGCCGTCGCGGACCACGCGCAGGCTTGGCCTGGCCTCGGCCAGCGCCGCTTCCAGCAGCGCCAGGCGGGAATACCCGAAGGTGGCCGGATCAGCATAGGCGTTGGCCAGATCGGCCGCCAGCACCTCGACCTGCTCGACTCCGGTCCAGCTCTCGCGAACGGCCAGCGCCGCCGCAGCGGCGTCGCCGGCCTGCAGCGCCTGCTGCACGCGATCGTTCTTCAACTGCTGCTGCAGCTGCTGCAACTGGCCCGCAGCAGCCTGCTGCAGGCCCTGCACGGCCTGGTCACGCGCCTCTTCCAGCGCCTGCCCGTTGGCCTCCTGCCGCCATTGCTGCACCGCGCTCCATCCGAACCAGCCGGCCAACAGGATCAACAGCACCCCCAGTAGAGGTGCACTGCGACCCAACGACCGTCCCCGCTGTCCTTCCCCGATGCCGCTCATCGATGTCCCCTGTCAACGCACCCCGGTATGGCCGAATCCACCCGCGCCCCGCACGCTGTCGGTGAAAGTATCCACTACCTGCAGGCTGACGCGGGCGATCGGAACCACCACCAGCTGCGCGATGCGATCGCCCGGCTCGATGGTGAAGGCCTCGCGGCCACGGTTCCAGACGCTGATCAGCAGCGGCCCCTGGTAGTCGGCATCGATCAGGCCGGTGCCGTTGCCCAGCACGATGCCATGCCGATGGCCCAGCCCGGAACGCGGCAGGATCACCGCGCACAGGTTCGGGTCGGCAATATGGATGGCCAGGCCGCTGGGCACCAGCGCGGTGTCGCCCGGCTGCAGGGTCAGCGCGGTATCCAGCGCCGCGCGCAGGTCCATGCCGGCACTGGCCTCGGTGGCATAGGCCGGCAGCGGCCAGCTGTCGCCGAAGCGCGGATCGAGCAGCTTGACCTGCAGCGGGTGGGAAGTGGATGCCTGGGTCATGCCTGGAGTCTCCGCGCGATCAGCGCCAGCAGTTGTTCGGCCAGCTCGCGCTTGGAAGTGGCCGGGAATACCTGTTCGCCGTCCTGCCAGAAGGCCGTGGCGGCATTGTTGTCGCTCTCGAAACCGCCGCCACTGATGCCGACCTGGTTGGCGATCACCAGGTCCAGGCGCTTGTCGACCAGTTTGCCGCGCGCGTATTTCTCCACGTCGTGGGTCTCGGCGGCGAAGCCGACCACCAGCTTCAGCGACTGCGTCTGTGCAGCGACTTCGGCGAGGATGTCCGGCGTGCGCACCAGTTCGATCACCAGCGACTGGCTGTCGGCGGTCTTCTTCAGCTTCTGCGCGGCGACCTGGCGCGGCGTGTAGTCGGACACCGCGGCGGCACCGATATAGATGTCGGCGGGCAGCGACTTCAGTACGGCATCGCGCATCTGCGCGGCCGAGCGCACGTCGATACGCTGCACGCCCGGCGGCGTCGGCAGCTGTACCGGACCGCTGACCAGCACCACCTGCGCGCCCAGCGCGGCAGCAGCGGCGGCCAGGGCAAAGCCCATCTTGCCGCTGCTGCGGTTGCCGACGTAACGCACCGGATCGATGTCTTCGTAGGTCGGGCCGGCACTGATCAGCAGGCGCAGCCCCTGCAGGGCACGGGTTTCCGGCGCGGCAACCGTCGCAGCGGCGCCGCCATTGGCGGCCAGCGCGGCCACGATGTCGCCGGGTTCGGCCAGCCGGCCGGGACCGGATTCACCTTCGGCCAGCGGGCCATCGACCGGGCCGATCACCTGCGCACCACGCTGGCGCAGCAGGGCGATGTTGGCCTGGGTGGCCGGATGCAGCCACATGCGATGGTTCATCGCCGGGCAGATCGTCAGCGGTGCGGTGCTGGCCAGGCACAGGGTGCTGACCAGGTCATCGGCATGGCCCTGGGCCAGCCGGGCCAGCAGATCGGCGGTTCCCGGCGCGACCACGATGCGGTCCGCCCAGCGGGCCAGCTCGATGTGGCCCATGGCCTGTTCGGCGGCGCTGTCCCACAGCGTGGTGCGGGTCGGCTGCCCGGACAGGGCCTGGAAACTGAGGGGGGTGACGAACTGCTGGGCGCCGGCGGTCATCGCCACCTGCACCTGGGCGCCCGCATCACGCAGGCGTCGCACCAGTTCCAGGGCCTTGTAGGCCGCGATCCCGCCTCCGACGCACAACAGCAGTTTCTGGCCTTCCAGCGCGCGGCCGGGCGCGGGGGAAGCGTTGGGGGAGTCAGCCACCTGGAATTCCTGTGCAAACGAGGGCATTAGCTTACCCGATGGTCGGTAATGTCCCGGTGCACAGCGCACATAGCGGGCAGCTATCAGCAGATGGGACTTGCACCACAGCGCTTCCGGGGTTCACGACACTGCGATTCGGAACTTTCCTATACCTGTAGGCCGGCCACGTTTGCAGAATCGTCAGTGGCCGCCGCAGGTGTGCCGCTTCGCTTTTCGAGGATTCCGCGTGCACCCGCGCATCATCATCGCCGACGACCATCCCGTCGTCCTGCACGGCATCCGCATCGTGCTGCAGACCCACCTGATGGAGGTCGTCGGCAGCGCGCGTGACGGCGCCGAGCTGCTGCAGCTGGTCGAGCACCACGGCTGCGACGCGGTGCTGACCGACCTCTCCATGCCGGGCACCGGCCCGGATGGCCCGGAACTGATCGCTGAACTGCGCGCACGCCACCCGCGCATGCCCGTGGTGGTGCTTACCGGCGCCCGCCACCCCGGCCTGCTCGATGGCCTGCTGCGTGAGGGTGTCAGCGGCCTGGTCGACAAGTGCGCCGATTTCGGCGAGTTGCCGCAGGCCCTGAACGCGGCCATGGCAGGGCAGGTGTTCGTCTCGCAGCAGCTGCGCCACCACCTGCAGGCGCGCGACCTGATGTTCGCGCGCGAACCGGCGGCGCTGTCCGCCCGCGAACAGGAAGTGCTGGACCTGTTGGCCGCCGGGCTGAAAGTGAACGCCATCGCCGTCCACTGCGGCCGCAGCCCCAAGACGATCAGCCGGCAGAAGGCCGAGGCCAAGCGCAAGCTGGGGCTGCAGAACAACCAGGAGCTGTTCGCCTACCTGCAGTCGCGACGCGACTGAGGCAACGGCCGACCCGGGCATGCGTCCTGCCCTGATGGGCCGCATCGCCCCCACTGGCGATGATGCAGGCATGCCCATCCACGACTGGCCCGAACAGGAACGTCCCCGCGAGAAGCTGATCGCACGCGGCCCCGCCACGCTGTCCGACGCAGAACTGCTGGCACTGTTCCTCGGCTCCGGCTTCGGTGGACGCGATGCGGTGCAGACCGCGCGCGACCTGCTGCAGGCGCACGGTCCCCTGCGTGTGCTGCTGGACCGCCCGGCCCGCGAGCTGGCCCGGTTGCCGGGGCTGGGCCCTGCTCGAAGCTGTGCACTGGCCGCCGGGCTGGAACTGGCCCACCGCTATCTGGCGGCCGAACTTCAGCAGGGCGAGGCCGTCGGCAACAACCCCGCTGCGGTCGGCCGCTATCTGCAGCACCGCCTGCGCGGCCAGGCCCGCGAGATCTTCATGGCGCTGTTCCTGGACAACCGCCACCGCCTGATCGCCTGCGAAGAACTGTTCCAGGGCACCATCAATGCCGCCCCGGTCTATCCCCGCGAGGTGGTGCGTCGAGCCCTGCTGCACAATGCGGCAGCGGTGATCCTCAGCCACAATCACCCTTCCGGCGACCCCGAGCCCTCCGGCGCCGATACCCGCATCACCGATGAACTGCAGCAGGCGCTGGCACTGGTGGACGTGCGCCTGCTCGACCACTTCGTGGTCGGCGAGGGCCGCCCCGTTTCATTTGCTGAACGGGGCCTGCTGTCCCCGCCCCAGCCGCGCCTGTTCGGCTGAACGGCCCTGGTCAGGGCCGGGCGGGCGCCCCGCAGGCATGTCCTGGTCAGCGTGGGCGCGGGCATCTGCGCTAAAATGGGCGATTCCGCCGCTCATTCTCACAGCAGGCCTCGTGAAAAATCTCCTCCGCGCCCTGATCAGCCAAGGCATCGAAGCCTTGCGCGCCAATGGCACCCTGCCCGCCGACTCCCTGCCGCCGGACTTCGTGGTCGAGCGCCCGAAGACCCGTGACCACGGCGACTTCGCCACCAACGCCGCGATGCTGCTGGCCAAGGCCGCGCGCAGCAATCCGCGCGCACTGGCACAGGCACTGGTCGAGGCGCTGCCGCGCAGCGAGGACGTCAGCAAGGTCGAGATCGCCGGCCCCGGCTTCATCAACTTCCATCTGGCCCCGGCCGCGTACCAGCGCGAAACCGCCTCAGTCATCAAGGAAGCCCACGACTACGGCCGCAACCTGTCCGGCAATGGCCGCACGGTGGGCGTGGAGTATGTGTCGGCCAACCCGACCGGCCCGCTGCATGTCGGCCATGGCCGCGCAGCGGCGATCGGCGACTGCGTGGCCCGCGTGCTCGATGCCAACGGCTGGAACGCCAAGCGCGAGTTCTACTACAACGACGCTGGCGTGCAGATCGAGAACCTGGCGCTGTCCACCCAGGCGCGGATCAAGGGCATCGCACCCGATCAGGACGGCTGGCCGGAAGGCGGCTACCGCGGTGAGTACATCGCCGATGTCGCCCGCGCCTACATGGCCGGTGCCAGCGTCGACCTGGAAGGCAGCACCGTGGTCGGCGCCAAGGACCCGGACGACATGCAGGCAATCCGCCGCTTCGCCGTGGCCTACCTGCGCAACGAGCAGAACCTGGACCTGGCCGCGTTCGGTGTCGACTTCGACATCTACTTCCTGGAAAGCTCGCTGTACGCCGACGGCAAGGTTGCCGAAGCGGTGGCCAAGCTGCAGGCGTCCGGCCACACCTATGAGGAAGGCGGCGCGCTGTGGCTGCGCAGCACCGACTTCGGTGACGACAAGGACCGCGTGATGCGCAAGTCCGACGGCACCTTCACCTACTTCGTGCCGGACGTGGCCTACCACCTGTCCAAGTGGCAGCGCGGCTACGAGCGCGCGATCACCGAACTGGGCGCCGACCATCACGGCTCGCTGGCGCGCGTGCGCGCCGGCCTGCAGGCGATGGAAGTGGGCATCCCGCAGGGCTGGCCGGAATACGTGCTGCACCAGATGGTCACGGTCATGCGCGGCGGCGAGGAAGTGAAGCTGTCCAAGCGTGCCGGCAGCTACTTCACCCTGCGCGACCTGATCGAAGAAGCCGGCCGCGATGCCACCCGTTGGTTCCTGATCGCGCGCAAGCCCGATTCGCAGCTGACCTTCGACATCGACCTGGCGCGCCAGCAGAGCAACGACAATCCGGTGTTCTACGTGCAGTACGCGCACGCCCGTGTCTGCAGCCTGCTGCGCCAGGCGCAGGAAAAGGGCCTGGTGTACGAGCAGGGCCATGGCCTGGCCAACCTTGGCCATCTGGCCGACGATGCCTCGCTGCTGTTGATGAACGAGATCTCGCGCTATCCGGAAGTGGTGGAAGCGGCCGGCGTGGCGCTGGAGCCGCACCTGGTGGCGCAGTACCTGCGTGAATTGGCGCATGCCTTCCACACGTGGTATCACGGGACGCCGGTGCTGGTGGAAGACGCCGCCGATCGCAACGCCAAGCTGACCCTGGCCTGCGCGGCGCGCCAGGTGCTGGCCAACGGCCTTGAACTCCTGGGCGTGAGCGCCCCGGAAAAAATGTAAGCATCAGGAGACGCAGTACACATGGCAGCACGACGCGGCAAAACCCAGGCACGACGCAACAGCAGCAGCCAGGGCACACCCGGATGGGTGTGGCTGGTGGCCGGTGTGGCGATCGCCGCCGTGGTGTTCCTGGCGGCGCCGAACCTGTTCAAGGGCGAAGGCGACGGCTTCCTGCGCGCCGGTCCGCAGCCGAACCCGAACGCGCAGCCGGCCCCGGTTGCTGATGCAGACAGCGATGTCGGCAGCCAGCCAGCCGCGCAGCCGGCCACGCCGAAGCCGGCCGAACCGGAGAAGCCCGCGGCGACGCAGTACGACTTCTACACCCTGCTGCCGGGCAAGGAAGTGGAAATGTCCGACGCCGAACTGGCCGCCAGCGCGCGTGCCGAGGACCAGCGCCGGGCCAAGGCCGAAGCGTCGCGCGCGCAGGCCGCGCTGGAGGGCAAGCCGGTGCCGCCGGCGAGCACGGCCACGCCGGCACCGACCGCAACGGCCAGCGTCGCCAGCACCGCACCGGTGACCGCGAGCAACCGTCCGCTGCCGGCACCGCTGAGCGAGCGCCCGGCCGCGGCAACGCCGCCGGCCAGCACCGCACCGGCGTCGACCAGCACGGCCGCCGCCCCCGCGCCGCGCGCGGAAGCCGCGCCCACCGCGCCGGCGACCACTGCCGCACCGGCGCCCGCCGACAACGCCCGCTACATCCTGCAGGCAGGTGCCTTCGGTGCGTCCGGCGACGCCGAAGCCACCAAGGCCAAGCTGGCCATGATGGGCCTGGCGGCACGCGTGGAGTCGGCGCAGATCAACGGCAAGACCGTGTATCGCGTGCGCATGGGGCCGTACGGCAGCGCCGGCGAACTGTCTGAAGCGAAGCAGAAGCTGGATGGCACCGGCCTGCAGGCGATGGCCATCAAGGCGCAGTGACGTTCTGCGGGACTGCATCGAAAGCCGGGCATTGCCCGGCTTTTTTTGTTTCTGCCGAGTCGAGCATGGCTCGACTCCACACACGGCGTCAGCCCTCGCGGGCGACCTGGAACCCGGCGAAGGACTGGCTGACCGGCATCAGCTCCAGGCGATTGATGTTCAGGTGCGGTGGCAGCGTGGCCACCCAGAAGATCTGTTCGGCGATGTCTTCGGCGGTCATCGGATTGGCACCGCTGTACAGCTTGTCCGATGCATTCTGGTCGCCATGGGTGCGGACCACGGTGAACTCGGTCTCGGCCATGCCCGGCTCGATCGTGGTCACGCGCACGCCGGTGCCGTGCAGGTCCGAACGCAGGCCCAGCGAGAACTGGCTGACGAAGGCCTTGGTGCCACCGTAGGCGTTGCCACCCGGGTACGGGTAGACGCCGGCCACCGACGAGATGTTGATGATCGCACCCTTGCGCTCCACCAGCTGCGGCAACAGGCGGTGGGTCAGGGTGACCAGCGCGGTGATGTTGGTGTCGATCATCGTGGTCCAGTCCGACAGCCTGGCGCTCTGTGCCGGTGCGGTGCCCTGCGCCAGACCGGCGTTGTTGACCAGCAGGTCGATCTCGCCGAAGGCCGGCGGCAGCGCCAGCAGGGCCGCCTCCATCGCCACCGGATCGCGGATGTCGAAGGCGGCGGCGTGCACCACGTCCTTGCCATAGCGCTCGACCAGCGGTTGCAGGCGTTCGCCGCGGCGGCCGGTGGCGATCACTTTCCAGCCGGCCTGGGCGAAGCGGTGGACGGCGGCGGCGCCGAAGCCGGACGTGGCGCCGGTAATCAGGACAGTGCGGGTCATCAGGCAACTCCAGGGGGAAAACCAGATCTCCATTCTGGCACCGTCCGGCAGCACCCGTGTTGCCGGATCGGCCGGATCCGGGGTCAGATCCCTTTGCGGAGCAAAGGGATCTGACCCCGGCGGCGACCCCACGTGCCGGGGTGACCGGTACAATTGCGCCATGATCAACAATGATGTCCTGCGCAGCGTGCGCTACTCCCTGGACCTGGGTGACCAGCACGTGGTCACCCTGTGCCAGATGGCCGACCCGGCCTTCGCCGTGGATACCGAGCAGGTGAAGGCCTGGCTGCGCCGCGAGGACGAAGCCGGTTTCGAGGCGATGAACGACAGCGCACTGGCGCACTTCCTCGATGGCCTGATCGTGCACCTGCGCGGTCGCGACGAGAGCCAGCCGCAGCGTGCGGTGGAAACGCGCATCGACAACAACCTGGTGCTGAAGAAGCTGCGCGTGGCCTTCCAGCTGCGCGACGTGGACCTGATGGAGATCTTCGCCAGCGCCGGCTTCAACGTGTCCAAGTCGGAAGTCGGTGCGTTGTTCCGCCAGCCCGGGCACACCAACTACCGGCGCTGCCTGGACCAGATGCTGCGCAACTTCCTCAAGGGCCTGAGCCTGCGCCTGCGCGGCTGAGCACGGCCTCGACGAAGGCGCGCGCGGCCGGCGTCGGCAGCCGCTGCCAGACCAGGTGTACGCGCCGGGTCGGGGTCGGCTGCAGTGGAATCTGAACCACGCCCTGGAAACCTTCGGCGATCAACGCCGGCACGATGCCGACCGCCAATCCGTGGCGGACGAAGCGCTCGACCAGTTCCATCAGGTTGACCTCGAAACGCACCGTGTGCGGCAGGCCAGCGGCGGCGAAGGCATCGTCGGTCTGCCGGCGCGCACCGGTACCGCGCGGGAAGTCGACCAGCGCTTCATCCTGCAGTGCGGTCAATGGCAGCCGCGTGCGCCCGGCGAGCCGGTGCGACGGCGCCAGTACCGCTACCAGATCCTCCTCCTGCAGCACCTGGTGGCAGACGCCATCCAGCGCTGCCGACGGCGCCAGGCCGACCAGTGCCACATCCAGCGCGCGCGACTGCACCTGTGCGATCAGGTCTTCGCTCTTGTCCACGCGCAGCTGGAACTCCACCTGTGGGTGCACCCGCTGGAAGGCCGCCAGCATCGCCACGACGTCGATGTCGGTCAGCGAAGAAATCTGCCCGATGGCCAGCAGGCCACGCACTTCGCCACTGACGGCGGCCACGTCGGCGCGCAGGTGGCGCAGGCTGGCCAGCACCTGGCGTGCGTGCACCAGCAACGCCTCGCCGGCGGCGGTAGCCCGCACCTGGCGTGGCAGGCGCTCGAACAGCGTGGCACCCAGTTCCTGTTCCAGGTGGGCGATCTGGTGGCTGAGCGCGGACTGCACCACGTGGCAGCGCTCGGCGGCACGGGTGAAATTGCCCTCCTCGGCCAGGGCGACGGCAAACTCGAGCTGCTTGAGGTTCATCCAGCTATCTTGTTTTCAGATGACAAGGATGATGATGATTCATTTCCATCATGACCGCAGCAGGCGGACACTGTGCACCCCGCTTCCTGGAACACCGCGTGAGCCCGTCCCTTCCCCCTCTGCACCGCTGGCAGGTGCTGCTGATGTCGGTCGCCACCGGCGTGGCCGTGGCCAGCAACTACTATGCGCAACCGCTGCTGCACACCATCGCAGATGCCTTCGGCGTGCCGTTCGGCCAGGTCGGCATGGTGGTTACCGCAGCACAGCTGAGCTATGCCGCCGGACTGATCCTGCTGGTGCCACTGGGTGACCTGTTCGAGCGCCGCCGCTTGATCGTGGTGATGAGCCTGCTGTCGGCCGGTGGCCTGGTGATCAGTGCCTGCGCGCCGTCGCTGGCCTGGCTGCTGGTCGGGACCGCGATCACCGGTCTGTTTTCGGTGGTGGCACAGGTGCTGGTGCCGTTCGCGGCCACGCTGGCCGCGCCGGAACATCGTGGCCGCGTGGTCGGCACGCTGATGAGTGGCCTGCTGCTGGGCATCCTGCTGGCGCGTACCGTGGCCGGCCTGCTGTCCAGCCTGGGTGACTGGCGCCTGGTGTATGCCATCGCTGCCGGCACCCTGGTGCTGACCGCACTGGCATTGCAGCGCGGCCTGCCGCGATTCCACCACAGCGCCGGCCTGGGCTATTTCGCCTTGCTGCGCTCGATCGGCGTGCTGTTCGTGCAGGAGCCGGTGCTGCGCCAGCGCACCCTGCTGGGTGCCTGCAGCTTTGCCATGTTCGCGATTTTCTGGACCCCGCTCGCGTTCCTGCTGGCGCAGCCACCGTACGCCTACAGCGATGCCACCATCGGCCTGTTCGGGCTGGTCGGTGCAGCCGGCACGCTGGCGGCCGGCCTGGCCGGGCGCATGTCCGACCGCGGCCAGACCGGACGCGCCACTGCCATCGCGCTGGTGCTGTTGCTGCTGTCGTGGCTGCCACTGGGGCTGTCGGCCCACTCGCTGCTGGCGCTGCTGATCGGCGTGGTGGTGCTGGACCTGGCCGCACAGCTGCTGCACGTCAGCAACCAGAACCTGATCTATGCGCTGCAGCCCGCGGCGCGCAACCGCCTCAATGCCGGCTACATGACCGGCTACTTCATCGGCGGCTCGCTGGGTTCGCTGCTGTCGGCGCAGGTCTACCAGCGCTACGGTTGGACCGGCGTCTGCGTGGCCGGTGCCGCCGTGGCCGTGCTGGCCCTGCTGCTGTGGCTGCCCGGCGCGCTGCGCGCGCGCCAGGCGGCATCGTCGAACTAGAAGCTGCCCTGCAGCGCCAGCTCCCAGCGTCCACCGGCATTGCCCGGGAACAGTCGCTTGGCCGCGCTGTCGGTGTCATGCACGGTGGCGCGCAGCTCCCATGCCGGAGTCAGCGTGGCAATGGCACTGAGCTGGCCATGCAGGTAATCCGGGCCCTGCGCGGTGGCCAGCCAGTACTGGCCCACCGCTGCTTCCAGGCGGACGCGTTCGTGCAGCGGCACACGCACGCCCAGCTGGGCATAGGTTCCGCGATGGCCACCGGCCAACGCATCGTTGGAATGCGCGACCTGCAGCCAGGCGCGCTGCTTCCAGGTCACGGTGGTGTTGAGTTCGGTCCAGTCCAGCGCACGACCGGTACCCGGATACACATAGCGGGTCAGGTTCGCATCCAGCGTCCAGTCCGGTGCCAGCGCGCCGGACCAGCCCGCCACCAGGTCGAACTCGCTGCGCGCGCCATTGTCCGGCTTGAACGAGACGTTGGACCCCCACACGCTGGCGTACCAGCCCGATGGGATCGAGATCTTCGCGCCGGCTTGCACCGCCGGGTCACCATCGCTCTGCGAGCTGCCGCGCCACACGTAGTCACTGGTCAAGGCCGCACTGCCACTGACCTGCACCTGCACCTGTGCCTGCGCGCTGCCCATGCCAAGCAGCCCTGCCAGGGCGGCCACCACCGCCGCCATCATCCCCTTGCTGTTCACTGCACTGTGTTCCTCGTCGAAGGCGGTCACGCCGCCGGGACGGCAGTGTCCAGCGCGTGGCCGTAACGGATCGAGGGTGCGGCCCGGGCCGCGGCGCAAATTCGGCGTAAATCCCGTGGATCGGGGCCATGCGCCAGCGGCGCGGTATCATGGCGCCCTGTTTCCAGGAACCAACCGCGTGGACGCCATCCTGACCCCGGTATCGATCGGCGAGCTGATCGACAAGATCACCATTCTCCAGATCAAGGCCGAGCGCATCGACGATGCCGCCAAGCTGACCAACGTGCGCACCGAGCTGGACGGCCTGCTGCCCCTGTTGCAGCAGCAGCTGCAGGCACAGCCGGCCCTGGCCGCGCTGCAGCAGCAGTTGAAGGCGATCAACGAGCGTATGTGGGACATCCAGGACCAGCTGCGCGACAAGGAAGCGGCCCAGGTGTTCGATGATGCATTCATCCAGCTGGCACGCGGTGTCTATGGCACCAATGGCGAGCGCGTGCAGGTGAAGAACGAGATCAACCGCGTGGCCGGTTCTGCACTGGTGGAAGAGAAGCAGTACCAGGGCGAGTAACGCCGCTCATCCGCATTCCAGCAGGTGGCGGAAGCGGAACAGGTCACCGTCCCCGCGGATGCCGAGCTTGCGGTAGGCCGAGGTTTTCTGCGAGCTGATCGTGCTGGCTGAACGCCCCGATCGCAGGGCCATTTCGCTGGTGCTGACCCCTTTCAGCACCAGCCCGAGCACTTCCCGTTCGCGCTGGCTCAACGGCACCAGTGCCGGGGCCGGCATTCTGCGTGCACGCGTGCCCGGCAGGTTCAGTTCCGCGCGCAGCTCCGGTGGCACGAAGCGCCCTCCCCGGGCGACCACATCAATGGCACGCAGCAACACGTCCGGTGGCGTCGACTTGGACAGGAAGCCGCGCGCACCGGCACGCATCGCGGTGGCCACCGTGCTGGCATTGCAGTGTGCCGAGAGCACCAGCACCGGCAGTGCCGGCCAGCGCTGCGACAGCACGTGCAACAGGGCCAACCCATCGCCCAGGTCGCCCATGGGCAACGCATCGATCAGCAGCAGGTCGACACACGTCGGGCTGCGCTCCAGCAGGTGCAGCAGGTGCGCCTCGCTGGACAGGCTCACCCGTACCTGCACACCCGCGTGCTGGCGCAGCAGCACTTCCACGCCCAACCGCAGTACCGGGTGCGGGTCCAGCAGCGCCAGGCGTCGTGGCCGATCAGGCAGCAGAGGCGGGAGGGTCAGCGGCATTGCGGCATGTCCAGGCAACATGGGACATCCAACGTAGGTCGGTGCCCGCAGCGGCGGAATCCAATTCCTTGCAATGGCTGGCCCGCGCATTCCGCCAGTCAGACAGCATTCCGGTTTGCCACGGCGCAAACGCAACAGGCCCGGCAAATGCCGGGCCTGTTGGGGCGTCTCCAGCGCGCAATCGCGCCGAGGCAGCAATTACCAGCTGAAGCGCGGGCCGACGGTGTATTCCTTGTCGCCGTGGCGGTTCATCTTCAGCTCGCCGTTCAGGCCCCAGTTCTGGTTCAGCTTGACCTGACCACCCAGGCGGCCGTACCACTGGCCATCCGGATTGACGCCGTGCTTCTTGGCGTAGTCTTCGTAACCGACCATGCCGTAGACCTCGGCGTGGGCGCCGAAGGCAGTGCGGATACCGGCTTCAGCGCTGTAGCCGTTGAAGTCCAGACCGTGCTTGCGGTCGAACTTCTGGTAGGCAACGCGGGCAACGAAGTCGGTGCTCGGAGCGATTTCAACGTTGTAGCCGGCACCGACCTTCCACTGGTCAACCTTCAGGTTGGTGTGGTCGATTTCCTGGCGGCTGTATTCGCCGAAGGCGTGGAAGTTCGGCAGGAAGCCGTAGGAACCCTTCACGCCCCAGCCGTCGGCCTTGATGCCTTCAACGTCGGTCTTGGCGTAGTCGGCTTCGGCGTAGTTGTAGGACAGGTTCTCAGCAGCCGAAGCGGTGAACGGCAGGGCAGCGGCCAGGGCCAGAGCAATCAGCGAATTCTTCATGGGGGTACACCTTTACATTCTTATGGTGTGCAGCAGCGCCAGGGCGCCATCGCATCGGGAATGTAAATTCTCCGTTATTCGCCACAACGCTCCCTGAAAACAGCGGTCTTCGCATTGCTGAATTTTTTGGCTTGATTCAGGCTGCGTCTGGCATACGCGCGCGGCGCGCGTGCATTCGAATTCCGCTGACCCTTGCAACAGGAGGTTGCCTTGCACGTACCTGCCCCGCTGCGGTTCCGGTTCTGCGCCGCCGTCCTCGCCTTCATCGGCGTGCTTTCCACAGCATCGGCTCGGCCGTTGCAGCCCTCCGATTACCAGCGCGCCGAGCGCGTGCACGACAGCCACCTGCGCGGTGCGCTGCGCAATGCCTCGCTCCTGCCGAACTGGCTGGCCGATGGCCGCTTCTGGTACGAACGCGAAGACGGCCAGGGCCGGCGCGAGGGCGTGCTGGTCGATCCGGCGCAGGCCTCCCGGCAGATCCTGTTCGATCGCGCTGCGCTGGACAGCGCTGCGGGGGCCCTGGGGGTGAACGGGCAACGGTTGCGGTTGGTCAATGTGCAGGTGCTGGCCGATGGCCTGCGCCTGCGCTTCAGCGGTGAAGCCGGCATCGACTGCCAGTGGCCACGTTGGCAGTGCCTGCGGACGCAGGGCGCCATGCCTGCTGCCGATGCACTGCCCGCACCCGACGGCGAGGCCTGGCTGCAGGTGCGCGACCACAATCTATGGCTGCAGCAACGCCGACAGGCACCGCGGGCGCTGACCACCGGCGGTGTCGCCGGCCATGGCTATGGTGTATTGCCCGATTTCACCCTGCGCGGTATTCCACGCAGCCAGGGCCGGATGCCGGCGCGGCCGTTCGCCGTCGGCTGGTCGCCCGATGGACGCTATGTTGCCGGCGTCCGCTACGACGAACGTGCGCTGCGGGACTACCCCTATCTGGAAAGCACCCCGGCCGGCGGCGCGCGGCCCCGCGTGCACACGGTGAAACTGGGATTGCTGGGCGATGCACAGCAGGTGCGTGACAGCCTGTACATCGTCGATGTGCGCAGCGGCCGGCAGCAGGACATCACCCTGCCCGAGGGCTGGAACACCCTCAGCGAGGCCGGCGTGCTGGGCTGGGACGGCCACCGGCTGTATGCCGCGATCGCGCACTTCGGCGCGCCGCGACGACTGCGCCTGGTGGAGATCGATGCCGGCAGCGGTGCGCTGCGCACCGTGCTGGAAGAAGCCGGCGACGCGCGCCTGCAGCTCAGCCTGTATTCCTACAACCGTGCCTCGGTTGCGATCCTGCCCGGCCAGGACACCGCCGTGTGGTTCTCGCAGCGTGATGGCTGGGGCCATCTGTACCGGGTGCGCCTGTCCGACGGCAAGGTGATGCGCCAGCTCACCCGCGGCCGGTGGGCGGTGCGTGACCTGCTCGGGGTGGACAGCGCAGGCGCTTGGGCATACTTCAGTGCTGGAGGTGTCGAGGGCGGCGATCCCTACGTACGTGGCCTGTACCGGGTAGCACTGCACGGTGGGCCGGTGCAGCGCCTGGCCGCCGATGGCAGCGACCACCTGGCCGATGCGGGCACCGGCATGCTGTTCGGCGGACGCGCGCCGCAGGCGCTGTCGCCCGGCGGCAGCTATCTGGTGGATACCGTGTCCAGCCTCGCGCAGCCGCCGCGCACGGTGCTGCGCGCCAGCGATGGCAGCGAAGTGATGGTGCTGGAGGCTGCGGATGCGCAGGCGATCATCGCTGCTGGCTGGCGGCCGCCGCGGCGCGAACGGCTGCTGGCCGCCGACGGGCGCACGCCGATCTTCGCCACCGTCTACCTGCCCCGCGACTATCGCGATGACGGCAGCTTCCCGGTGATCGACGCGATGTACGGCGGTGCCTTCATCAGCAATGCGCCGGTGACCTATGCCGAAGCGGTTTCGGCGCAGAACCCGGTATCGCGCGCCAGCCTGGCCGAGCTCGGCTTCGTGGTGGTCAGCATCGATGCCCGCGGCACCGGCGGCCGCGACAAGGCATTCCATGACAGCAGCTTCCTGCACGGCGCCGATGTGCAGCTCGATGACCATGTGGCCGCGCTGCGCCAGCTGGGCGAACGCTACCGGGGCATCGACCTGCAGCGGGTCGGCATCTACGGGCATTCGTTCGGTGGTTACAGCGCGGCGCGTGCACTGCTGCGCCACCCGGCGTTCTACAAGGTGGCTGTGGCCTCGGCCGGCAGCCACAATTTCCAGGGCATGTACGGCGGCGCCCTGCACGGCATGGACCGGCTGTTCGGTGGCGTGGTGCCAGCTACAGCCATGGCCGATGGCGTGCCGGCCCCCTTTGCCGGGCTCGACAATGCGGCACTGGCCGGCAACCTGCGCGGGCATCTGCTGCTGGTCTATGGCGAACTGGACGAGAACGCGCCACCGGCGCTGACCCTGCAGCTGGCCGCGGCCCTGAACAAGGCCCAGCGTAGTTACGACCTGCTGTACCTGGCCCGGCAGGACCACGAACTGTTCCGCAACGACGCCACCTACACGCACCGCATGTGGGACTACTTCGTGCGCCACCTGGCCGGCCAGCAGCCACCGGATACGGTGCTGGCCCCGCTCCCGGGTGGCCCGGGCTGAACAGGCGCACGCGGGATGTCGATTCCCTACGCGCTGGTTCGTCGTGTACCTGAAGGCCGTGCATGTGGCACGGTCCACCCGGAGGCAGGCAATGAGCTACATCGACGGTTTCGTCCTGGCGGTGCCCACCGCCAACAAGGAGAAGTTCCTCGCCCATGCACGCACAGGGGATCCCGTTTTCATCGAGTACGGCGCGCTGCGCGTGGTCGAGTGCTGGGGCGATGACGTGCCGCACGGCAAGACCACCGACTTCTTCGGCGCGGTGAAAGCCACGCCGGATGAGACGGTGGTGTTTTCCTGGATCGAATGGCCGGACAAGCCGACCCGCGACGCCGGCATGAAGAAGATGATGGAGGACCCGCGGTTTGATCCAACGAAGAATCCGATGCCGTTCGACGGCGCGCGGATGATCTACGGCGGCTTCGTGCCGCTCTACGAGCTGACGCGCTGAACCCGGCGGACGTGCTCAGCGCGCGTCCGTTTCATCGCTGGCAGCAGCATGGCCGGCGCCCAGTGCGGCGCCGGCACCGAGGCCCATGCCGCCCATGCCGGCGCCCATTCCACCACCACCGCCACCGCCTGCACGGCCGCCCTTGGCATCGCCGTCGTTACGGCCCTTGCCGCCACCACTGGCAACGGGCCGGGTCGGCCCCTGCGGTGGAATCTGCAGATCGGCCGGAATCGGGGCCAGATCCAGCGCTTCGCGCACGAAGTCGCGCAGCGAGACCACCAGTTCGTGGGTATGCACCGGCCGCCCCTGTGCCAGTTCGTTGGCGGCACGCGTGGCCAGCCGCACCTGTTCGTCGGTGCCCAGCAGCAGGATGTCCGACAGCGCGGCCTCGACCGCATCGCGGATGCGCCGCGCACGGTCCGAGCGCGGCTCGGCGATGCCGTCGGCATCTTCGCGCTGGCGCAGGTCGCGACGATGGCTGGGATCCACGCCCAGCTCGCCGGTGAACGAACCGCCCAGGGTCTTGTAGGCGGCCATCAGCGTGCGCAGCCGTTCGTTGATCTGCCGGTTCTCGCGCTCGCGGCGCTGCTGCAGGGTCTGCATCACCAGCAGGCGGATGCCGACGCCGAGCAGGGTGATCAGGACCAGGCCGGCCAACGTGGACAGCACGCCCTGCCAGGAACTGAAGTCGATACCGCGCATGGTCGGGGCTCCGGCGGGAAGAACCTGCATCTTGCCCCAGGTAGCGCCCCAGAAACGCGAAAGGCCCTACCACCCGGTGGGTGGCAGGGCCTTCGGTCACGGCGCGATTACTTGCGCTTGGCGACCTTGCGCACGGCCTTCTTGGCCGGAGCCTTCTTGGCGGCGACCTTCTTCAGCGGCGCAGCCTTCCTGGCGACCGTCTTGCGGGTGGCGGCAACCTTCCTGCCCACCGCCTTCTTGGCGACGGCGGTCTTCTTGGCGACGGCGGCCTTCTTGCCAACAGCCTTCTTGGCGACGGCAGCCTTCTTGCCGACAACCTTCTTGGCGGCCGCGGTCTTCTTGGTGGCGACCTTCTTGGTGGCGGCAACCTTCTTGCCGACAACCTTCTTCGCAGCCACGGCCTTCTTGCCGGCGACCTTCTTGGCGGCGACGGTCTTCTTGGCCACAGCCTTCTTGGCGGTGGCGACCTTCTTGCCGACCACCTTCTTGGCGGCCGCGGTCTTCTTGGCAACGGTCTTCTTCGCGACGGCGGCCTTCTTGGTGGCGGCCTTCTTCACGGTGGCGACCTTCTTGCCGGCAGCCTTGGTGGTCTTCTTGGCGGCAGCGGCCTTCTTGGTCACAGCCTTGCCTGCAGCGGCCTTCTTCTTGGCCACTTCCTTCTTCAGGGCAGCGGCTTCGGCCTTGGCGTTCTTCTTGGCCGCTTCCAGCTTCTTCTTGGCATTGGCAACGGTCTTGCCGACCGACTTGGCGGCCTTGTCGGCCTTCTTGGCAACGGTCTTCTCGACCTTGGCCACGGCCTTCTTGGCCTTGGCAACGCGGGTACCGGCCGCCTTGGTGGCGCGCTTGACGGTCTTCTTGACCGACTTCACGGCGTCTTCGGCGGCGTGGGCGATGGTCTCGCCAACGTTGGTGGCGGCTTCTTTGACGTTCTCGACGGCGTCGGTCACGACCGACACACCATTACCGTTGCTCATGTTGCCCTCCTGGGGGCCTTAAGTATCAAAACGGGGCGATGCTATACCGACATTGACGATCGTGGAACGGGGCACGCGCCCGCAATCGCATCTGATGCGACGGCCATGGTGTAGCCCACCACTGCCGCAGAAGCGGCGGGTTCACAGGAAACCCCTTTTTTTAAGGACTACGCCACAGCAAGCGCGTGGTCGAAGATGGCCGTTGCGTGCCGTTGCACGGACGCGGCATCCGATGCGTGCTGTGGCGCATTGCGGCACCCGGTTGCGCGGAACTGCGCAGGTATCGGTCTGTGTCGGCGCCCCCGGCGATCGTCTTCGGTGGTGCAGGCGTCGCCTGTGCGGTGTCGCCACAGCCATGCTTTCAGCCTCCTCACTCGCCTTTCGCGGCCTGCGGTTTTCATGGCGCATTTATCCAGATCGCGACACACTCATTCAGCTTGTTTTACCGTAGGGCCGAACCGCCCCCACCCACGCCAGCGAACCGACAACCATGCGACCGCTTCCCACCCTGCTTACGCTCGCAATCGCCGCCGCCTTCGGTGGCTTCGTTGCCACCGGCATCAATGCCCACCTGGACAACCGTGCCGATGCAGCACCGCTGCCAGCGGTGCTGCCGACCACCGCCGCGTTGCCGGCCGCGGTGGCCGGACAGGCGGTGCCTTCGCTGGCGCCGATGCTGGAAAAGGCGATGCCGGCCGTGGTCAGCGTCAACACCAAGCAGGTGGTGCGCGTGCGCAACCCGTTCTTCAACGACCCGTTCTTCCGCCGCCTATTCCCGGATATCCCGCAGGAGCGCATCAACGAATCGCTGGGCTCGGGCGTGATCATCGACGCCAAGGAAGGCCTGGTGCTGACCAACCACCATGTCATCGACAACGCCGATGACGTGCAGGTGACACTGGCCGACGGGCGCACGGTGAAGGCCGAGTTCCTCGGTTCGGACCGCGATACCGACATCGCGCTGATCCGCATCCCGGCGCAGAACCTGACCGACATCAAGCTCGGCAACAGCGACCAGCTGCGGGTCGGTGACTTCGTGGTGGCCATCGGCAACCCGTTCGGCTTCAGCCAGACGGTCACCTCGGGCATCGTCTCGGCGGTGGGCCGCAGCGGCATCCGTGGCCTGGGCTACCAGAACTTCATCCAGACCGATGCGTCGATCAACCCGGGCAATTCCGGTGGCGCCCTGGTCGACCTGCAGGGCCAGCTGGTCGGCATCAATACCGCCAGCTTCAACCCGCAGGGCAGCATGGCCGGCAACATCGGCCTGGGCCTGGCGATTCCGTCCAACCTGGCGCGCAGCGTGGTCGACCAGCTGGTCAAGCACGGCGTGGTGGTACGCGGCACGCTGGGCGTGGAGAGCCAGAACCTGACCGCGCAGATCGCCCAGGGGCTGGGCCTGGGCGAAACGCGCGGTGCGCTGATCACCCGCGTGCTGGCCGGTTCGGCGGCCGCCGCGGCCGGGTTGAAGCCGGGCGACGTGGTGGTCTCGGCCAACGGCCAACGCGTGGACAGCGCCGAAGCCCTGCACAACGTGGAAGGCCTGGCTGCGGTCGGCAGCCCGATGACGCTGGACGTACGCCGCGAAGGCAAGCCCGTGCAGATCAAGGCCACGCTGAAGGAACAGGCGCGTGCGGTCACCGGCGAGAGCCTGGACCCGCGGTTGACCGGTGCCACCTTCGTCGACCTGCCCGAGTCGCTGCGACAGTCGGGTGTCGGCGGCGTGCTGGTCAGCGAGGTCAAGCGTGGCAGCCGCGCGGCCAGCAACGGCCTGCAGCAGGGCGACATCATCACCGACGCCACCGTGGGTGAATTCGCCGACCTGGCCAGCTGGCGCGCCAACTTCCAGCAGCGCCCGCCGACCCTGGTGGTGCGCGTGCTGCGCAACAATGGCCAGCAGCAGGGCCAGCTCGTGATGCGCTGATCGCCCTGCCGTAACACCCCCTATACCCCGGCAATGCTATTGCTGTCAGTCCAGGTCGGCACCGCCGACACCCGTTCCCCCATCGCAACAGGAGTGATTCGATGAGCCCCACCAATACCGAGAACCTGAAGGAACACCTGGGTGAAGCCGGTTCCCACCTGAAGCAGGCCGCCACGGCCGCCGGCGGTGCGATCAAGGGCGCAACCGGTGCCGCGACCGACGAGCTGCGCATCGGCAAGGCCAACGTCAAGGCCGAACTGTCCGACAGCGCACTGTCTGGTCTGGCCGCCGCCGAATTCGGTGGTGCCGCTGCCAAGGAACAGGTTGACGCGTTGATGGACAAGGGCAAGGACCTGATCGACAGCGCCGCCGAGTTGATCCGTGAGCGTCCGCTGGCTTCGTTCGGCGTCGCCTTCGCTGCCGGCTGGATCATCGCCAAGCTGGCCCGCGGCAGCAGCGACAAGTAAGCCGCGGCGTGAGCGAAGACAACGCGCAAGCCCCTGATCCGGCGGCCACCCCGCCGCTGGATGAGAGCATCCGCCAGGTCGGCGCGGCCGGTCGTGCCGCCGCCGATTCGGCCAAGCACACCGTGCGCTCGCTGCGCCGGCTGGCCTCGGCCGACTTCGCCCTGGCCCGCAGCGCCTTCGGCCGTGCGCTGGCCTGGGCCGGCGTGGCGATCGTATTTGGTGCCTCGGCCTGGCTGCTGATGGCGGCCACCCTCATCGCCCTGCTGCAGAGCTGGGGCCTTAGCTGGCTGCAGGCGCTGCTGATCACCTCGCTGCTGAGCCTGGCCGTCACCGGCTACGCGATCTGGCGGGTGTCCTACTTCTTCCACCACACCGGCATGCATGCCACCCGGCGCCAGCTGTCACGCCTGGGCCTGTTCGACGAGCCCAGCGAAGACGACCCCGATGCCGGCGTGCAGCTGCCCGAGGGCAAGCCATGAGGTTCGGCGCGCTGCAGCGGCGGGTGAAACGCTGCGAACAGGTGGTGACCGTGCGCCTGGGCGAGACCCAGGACCACTGGTCCACGCTCAGCGACGTCTGGCGAAAGGGCTGGTCGCCGTTGCGCATCGTGGTGGTCGGCCTGGCCGGTGGCTTCATCGCCGGCAAGCTGGAAGTGCCCGGCAAGGTCAACGGTGCGCGCTGGCTGCAGATGGTCGGTTCGGTCTCGAACCTGTTCGCCAGTGCCCAGGCGGCGTTCGCCACGGCGATGGCCGCACAGGCTGCAGCGACCGCCGATGACGCGGCCGAAGAAGCCGACGATGCCAGCGAACAGGCACAGGCGGTGGCCTCCGCCGCCAACGCACGGCCGGCACCTGCCCCCCGCCCGGAACCCGAACCGGAACCGCGCGAACCGCGCCCGGCCGAAGCCGCCACCGAGCTGTCCGAACGTTGATCCACGCACTCCGCCGCGCCGATCGCGGCCGGCGGATAATGCGCTCCCCTTCCCGGTTGGTGCGTCGATGAGCGAGTCCCTCCTGTCCCCGTCACCAACCGATCCGCAGGGTGCGGAGGCGCCGCTGCCGCCCCCGTCGCGTCCACGCGGGCCGATGTCGCTGGTGGTCCTGGCCACCCTGGCGGTGGGCTACACGCTGTGGGCCGCGCAGGACATCATCCTGCCGGTGCTGCTGGCGATGTTCTTCGCACTGGTCGGCAACCCGATCCTGCGCCTGCTGCAGAAGCTGTGGATTCCGCGCGCGCTGGGCGCACTGCTGATCCTCGGCGCCGGGCTGGGCGTGACCGGTTCGCTGGCGGTGCAGTTGATCGGTCCGGCGATGGAATGGGCGCAGGAAGCACCACAGCAGCTGCGCAAGGTGGCCCGGCAGGTGCAGGACCTGACCAAGCCGGTGCAGCAGGCCAACCAGGCGGCGGAAAACTTCGCCCGCGTGGCCGGCGGTGACAGCAACCACAAGGTGCAGGTGATCCGCACCCAGCTGGACGATCCATACCGCATGCTGACCCGTGCACCGCGCCTGGCCGCGTCGGTGCTGGCGGTGGTGCTGCTGACCCTGTTCTTCATGATCTACGGGCAGAGCCTGCAGCGCGCAGCGATCGCCCTGTTCCCGAACCGCCAGCAGCAGCGGTTCACCACCGACATCCTGCGTTCGATCGAACGGGAGGTCTCGCGTTACGTGCTGACCATCAGCGTCATCAACACCCTGGTCGGGCTGGTGTTCGCCGGCGTGCTGATGCTGCTCGGCATCGGCCTGCAGGAAGCACTGCTGTGGGGCACGGTGGCTGCACTACTGAACTTCGCCCCGTACGTGGGCCCGCTGATCGGCGTGGCATTGATGCTGTTGATGGGCTTCGTCGAGTTCCGCGACCCGCTGCAGGCCCTGCTGCCGGCCGCCGCCTACCTGGGCCTGCACACCCTGGAAGGGCAGATGGTGACCCCGATCGTGCTGGGCCGGCGCATGAAGCTGTCGCCGCTGGTGCTGATCCTGGCGCTGATGGTGTTCGGCTGGGCCTGGGGCATGATCGGGCTGCTGCTGGCAGTGCCGCTGCTGGTGTGCATCAAGCTGGTGCTGGCACGCCTGGATGGCATGCAGGGCTGGGCACGCCTGCTGGAGTGACGGCATCAACAACGGATGGACGCAGGTGGCGGAACCAGAAACAGGGACGAAGTGGCAGACTATGGCGCCCTACCCGGATGGATCCGCTCGTATGAACTCTCTCGCCACGCGTTGCCTTGCCTTGGCCTGCATTGCCGCTCCCGCGTTCGCCGCGACGCCGCCGACTGCCGATCAGGCGCGCACCCAGCTTGCTGAGGCGGTTACCTGCAAGCGGCACCTCACGCCCATGCAGTTCGACGCCATGGCCCGGATGCTGGCACCGGCCCCGGCAAGGGCGCAGGACGGCGAATCCAGCGGCGAGTTCCGGCTGACCACGCCCTTGATGGTGCTGGGCCAGCCCGTGAACCGGCTGCAGTCCTATGACGGCGACAGCGGCGAGGATGGCATCGACAGTTTCACCGCGTACTTCAGCTCGGCCAGTGTGGAACAGGTCGCGGCACTGGCGAAGATGTCCGACCCGGTAGCAGGCACCTACACGAAGGAAGTTGGGCGGCACAACCTGGACGTGCAGCAGTTCGACGGCCAGACCACCATCGCCTGCTCGTACAACCTGCGCTGACCCGGCCCAGCCACAGTGCCCACCCGCCCGCCGCGTCGCATGAAAGCCCGCGCGGGCAGGGGTAGAATGGCGAGGTGAATTTCCCCGTCCAAGCCATCACCCTCGACCTTGACGACACGCTGTGGCCGTTCGCTCCGATCGGCGCCCGCATCGAACAGGTCCTGCACGCCTGGATGTGCGAACACAGCCCCGCTACCGCCGCGATGTATCCGGTGGAGGCGATGCGCGAACTGCGCGAGCGGCTGTACCACGCCCATCCGCACCTCCACCACGACCTGAGTGCGCTGCGCCGGCTGACCCTGCACGAAGCACTGCACACCAGCGGTGCCAGCCTCGATCTGCTGGAGCCTGCGTATGAAGTGTTCTACGCCGCGCGCAACCAGGTGGAGTGCTATCCCGATGCGATCGACGCGCTGGCGCGCATTGCCGCACGGGTACCGGTGGCGGCGCTGAGCAACGGCAACGCCGACCTGGAGCGGATCGGCCTGGCCCATCATTTCGCCTTCCAGCTGGGTTCGCGCGAACACGGCGCGGCCAAGCCCGAAGCCAGCATCTTCCATGCCGCGTGCACCCGCCTGGGTGTGGCACCGGCACAGGTGCTGCACGTCGGCGACCATGCCGACATGGACGTGGCCGGGGCGATTGCCGCCGGCCTGCGCGGCTGCTGGATCAACCGCGACGCAGCCACCTGGACCCATCCGCAGCTGCAGCCGGACCTGCAGTTCGACACCCTTACCGGCCTGGCCGACTGGTTGGATGCCAACCTCGACGCCGCCGCACCCCGGAGTACCTGACGCATGAGCGAGATCACTGGTTTCACCGCCGACACCGCTGCGGCGCTGCCGTTGTACGTGCTGGACCGCGAGCAGTTCGCCGCCTGGAAGGACAGCCAGCCGGCTGCCACGCAGGCGTGGCTGGCATCGCAGGGCTTCAACGCCGGCGCCCACAGCGTGGCACTGCTGCCGGGCGCCGATGGCCTGGCCGGTGCCGTGATGGGCGTGGGTGATCGTGCCGATGCCTACAGCTATGCGCATGCGCCGCACGCGCTGCCGGAAGGCAGCGTCTGGCAGCTGGCCAATGAACTGCCGGCCGCCGAACGGGCGCTGCTGCAGCTGGGCTGGGGCCTGGGCAGCTACCGCTTTGACCGCTACCGCAAGCGCAACCGCGCACCGGCCCAGCTGGTAGCGGCGCCATCCGGCGAGGTGGCCGACCTGATCGCCGCCAGCCTGCGCGTGCGCGACTGGGTCAACACCCCGACCGAAGACATGGGCCCGCAGCAGCTGGAAGACGCCGCGCGCGCGCTGGCCGATGCACATGGTGCGCAGGTCGAGGCGATTACCGGCGACGAACTGCTGAAGCAGAATTTCCCGGCCATCCACGCCGTGGGCCGCGCTTCGCATCGTGCGCCGCGCCTGGTCGTGCTGCGCTGGGGCAGGGAAACCGACCCGGCGCTGGTGCTGGTGGGCAAGGGCGTGTGCTTCGATACCGGCGGGCTGGACATCAAGCCGGCCGACGGCATGCGCAACATGAAGAAGGACATGGGCGGCGCCGCGCACGCACTGGCCCTGGCCGGCCTGGTGATGGCACGTGGGCTGCCGGTGCGGCTGACCCTGCTGGTGCCGGCGGTGGAAAACGCGATCGGTCCGGATGCCTTCCGCCCGGGCGAAGTGATCGCCACCCGCAAGGGCCTGAGCGTGGAGATCGACAACACCGATGCCGAAGGCCGCGTGATCCTGTGCGATGCGCTGACCTTCGCCGGTGAGCAGAAGCCGGACCTGGTGCTGGACTTCGCCACCCTCACCGGTGCCGCGCGCATCGCACTGGGCCCGGACCTGCCGGCACTGTTCAGCAACGACGACACGGTGGCCCAGCAGTGGCTGCAGGCCGGTGACGCGACCCGCGACCCGGTCTGGCGCATGCCACTGTGGCGCCCCTACCTGCGCTACCTGAGCAGCGGCATCGCCGACCTGGCCAACGCCGGTTCGCGCATGGCCGGCTCGGTGACCGCCGCGCTGTACCTGGAACGCTTCCTGGAAGACGGCCAGCGCTGGGCGCACCTGGATGTGTATGCCTGGAACGACGGCGAGCGCCCGGGCCGTCCGGCCGGTGGCGAAGCGCTGGCGCTGCGCTCGGCGTGGGCGATGCTGAAGCAGCGCTACAGCTGATCGGGTGGGTGCCGACCGTTGGTCGGCACCCCGTCCCCGGAAAATCTGACGAAAAATTGAATTTCGGCCCCGGCCGGGTTCTGCGAGGATGTGTGGGTCGACCACCCACACGCTCCGTGAAGGCAGGACTCCGACCATGTCGCTCTTCCGCTACACCCGCGCTGGCCAGACGCCGGGCGCGCCACGCAAGCATTCACCCCTGCTCTGGATCGCACTGATCGCACTCATTCTGGGTGCGGTCGCGCTGGCCTTTGCCTGGCTGGCCGGCTGGATGGGCGACCGCCTCACCGCGCAGCGCTTCACCGACACCATCGAGGCCACCGGCCCGGCCCATCCGGGCTTCCGTCGTGCGCACAGCAAGGGCATCTGCGTGAGCGGCTGGTTCGAACCCAGCGCGCAGGCGCCCACCCTGTCCAGCGCACGGGTGTTCTCGCAGCGCCGCGTGCCGGTGATGGGCCGGTTGTCGATCGGCGGCGGCGACCCCTACGGCGCCGACAACACTGCACGCGTGCGCAGCCTCGCGGTGCAGATGGTCAGCGATGATGGCCAGGAATGGCGCATGGCGATGAACAGCTTCCCGTTCTTCGCCGTGCCCAGCGCCGAGGCGTTCTACGAGCAGACCCGCGCCTCCATTCCCGACCCGGCCACCGGCAAGCCCGATCCGCAGAAGATGGCCGCGGTGCTGGCCAAATACCCCAGTGCGCAGGCTTTCCAGCAGTGGGCCAAGACCGCGCCGTGGACCAGCAGCTGGGCCGACACCACCTTCAACAGCGTCAACAGCTTCTGGTTCACCAATGCGCAGGGCCAGAAGCGCGCGGTGCGCTGGCGCTGGCAGCCGCAGGCGCCGGTGGTGGAGATGGATGCGGAAACCCGCAAGCAGGCCAGCGTCGATTTCCTCAGCCAGGAACTGCAGCAGCGCCTGGCCAGCGGCCCGGTGCGCTGGAACCTGGTCGTGACCACCGCCGAGCCTGGCGATGCCATCGATGATCCGTCGGTACCGTGGCCCGAATCGCGTGACCAGGTGGTGGCCGGCGTACTCAGCCTGGACCGCATGCAGTCGCAGGAACAGGGCGCCTGCGGGCAGATCAATTTCGATCCGCTGATCCTGCCCAGCGGCGTGCGTGGCAGTGACGATCCGATCCTGGCGGCCCGCTCGGCCGTGTATTCGCAGTCCTTCAACCGCCGCGAACGCGAGCGCGCCACCGGCAACGTCGAGCAACGGAAGGAGGCCGCACGATGAGCACCGGCAACGGCCACTTCAACCTGCTGGCGCGGGTGCTGCACTGGTCCATGGCGCTGATGATCGTCGCCATGCTGTTCATTGGCGTGACCATGGTCGCCTCGCTGCACTTGCGGCCGATGCTGATCGACCTGCACCGCCCATTGGGCATCACTATCGGCGTACTGGTGTTGCTGCGCCTGTACAACCGGCTGCGTCATCGCCCACCGCCGCTGCCGGCGGATCTTCCTGTGTGGCAGGTGATGGCGGCCAAGGCCTCGCACTGGATGCTGTACGCGCTGATGCTGGCGATGCCGCTGATCGGCTGGGCGATGCTGTCGGCCGGCGGTTACCCGATCGTGCTGTGGGGCGGCCTGCACCTGCCGCCGATCGTGCCGCATACCCCGGCGCTGTATGCCGCGTTGCGCAATGCGCACAGCCTGCTGGCCTACGTGCTGTTCGCAACGGTGCTGATGCACGTGGGTGCGGCGCTGTTCCACCTGTGGGTGCGGCGTGACGGGGTGTTCCAGGCGATGGCGCGCGGGAAGAATTGAAAGGATTCGCCGGGCGTTCCCGGCGGATTGTTTCCGCGACCGCGGGGGGTGTCACTTTCTTTGCGCGCAAAGAAAGTAGCCAAAGAAACGCTCCGCCGGCCGCGAGCCGGCGTGCTTCGCACGCCGGTGCCCTGCGCTCCTCGGTCCGTCGAGGGACGGCGCGGGAACTCGCTGCGCTCAGACACCCGCGCCTCTTCGCCCTCGCCGGTCCTGCGGTGCTCGGCTCGCTCAAGGCGGACTGGAAGGTCAAGATCAACAGCAAGAGCATCCACGCATGGCGTGGATCTACCGGGTGCAGATTTTGCCTTTGACGTTGGGTCCGCCTTGAGCGAGCCGAGCATCGCAGGGGAATCAGGGGGCGCAGAGGCGCCGGTGTCTGAGCGCAGCGAGTTCGGCGCCGTCCCCTGATTCGCCGAGAAGCGCAGGGAACCGTCGCGTAGCGACGGCTCGCGCTCTGGCGGCGTGTTTCTTTGGTTACTTTCTTTGCACGAGCAAAGAAAGTGACACGTCTCCGCAGGCGCGGAAATGATCCGCTACAACCACCCCTTCTGCCGCGCCAGCCGGTACGCCTCGATCCGGTTGGCCACGCCCAGCTTGCCGATGCACTCGGACAGGTAATTGCGCACCGTACCGTGCGACAACCCCAGCTGCTCGGCGATCTCGCTGGCGGTGCGGCCCTCGCCCGCCAGCCGCAGTACGCGGCGCTCGCGGTCGGTCAGCGGATCGGCCTGCGACCACGCATCCAGTGCCAGCTGCGGGTCGATCGCGCGGATGCCCTGTTTCACCTTGCGCAGGGCATCGGCCAGGTTCTCGGCCGGTGCATCCTTCAGCAGGTAGCCCAGCACGCCGGCTTCCAGCGCGCGGCGCAGGAAGCCGGCGCGGGCGAAGGTGGTCACGATCACCACCTTGATCGGCAGCTCGTGGCGCGCGATGCGCTGGGCAAGCTCGAGCCCGGACAGGCCGGGCATCTCGATGTCGGTGACCAGGATGTCCGGTTGCAGCTGCTGCAGCATCCGCCACGCGGTTTCGCCATCGGCGGCGCTGCCCAGCACCTCGATATCCGGCTCCAGGCCCAGCAACGCCGATAGTGCACCGCGCACCATCGCCTGATCCTCGGCCAGCAGGATGCGGATCATGCGGCACCGTCCTGTGCCAGCGACGGCGGCGCTCCCGGCGGCAACGGTGTGGTCGCGGCAGCCAGTGGCACGCGCACGGTCAGTCGCGTGCCCTCACCCTTTGCGGACTGTACCTGCAGGCTGCCCCCCAGGGCGGCCACGCGTTCGCGCATGCCGCTCAGCCCGTTGCCCTCGGCCTGCACGCCGCCACGGCCATCGTCGCGGATCTGCATCGCCAGCATGCGTCCCTCCAGCATGAACTCCACCCGTGCCTGTGTCGCCTGTGCATGGCGCACGATATTGGTTGCGGCCTCGCGCAGCACCAGCGCCAGCCCGCGTTCGACATCCACCGGCATCGCCGGTGGTGGTGCGTATTGAAGGTGGACCTGCTGGCATTCCAGCAGCAGCCGCGCCGATGCCAGCTCACCGGCCAGGTCGCTGGCGCGGATGCCGGTAACCGCGCTGCGCACCTGTGCCAGCGCTTCGCGGGCGATGGCCTCGGCCTCGCCGATCTCCAGCCGCGCGCGCGCGTCGCCGCGGTCGTGCAGCTTGCGCGCCAGCTCCAGCTTCAATGTGATCAGCGACAGGGTGTGGCCGAGCAGGTCATGCAGGTCGCGGCCGATGCGTTCGCGCTCGGCAGTGGCCGCCAGCCGCCGCACCTCGTCCTGCGACAGCTGCAGTGCCGCATCCTTCTGCTGGTTGAGCGCTTCCACGTTCACGACCAGCCCCACGATGTAGGACACGGCCGGGATCCAGACCAGGCTCTGCCACGGGTACTGGAACAGCAGCGCGAGGCTGCAGAACAGAAGGTTCAGGCCAGTGAGCTGCAGCAGATACTGCCACCAGCCACCGCACCCGCTCACCCGCAGCAGCACGCAGCCGAACACGAAGTAGGTCAGCCCGGACGGATACCAGGGCAGCAGCACCAGCGACATCGCGATCAGGCCCAGCGCATAGCGCGGAGCGTGATGGCGCGGCGCCACCATCACCTTGGCGTACAGCAGCAGGAACACCGGGTAGCTGGCCAGCGTCAGCAGCAGCCAGCGCAGGGTGAAGCCGTGGCCAAGCAAGGGCGTCAGGAAGATCCACACCGACCACAGCAGGTGGACTGCCTCGCTCCAGGGCGATTTTCCCCGGCGCAGCGTATCGGCCACCGCCGAGTCCGGCGCGGGGCGCAGCAGCGAGGCAAGCCATGTCGACGGCACGGGCGGTTCCAGGCGGGGACGATCGCCGCCGATCATGCCAGTTCAGCCGCCTGCGCGCAGGCGCCACCACCGGCCGGGCGGCACCGGCGCAACCGAGCGCGGATCACGGTACGCTTGGCGGCGCGGCTGTGGCGGGCCAGCGACGGGGTGATCGGATCCATGGGCGGTACCGGTAGCGGGGACGTTGCCATCCTGTGCCGCCGTGGTCACGTTTCGCAGTTGCCGCCGTCAGTGTCATCGGGTGACAGCTGTCACTGCCGTCATCGCTGTGCCTGCCTGCATGCTGTGCCGCACGCTCCACCGCCGGAACCGCCGCCGTCCGCCCTTCCGGCCACACCCGCCCAAACGCCTGTGATGGAACGAATGAACGCTTCTGCCGAGCTGTTGAAGGAACTCCGTATCGACCGCAAATCGCCGCCGCCCGCCTCCGGCGGCAGTGGCGGTGGCCGCCGCTGGCTGTGGATCGCGATCATCGTGGTCGTGTTGTTGCTGGCCGCTGTCGGCTTCGCCCTGTTCGGGCGTACGCCGGCAGTGGACGTGGAAACCGCCCCCGCCGTGGCCATCCAGCAGGGCAGCGCCAGCAGTTCGGTGCTCGATGCCAGTGGCTACGTGGTCGCCCGGCGCATGGCCACGGTATCGGCCAAGATCACCGGCAAGGTGCGCGAGGTGATGATCGAGGAAGGCATGCGCGTGGAACAGGGCCAGATCATGGCCACCCTGGACCCGATCGATGCCGACGCGCAGCGCAGCCTGTATGCCTCGCAGCTGCAGGCCGCACGCAGCCAGGTGGCCGGGCTGGAAGCGCAGCAGAGGCAGGCGGCCGCTGAAGCCAGCCGCCTGCAGGCGCTGGTCGGCCAGCAGCTGGTGTCGCGCTCGCAGTACGACCAGGCGGTGGCCCAGCGTGACAGCCTGCGTGCACAGCTGGACACCGCACAGCGCAACGTCAGGGTGGCCAACGACCAGCTGGCCATCGCCGATCTGGGCGTGGACAACAACATCGTGCGCGCGCCGTTCTCCGGCGTGGTCACTGCCAAGGCCGCGCAGCCCGGCGAAATCGTCTCGCCGCTGTCGGCGGGCGGTGGGTTCACCCGTACCGGCATCGGCACCATCGTCGACATGGACTCGCTGGAGATCGAAGTCGAGGTCGGCGAGGCCTTCATCGGCCGCGTGCAGCCGAAGATGCCGGTCGAAGCCACGCTCAACGCCTATCCGGAGTGGAAGATTCCGGGCGAGGTGATCGCCATCATCCCCACCGCCGACCGCGGCAAGGCCACGGTGAAGGTGCGCGTGGCGCTGAAGGTGAAGGACCCGCGCATCGTGCCGGAGATGGGCGTGCGCGTCAGCTTCCTGGAACAGGCGCAGCCGCAGGCGGCCGCCAAACCGCAGGGCGTGCGCGTGCCGGCGGGCGCCGTGGTCCAGCGCGAGGGCGCCTCGGTTGCCTTCGTGCTGGGTGACGAAAGCCGCGTGCAGCAGCGCACGGTCGAGGCCGGCCAGGCGATGGGCAAGGACCGCCAGATCCTCAAGGGCGTGAGCGCAGGTGAATCGGTGGTGCTGAACCCGCCGGACAGCCTGCGCGATGGCGCCAAGGTGCAACAGAAACAAGCGCAGTAGCGGCCTGGCGCCCACGGGCGCCGCCGGCAGCACCGCTCGACGCACGCCTGCGGCCCCTGCCGTGGCGCTTCCCCGTTTCCCGCCTTCCGTGGAGAACCACCCATGTCGACCCTGGTTTCACTGCGCAACATCACCAAGACCTACCAGCGTGGCCCCGAGAAAGTGCAGGTGCTGCACGGCATCGACCTGGACATCGCCAGCGGCGACTTCGTCGCGCTGATGGGCCCGTCCGGCTCGGGCAAGACCACCCTGCTCAACCTGATCGGCGGCCTGGACAACCCCAGCGGCGGCGAGATCAGCATCGAGGGCGAGCGCATCGACCAGATGAGCGGCGGCCAGCTGTCGACCTGGCGCAGCCACCACGTCGGCTTCGTGTTCCAGTTCTACAACCTGATGCCGATGCTGACCGCGCAGAAGAACGTGGAACTGCCGCTGCTGCTGACCCACCTCAATGCGGCGCAGCGCCGCCGCAACGCCGAGATCGCGCTGACCCTGGTCGGCCTGGCCGACCGCCGCAGCCACCGCCCGAATGAACTGTCCGGCGGCCAGCAGCAGCGCGTGGCAATCGCCCGGGCGATCGTCTCCGACCCGACCTTCCTGATCTGCGACGAACCGACCGGCGACCTCGACCGCCAGTCCGCCGAGGAGATCCTCGGCCTGCTGCAGCAGCTCAACCGGGAGCATGGCAAGACCATCATCATGGTCACCCATGACCCGAAGGCCGCCGAGTACGCCACGCACACGGTGCACCTGGACAAGGGCGAGCTGGCCGACGCGCCGCTGGCCCACTGACGGAGGCCACGGCGATGAAATACTTCTCGTTGGTGTGGGCGCAGCTGTTCCGCAGCCGTACCCGCACGTTGCTGACCCTGCTCTCCGTGGTGGCCGCGTTCCTGCTGTTCGGCATGCTCGATTCGGTGCGCGTGGCATTCACCTCCGGCGGCAGCGTGGAAGGCGCCAACCGCCTGGTGGTCGCATCGCGGCTGTCGATCACCCAGTCGCTGCCGATCCGCCTGGAGGCCCAGGTGCGGCAGGTGGCCGGCGTGCGCGACGTGGCCTATGGCATGTGGTTCGGCGGCATCTACCAGGACCCGAAGAACTTCTTCCCGAACTTCTCGGTGTCCCCCAACTACTTCGATGTCTACCGCGAGCTGCAGATCGACCCGGCACAGCTGGAAGACTGGAAGCAGACCCGTACCGGCGCCATCGTCGGCGAAACCCTGGCCAAGCAGTTCGGCTGGAAGATCGGCGACACCATCCCGCTGCAGGCCACGATCTTCCCGCGTGGCGGCAGCAACGACTGGCCGCTGGTGCTCAAGGGCATCTACCGTTCCAAGGACCGTGCGCTGGCCGCCAACGAAGAACGCCAGTTGATGATGAACTGGAAGTACTTCGATGAATCCAACGACTACATCAAGAACCAGGTGAGCTGGTACACGGTAACGCTGGACAACCCGGACCACTCTTCGCGGGTGGCGCAGGCGATCGACGCGATCTCGGCCAACTCCGACCACGAGACCAAGACCCAGACCGAATCGGCGTTCCAGCAGGCCTTCGTCAAGCAGTTCGCGGATATCGGCATGATCGTCACCTCGATCATGGGCGCGGTGTTCTTCACCCTGCTGCTGTTGACCGGCAACACCATGGCGCAGGCCGTGCGCGAGCGCGTGCCGGAGCTGGCCACGCTGAAAACGCTGGGCTTCAAGGACAGCACCGTGCTGACCCTGGTGATGGTGGAATCGGTGCTGCTGATCGGCCTGGGCGGCCTGATCGGCATGGGCCTGGCCGCGCTGATCCTGCCGGCCATCGGCCCGAAGAGCATGGGCATGCTGCCGCCGCACGTGCCGACGCCAACCTGGCTGATGGGGCTGGGCCTGATCGTGGTGATCGGCATCATCGTCGGCCTGTTGCCGGCGCTGCGTGCCAAGCGCCTGAAGATCGTCGACGCACTGGCCGGTCGCTGAGGAGAACACAGACATGTTCAAGAGCAAACTCAAGAAGTGGCTGGGCAACGGCGTGACGGTGCTGCTGCTGGCGGTCGGCCTGGTGCTGTGGATCAGCCTGCCGTGGACCGGCGTGCTGGCCGTGACCGTGCTGGTGGCCCTGTGGCTTCTGCTGACCCGCGGGGGGCGACTGGCGCTGGCCGCCACCCGTATCGGCGTGGCCAGCCTGCCGCAGCGCTGGGGCGCGTCCTCGGTGATCGTGGTCGGCATCGCCGGCGTGGTCGGCGTGCTCGTGGCAATGCTGGCGATGGGCGAAGGCTTCCAGGCCACGCTCAACAACACCGGCGATGACACCACTGCCATCGTGCTGCGCGGTGGCTCGCAGGCCGAGACCAACTCGGTGATCACCCGCGAGCAGGTACCGATGCTGTCCACCCTGCCCGGCATCAGCCGCGATGCGCAGGGCCGGCCGCTGCTGTCGCCGGAGCTGTCGCAGGTGGTCAACCTGGTGTCGAAGTCCGATGGCACCGACGTCAACGCGCAGTTCCGCGGCGTGGGCCCGCAGGCGTGGGCGGTGCATGACAAGGTCAGGATCGTCGAGGGCCGCAAGTTCGCCACTGGCCTGCGCGAGATCGTGGTCGGCCAGGGCGCCAAGGGCCAGTTCCGCGACATGGAGGTGGGCAGGACACTGACCCTGGGCAACCAGACCTGGACCGTGGTGGGTGTGTTCGCCACCGGCGATGCGCATGATTCGGAACTGTGGACCGACGCCGATACGCTGGCCACCACCTACCAGCGCAGCGCCTGGCAGTCGATCAGCGTGCGCACCGAGGGCAAGGCAGGCTTCGATCAGTTCAAGGCCGCCGTCGCCGCCGACCCGCGCCTGAAACTGGACGTGGAAACCACCCGCGTGTACTACAGCAAGCAGGGCGGCGGGCTGACCAAGTTGATCGACATCCTTGGCAAGGTGATCGGCACGATCATGGCGGTCGGTGCGGTGTTTGGCGCGCTCAACACCATGTATGCGGCCGTCGCCACGCGCGCCCGCGAAATCGCCACCATGCGTGCGATCGGCTTCCGCGGCCTGCCGGTGGTGACGGCAGTGATGCTGGAGACGATGCTGCTGGCGCTGCTCGGTGGCCTGCTCGGCTGTGCGGTGGCGTGGCTGCTGTTCAATGGCTACAGCGTGTCCACCATCGGCAGCAACTTCAGCGCAGTGGTGTTCAAGTTCCATGTGTCGCCGGAACTGCTGTGGACCGGCCTGAAATGGGCACTGGGCATCGGCCTGGTCGGCGGCCTGTTCCCGGCACTGCGCGCGGCACGTTTGCCGATCACCACGGCGCTGCGCGAAACCTGAGCATCGCGCAGCGGTGGACTGCGCATCACGCAAGGGGACGGAGCGAAGGCTCCGTCCCTTTCACGTTGCCGAACTCAGAAATCCGCCGCCGCAGCATCAGACGGCGGGGCCGCGCGCGGCCAGATGCTGGCGAAGGACCTCCTCGGGCGGATACGCCGTGCCCAGCGCGTGCTGCTCGCCTGTGTGCCGGTCGACGAAGATCGGCCCATTGCCGGCCAATGCATCCGAGATTTCGCCGGATTGCAGGTAGCGCAGCGACTGGAAGCAGAACAGCCAGCCTTCGACCACTTCGTGCTCATGCGTGATGGCAACCGGCTCATCGTCGCTGGCAAGTGCAGCCTCCACGCGACGGCGTGCTTCTTCAAGCTGGATCATTCCTTCGTCTCCTGCCTTCGATGACAAGGCGAAGAGCATTTCATGCGGGCACGTGCATCACAACGCCTGCGCGCCTGCATACAAGCGCGTACTGCGACGCGTTGTCGCAACCACTCAAGCGTGCCAGCTTCGTGCCGCTATCGATGCCTCTGCCCATCGCAAACGCAGCGCGCGTGACGCTGCGCACAGCGCATCTGTGGATTGTTGGTTGCGATTCATTTTCGCGCACGTCCAGCGGCGCCGAGACAAACAGTTACGAATGGAAACATTCTAGAATCGCGCCCCCCACGTTGGTTTGCAGCACCCCACGCGCCCATAGAACGGGCGCTTGTTTTTACCGAAACACGAGATTTCACGGATGTCCCTGAAAACCAATCCGCTGCGCAACGCGATCGTCATCGCGCTGGCCGCCAGCTGCACCACCCCCGCCTTCGCACAGAGCACCAGCGATACCCCGACCAACCTCGACCGCATCGAAATCACCGGCTCGCGCATCCGCCAGGCCAGTGTCGAAACCGCACAGCCGGTGGTCGCGCTCAACCGCGCCGAGATCGAGAAGAAGGGCTACGTCAACGTCGCTGACATCCTGCAGGACATTCCTGCCGCCGGTGCGCCGAGCATGAGCCGCGCCTCGTCGCTGACCTCCTCGCGCGACTTCGGCGGCATGTACGTCAGCCTGCGCAACCTGGGCCCGGAACGCAGCCTGGTGCTCATCGACGGCCGCCGCATGGGCATCAGCGCCGGCGGTTACTCCGACCTGGCCTCGATCCCGTCGTCCATCGTCGAGCGCGTGGAAGTGCTGACCGACGGCGCCTCCGCGCTGTACGGCTCCGATGCCATCGCCGGCGTGGTCAACATCATCACCCGCAAGAATTTCGATGGTGGCGAAGCCAGCGTCTATGTCGGCCAGTACGGCCAGGGTGACGGCCAGAAGCGCGCCTACAGCGCGACCTTCGGCAAGACCTTCGAGCGCGGCTGGTTCAGCGTGGGCGCCGAGCGCACCAAGGAAGATGAGGTGCTGGGCAAGGACCGCGAGTTCAGCCGTTACACCAACGGCCCGCGCCACCCCAACGATGGCCTCAATGGCAATACCCCGTGGGGCTACGTCACCGTCGGTGGCAAGAACCTGACGGTGGGCCCGGGCGGCGACCCGGGCAAGGCCGGCAACTTCCATGCGCCGGACCCGGCTGATGGTGCCAACACCAAGTCGAACATGAGCCTGCTGACCGGCCTGGAACGCACCTCGGTGTTCGCCAACGGTGGCTTCTCGATCACCGACAACCTGCGCATCGTCGCCGACGCGTTGTACAGCAAGCGCGAGTCGACCAAGCACCTGGCCGGTTACCCGTACTCGGTCAGCGCCGCGCAGGCCCGCAATGGCAGCCGTGCCGCCCTGTCCAAGGACAGCGCGTTCAACCTGTGGGGCCAGGATGCGCTGTTCGCGCACCGTACCGAGGAACTGCCGCGCGGCACCGAGAACAACCTGGAAACCAAGCGCGCCAGCATTGGTCTGGAAGGCAGCTTCGAAACCGGTTCGCGGTACTGGGACTGGAACGTCAGCTACATGTACAACCGCAACGAAGGCGAGCGCATCGGTACCGGCAGCATGTACCAGCCGCACGTCAACCTGGCCGTCGGCCCGTCCTTCATGGACGGCAACGTGGCCCGCTGCGGTGCGCCGGGCGCGGTGATCGCCGGCTGCGTGCCGTGGAACCCGGCCGCCCCGATGGGTTACACCGGACCCGGCTCGCTGAGCAACCAGGACGTGCAGGACTACCTGTTCACCCGCTTCGTCGACAAGATGCAGAGCACCACCAAGGTCGCCAGCGGCAACATCTCCGGCTCGCTGTTCACCCTGCCGGCCGGCGACATCCTGGCCGCGATGGGCTTCGAGCACCGCAGCGAAGAAGCCGGCTACACTCCGGACACGATGGTGCAGAAGGGCGAGATCGCCGGCACCAGCGGCCAGCCGACCCGCGGCAACTACTCGCTCAACGAGGTCTACCTGGAACTGCAGGTGCCGCTGCTGGCCGACCTGCCGTTCGCCCGCGAACTGTCGCTGGACATGGCCGGCCGCTACTCGGACTACAACAACTTCGGTTCGACCACCAACAGCAAGTTCGGCCTGAAGTGGAAGCCGATCGACAGCCTGCTGGTGCGCGCCACCTACGGCACCGGCTTCCGTGCGCCGACCGTGGATGACCTGTACGGCGGCACCGTCAGCAGCCGCGACTCGTTCACCGATCCGTGCGATACCTCCTTCGGTACCGCCGCCACCAGCCCGACCGTCGCTGCCCGCTGCCAGGCGCTGAAGGTGCCGGCCAACTTCCGCCAGCTCAACAGCGATGGCAGCGTGGCCACCAAGCCCGGCCAGCAGGCCACCACCGATTTCAGCTCGGGCTCCAACCCGGGCCTGAAGCCGGAAACCGCCAAGACCTGGACCGTCGGCCTGGTCTACAGCCCGGACTTCGTGCAGGGCCTGGACGTCAGCCTGGACTGGTGGAAGATCCGCATCGACAACGCCATCGTCGGTGAGTCGGCCACCAACATCCTGGAACAGTGCTACGTGCAGGGTTCGGATGCCGCCTGCGGCCGCTTCACCCGTGGCAGCAACGGCCAGGTCAACTCGCTGGACCGCTCGCTGGTCAACGCGGGCTACCGCGAAACCGCCGGCTATGACATCAACGTGCGCTACCGCCTGCCGGAAACCGCGTTCGGCAAGTTCGCCGTCAACTGGAACACCACCTACACCGACTACCTGGAGCAGCGCAACGACAGCGCCGCCACCACCCCGGTGGAACAGCGTACCGGTTGGGCCGGCGACTTCCGCGTGCGCTCCACCTTCAACCTGGATTGGCAGTACGGCGACCTCGGCATCGGCTGGACCGCGCGCTACTACTCCAGCATGAAGGAGAAGTGCTCGTACATGGATGAGTGCAACATGCCGGGCTTCAACTCGTCGTACACCAGCGCGTCGCCGACCAACAAGGTGGGCTCCAACACCTTCCACGACCTGCAGGTGCGTTACAGCCTGCCGTGGGATGGCACCGTGTCGCTGGGCGTGAACAACGTGTTCAACCACCAGGGTCCGATCATGTACAGCCAGCCGAACAGCAGCTTCACCTACTACGGTGGCTTCGACATCGGCCGCTTCATGTACATGAAGTACCAGCAGCGCTTCTAAGCCTGCAACCGCCTTCCCGCCACGGCCATCCCTCTCTCCTGGCCGTGGACGGAAGCAGAACGGCGCCCCTCGGGGCGCCGTTCTTTTTTGGGTGGAAGCGGGTCGGATCCCTTCGCCCTGCGAAGGGCTCTGACCCCACGCGACGGATAGAACAGGGTCAGAGCCCTCCGCGTTGCGGAGGGATCCGACCCCGCAGCCCCGCCGGCGCTAGCGCTTGGCGCGCATCGTGCGGATGTTGTCGCCGACGAACAGGATCAGGCCGGCCCAGATCGCGGCAAAACCGATCGCCTTGGCGGTATCGAACGCTTCGTGGAAGAAGAACACGCCCAGCAGCAGCTGCAGGCTCGGTGCGATGTACTGCAGGATGCCGACCAGCGACAGCGGAATGCGCTTCACGCCGTAGGCAAAGCCGATCAGCGGTACGGCGGTGACTGCGCCACCGAAGATCAGCAGCAGGTCGTTGCGCCAGCCCCAGCCATGGAAGAACGCACCGCCATGGCCGTTTTCCGCCCAGATCGCGAAGGCCAGCGCCGGCAGGAACAGGTACATGCTTTCCACGCCCAGGCCGGCCACCGGGTCGACCGAGACCAGCTTGCGCAACAGCCCATACAGGCCGAACGAACAAGCCAGGCCGAGCGCGATCCACGGCGGTGTGCCGGCGTCGATGGTCAGCCAGGCCACGCCCACCGCCGCCATCGCCACCGCCACCCATTGCAGGCGGCGCAGGCGTTCCTTCAGCACCAGCACGCCCAGCAGCACGTTCACCAGCGGGTTGATGAAGTAGCCCAGGCTGGTCTCGATGACATGACCGGCGTTGACCGCCCAGATGTACAGGCCCCAGTTGAAGGCGATGGTCAGGCTCGACACCAGCAGGATCGGCAGCGCGCGCGGCTGCGCGGCGATCTTCTGCCACCAGCCCAGGCGCGAGCTGATCAGCAGCCAGCCCAGCACCAGCACGGTGCTCCAGATGATGCGGTGGGCGATGATCTGGAACGAAGGCACCTCGTTGAGCAGGTGCCAGTACACCGGCACCAGGCCCCAGATCACGAAGGTGGACGCGGTGACCAGCAGGCCCCGGCGTTGTTCTTTCTCGTCCATGCTCATCTCTTTCGCGTCCTTGCCATCGTCAGTACCACCACACCCAGGAGAATCACCGCCATCGCCAGCAGGTCGCGCCAGCCGAAGCGCTCACCGTTGAGCAGCGCGCCGAGCAGCACCGCGATCACCGGGTTGACGTACGCATAGCTGCCGGCCAGCGCCGGACGCACGTTCTGCAGCAGCCACACGTAGGCAGTAAACGCGACGATGGAGCCGAACACGCACAGGTACGCCATCGCCAGCAGGCCACCGGTATCGGGCAGCGTGCTCGGGCGCTCGCCGACCGCCAGGCCGATCAGCACCAGCAGCACGCCACCGCAGATCATCTGCCCGGCCGCGGTCATGAACGGGCCCGGCAGGTCCAGCCCGCGTGCCCACACCGAACCGAAGGCCCAGCCGATCGGCGCGATCAGCAGCAGCACCAGCCCGGTCGGCGAGGCGGTCAGGCTGCTGCCGGCATTGAGCCAGACCACACCGAGGAAGCCGATGGCGATGCCCAGCCACTCACCGCGGCTGGCATGCTGCCCGCGCAGCGCCGAGAACAGCGCCATCCACAGCGGCACCGAGGCCACCGCGGTGGCGGCCAGGCCCGAGGACACCTCACGCTCGGCCAGCACCACCATGCCGTTGCCCAGCACCAGCATGGTCACGCCCATGATGACCAAGTTGCGCCATTGCCGCAGGGTCGGGTTCGGCAGCTTCCAGAACAGGCGCAGCGCCAGGAACATCAGGCCGCCGGCAATGATGAAGCGGCTGCCGGAGACCATCGTCAGCGGCAGTGCGCCGCCGTGCAGGGCCTTGGCGATGCCCAGGTAGGTCGAGCCCCAGACCACATAGACCAGCAGCAGTGCCAGCGCGACAAGGCCACCCCGGGAGGCAGCCGCAGACGAAGAGGGGGGAGCCGACATGACACACCAGGGAGCCGGGGGAAGGCGGATTCTAGGACGTTTTGAGTATGGTCCGGGACCCCATGCGGTGGCACGCTGTCATCCATCCATGCACCCTGCTCTGGTCTGCTACCCCGTGTTGACGGTCGATGCAGTACCAAGAGGGCTGCCCGGCCGCGCCGCCCCAAGGCCGGGCGCCGTTTTCCCTGCGCACGGACGCGCCGCATCGAGGATTCCCACCCAGATGAGCACCACGCCCCAACCTGCTGTCCCCGCGAACGACCGCGCCGCCCTGCGGCGGTCGATCTCCAACACCCTCAAAGGCTCCGCCGGCAATCTGGTGGAGTGGTACGACGTCTACGTGTACTCGGTGTTCGCCGTGTACTTCGAATCGCAGTTCTTCTCGCCCGACGACAAGAACTCCACGATGTACGTGTGGGCGATCTTCGCCGCGACCTTCCTGATGCGCCCGATCGGCGCCTGGTTCTTCGGCCGCTTCGCCGACCGCCATGGCCGCCGCCTGGCGCTGACCGTCTCGGTCACGTTGATGGCGCTGTGCTCGTTCCTGATCGCCATCACCCCCACCGCCGCCAGCATCGGCATCTGGGCCGCGGTCATCCTGCTGTTCGCACGGCTGCTGCAGGGCTTCGCCACCGGTGGCGAGTACGGCGCCAGCGCCACCTACATGTCCGAAGCCGCCATTCCCGGCCGCCGCGGCTTCCTGTCGTCCTTCCACTACGTCACCCTGGTTGGCGGCCACGTGCTGGCCCAGCTGACCCTGCTGCTGATGCTGACCTTCTGGGGCAAGCCGGAAATCTCCGAGTGGGGCTGGCGCATCGCCTTCGGCATCGGCGGCATCGCCGCGGTGGTGGTGTTCTGGCTGCGCCGTGGCATGGACGAGTCGCTGTCGGAGTCGTCCATCGAGGCCGCGCGCGAGGGCAAGGCGCAGAAGTCCGGTTCGATGTACGAGCTGTTCGTGCACCAGTGGCGACCGCTGCTGCTGTGCTTCCTGATCACCGCCGGCGGCACCGTGGCCTTCTACACCTACTCGGTGAACGGCCCGAAGATGATCCAGAGCGCCTTCGCTGGCAACGATCCGATGACCGGCACCCTGATCAACCTGGGCGTGCTGGCCTTCCTGATGGTGCTGCAGCCGGTCGGTGGCTGGCTGTCGGACATCATCGGCCGCAAGACCCTGCTGGTGTTCTTCGGCGTCGGCGGCGTGCTGTACAGCTGGTACCTGATCACCCAGCTGCCGCACCAGCATGACGCCACCCTGGCCTTCCTGACCCTGGCCATGGCGTTCGTCATCCTCACCGGCTACACCTCCATCAACGCGGTGGTAAAGGCCGAACTGTTCCCCACCCATGTGCGTGCACTGGGCGTGGGCCTGGGCTATGCGCTGGCCAACTCGCTGTTCGGCGGCACCGCCCCGCTGCTGTACCAGGGCGCGCTGAAGACCGGCCACGTCGATTGGTTCGCCCTCTACGTGACTGCCACGATCGCGGTATCGTTGGTGGTCTATGTGTTCTTCCTCACCAACAAGGGCCCGAACTGGCTCGACGGCACCCGCAAGTAAGCGCGTTGCCCTGATCGCGGCCACCGGTGCAATGCCGGTGGCCGCTGCGTCTCCCGCTCCTCCACTGATGTGGATCGCGGTGACGCTGGCCGCAGCCACGGCACTGGCCTGGCTGCTGCGCCGCCCCAGCGCACAGGCCGCATGGCCACGCATCGGTTTCGGGATCGCCCTGCTGCTGTTCTGCGCCGCACTGGCGCTGCAGCTGGCAGTGGACCTGGGCAGCGGCCACAGCTCGCTGCAACTGCGCCTGCATCGCGGCGTCAACGGCGGATCGCTGGTCGGCCTGCGCACGATGGTGGCGTGCTATCTGGCAGCGCTCGCCGCCAGCGGCTGGGGCGCGTGGAAGCTGCTGCGCCGGCGCTGACGAACACCCGGTCGTGCCGCCCGCTGGCCGACACCTCCACATTCTTTCGGTCGTGCCGGCCGCTGGCCGGCAACTCAACATTCCTTTGGTAGTGCCGGCCGCTGGCCGACAACCTCATGAACCTCCGGAAAGAGCAGGCAGTTGCCGGCCAGCGGCCGGCACTACCTCAGCGGCGGGCCGCTTCGCTCTTGTCGCGCGCGCCGCGGAACTCCGATTCCTTTTCCCACGTCGGCCAGCGGCGGCTGTTGGCCAGCTCCGCGCCCAGATCGTAGACCAGCAGGGTATCGGCAGCGTGGCCGCTCGGGTCCCAGCGCGGCGTCCAGGCATCGCAGGCCTGGTGGTAGCAATCGGCGAAGTACTTCTCGCGCAGCGCGCGGCCGGCTTCAACCCCACCGTCCAGCTTGTCCAGGCCCGGGCCGATGGTGATTGCCGGCACGCCCAGGCGGGCGAAGGCGAAGTGGTCAGCGCGGTAGAAGAAGCCCGCTTCCAGGTTCGGGTCCGGGCTGTAGCTGCGGCCGCGGGCCTTGGCCACGCGTTCCAGGTCGCCTTCCAGCGAGACCCGGCCTTTGCCCCACGACGCGATGTCGCGGGTCGGGCCATCCGGGCTGAACATTTCGATGTTCAGCACCGCGGCGGTCTTGTCCAGCGGCGCCAGCGGGTGCGCGGCGTAGTAGCTGGCGCCCAGCAGGCCCTTCTCTTCGGCGGTCAGCGCCACGAAGTACAGCGTGCGCTGCGGCTGCGGGCCGGCGGCGAACACCCGGCCCAGTTCCAGCACCGTGGCCACGCCGGTGGCGTTGTCGATCGCACCGCGGCGGATGCGGTCCCCCTTGGCGTCGGGCTGGCCGATGCCGAACGCATCCCAGTGCGCGGAGAAGATCACCGCCTCGTCGCCATGCTCGCCACCGGGCAGCTTGGCCACCACGTTGCGGGTCACCACCTGCTCGCGCTTCAGCGCGAAGTCCACGCTCAGCTTGGCGTTGTCCAGTGCCACAGGACGGAAGTCGGCGCGCATCGCCTTGCGCTTCTCGGCATCGAAGTCGAGGCCGGCGTCGGCGAAAATCGCCTCGGCCAGCTCGCGCTGCATCCAGCCACGCAGCGGCGTGTGCTGCGCCATCGCCTCGTCCTGGCCGCGCTCGATGTCGAACAGCGGCGATGTGCCCGAGCTCTTCACCGTGGCCCAGCCGTAGGCGGCCGGCGCGGTCTCGTGCACGATCAGCACGCCTTCGGCACCACGGCGTGCGGCTTCCTCGAACTTGTAGGTCCAGCGGCCGTAGTAGGTCACCGCCTTGCCGTCAAACGCGCCCGGCGCATCGGCCTCGAAATCAGCATCGTTGATCAGCACCACGGCGATCTTGCCGTGCAGGTCCACGTCCTTGTAGTCGTTCCACTGGCGTTCCGGCGCATCGATGCCATAGCCGACGAACACCAGCGGTGCATCCCTGATCTGCACGCGCTTGCGCGGCTGCAGGCTCTGCAGGGTCACGTCCACGCCATTGGCCAGCGCACGCTTGCCCTGCTTCAGCGACAGGCTGGCCTTGGCCGGGCCGTCCAGCTGCGCGCGCACCAACGGGACCGGCTGCACCCAGCTGCCATCCACGCCGCCGGGCTGCAGGCCGTAGCTGCGGAACTGCTCGATCAGGTACTGCACCGTGCGCTCTTCACCCTCGGTGGCCGGCGCGCGGCCCTCGAATTCATCCGACGCCAGAACGCGCACATGGCGCGACAGCGCCTGCGGATCGATGCCGCCACCCGGCAGGTCGTTGGCCGCATGGGCAAGGCCACCGACGAACAGGCAGGACGACAGCAGCAACACGCGCATCGGATTCACGGCAGTACCACGGCTAGCTTGGAAGTCACCAGAGTGTAACGTGGTCGTGACATCACGGCGCGGCTTGGGCTCGCGTCATCCACGCAGGGCGTGGATCTACCTGCTGATGCGATCCAGCCAGCAGGCCAGGCCCTGTGCGTTGAGCTCGATATCCATCGCCAGCACGGTGGTCACTGCCGCATCGTCCAGCGCACAGCCATGCAGCTGTGCACGTTCCAGATACAGCGCCTGCAACGCGGCCAACAGGCAACGATGGCGGTCCGGTCGACCGTCGCACTGGCGGCCGATGGCGGCCATCGCATCGATCTGCTCGAACAGGTCGCCGGCCAGTTTCTCCACCTGTTCCACACGACCGTAGTGGGTCAGGTACATCGCCTGCGGGCCGTAGCCCAGCATGCGCTGGATCGAGGCCTTCATCGCCTCCGGGTCGAACTGCACCGGCGAGGAGGTCGGGAAGATGAAAGCGCCCTGCACGCTGTCCAGCTCGCGGTAGGAGATACCGAAGGTATCGCCGGTGAACCAGCTGCGGCTGCGCGCATCCCATACGCAATAGTGGTGCAGCGCGTGACCCGGCGTGTGCAGCAGCACCAGCTCGCGGCCGGCCAGATCGATGCGGTGGCCGTCTTCGGCCACCACCACGCGCGACTCCGGAATCGCCTCGATGCGGCCATAGCTGCGCGCGATCTCTTCGGCGCCATACACCGCCGTGGCACCGGCGATCAGCCGGGTCGGGTCGATCATGTGCGGCGCACCGCGCGGGTGCAGCACCGCCTTTGCGTTGGGCAGCTGCTGCATCAGCAGGCCGGCGCCGCCGGCGTGGTCCAAGTGCACGTGCGTGAGCAGCAACCAGTCCACCGCTTCCACGCCCAGGCCGGCATCCGCCAGCGCCTGCAGCATCGCCGGCACCGACAGGCCGGTGCCGCAGTCGACAAACGCGGCGCGGCCGTTTTCAACGATCAGGTAAGCCGCGTCGAAGTCCGGGCGCTGGAAGCCGGTATCGATGGTGTGGATGCTGGGGTCGGCGGTCATCGGCACGCACCTGGCAGGATCGGGAACAGACGCCCATGGTAGGCGCGCAGGCGGCCCGGGTTCGATGCGGCTTTGGTCGGAGTCCAGATTCCGTAGAGCCGAGCCCATGCTCGGCTGCCTTTCTGCCAGACATCAGCCGAGCATGGGCTCGGCTCTACAGAGGGCGCGTGCAGTCGAGCATGGCTCGACTCTACAAAGGCGGGGTTACCGGTCCAGCCAGCGCGGTCGCAGCAGCAACGCCAGCACCAGCACCGCCAGGAACGCGCCGTAGGCGTACAGCACCGCCAGCACCTGCGGCCAGATCGGGCCGGCGCCGGGTTGCACCACGCCGATGCGGTAGCCCCACAGCATCGACACAATGCTCAGCGCGAACGCCAATACCAGGGTGGTGCCATCGAACAGGCGCCGCCGCGCGGTACGCGGCTGGCGCGGGAACAGCCAGTACAGGCTGCCCAGCAGCAGGAACCAGGGCAGGAACAGCAGCAGCGACAACCAGGCCATCGCAGACTCCATGTCATCGCGCCGGCGGCGCGCGGACATCATGCCATGGGTGCTGTGCCACGGTCGTGCCGGCGGGGGCGTCCCTGTAGAGCCGAGCCCATGCTCGGCTGCGTTGCTACCCAGCCGAGCACGGGCTCGGCTCTACAGGGGCGGAGCAAAGTCGAGCATGGCTCGACTCTACAAAGGGCAGGCAGGCCCGGCGATCAGGCCGCTTCGCGCAGCACGGCCAGCGCGGCCAGCACGGCGTCCACCTCGGCGTCCAGCTTGAACAGCTCGCTCTGCAGTTGGTCGCCCTGCTCGGCCTGCTTGATCACGGCAATCAGCTGGCCGGCATCACGCGGCGAATCGAAGCCTTCGCTCTGGATCAGCAGCGTGCCGTCGCCGGCGGTCAGCTTGAAGTAGAACCGGCCGTCCTTCTCGCGGTACTGCTTGAACTGCGGCGGCGCCACGCGGGCCACGCCGGCATCTTCGCTGGCGATGTTGCCCGCCGTGGACAGGTCGCGCAGGCCCACGGCGTGGCGCAGTTCTTCCAGCAGCGGTGCCGCCAACTGCTCGCGCAGCTGCTGCCCACGGCGCTTGAGCAGCGCTTCGATCTTCTCCGGCTCGGCCATCAGCGCGTTGTAGCGCTCGCGCAGCGGCGACAGTTCACTGTCGATGCGCTCGAACAGCTGCTGCTTGGCGTCGCCCCAGCTGATGCCGGCAGCGAACGCCTTGGCGAACTCTGCGGTCTGTTCCGGCGTGGCGAACGCCTGGTACATCTGGAACAGCGCCGAGCCTTCGGTGTCCTTCGGCTCACCCGGTGCGCGCGAGTCGGTCAGGATCGAGAACACCAGCTTCTTCAGCTCCTCGCGCGGCACGAACAGCGGAATGGTGTTGTGGTAGCTCTTGCTCATCTTGCGGCCATCCAGGCCGGCCAGCGTCGCCACCTGCTCATCGATCACCACGTCCGGCAGCGGGAAGTACTCCTTGCCGTACACGTGGTTGAAGCGCTGGGCGAAATCGCGCGCCATCTCGATGTGCTGGATCTGGTCACGGCCCACCGGCACCTGGTTGGCCTTGAAGATCAGGATGTCGGCGGCCATCAGCACCGGGTACATGAACAGGCCGGCGCTGACGCCTGCGTCCTCGTCCACGCCTTCCTCGCGGTTCTTGTCCACTGCCGCCTTGTAGGCGTGCGCCCGGTTGAGGATGCCCTTGCTGGCGATGGCGGTCAGGAACCACATCAGCTCGGTGGTCTCGCGGATGTCGCTCTGGCGGTAGAACCACACATGCTCCGGGTCCAGGCCGCAGGCCAGCCAGCTGGCCGCGATCTCCAGGGTCGCGCGCTGGGTGCGCTGCGGGTCCTGCGACTTGATCAGGCTGTGCAGGTCGGCCAGGAAGAAGAAGCTCTCGATCCCCGGCGCGCGACTGGCCGCGATGGCCGGACGGATGGCGCCAACGTAGTTGCCCAGGTGGGGCGTGCCGGAGGGGGTGATGCCGGTAAGGACTCGGGTCGTCATGACTGCGTGGGGTAACCTTCGATGAACGGGGCCAGTTTACCTTGCACGCCACCAACCCCGTCAGGGCCTGCGGCGCGTTCATTCACCCAACCCCGCTGGAGACGCCCGATGAAACGCCTGCTGCCCCTGCTGCTGATCCTGCCCCTGGCCGGCTTCCGCCCGGCGCCGCCTCCGCCACCGGCCTACGAAGGCGGCCCGGTGCGCATGACCCTGGTCGACCGCGACCGTGGCACCGAATTGCGCAGCTACCCCGCCGAGGGCCAGCGCTGGGTGGCCGGCGAGCGCGGCCACCGCTACGCCGTGCGCCTGTACAACGACAGCCCGCGCCGGGTGCTGGTGGTGCTGTCGGTGGACGGCGTCAACGCCATCTCCGGCGAGGATGCCGATCCCTCGCAGACCGGCTACGTGCTCAACCCCGGCCAGCGCGCCGACATCACCGGCTGGCGCAAGAGCCAGGACGAAGTGGCGCAGTTCGTGTTCAGCAGCCCCAGCGGCAGCTATGCCAGCCGCACCGGCCGCCCGGACAACATCGGCGTTGTGGGCGTGGCGGTGTTCGAAGAGGCACGTCGCTGGCGCCCCGAGCCGATCCTGCGCCGTGGCCTGCCGCTGCCGGCCCCGGCGGCCGAAGCGGCGGCCGATGCCAGTGCCAGTGCCAATGCCAGCCGCATCGAAGGCTACGCCAGCAAGTCGCAGGCCCCAGCGCTGGGTACCGGCCACGGTGCGCGCGAGCAGTCCTCGGTGCGCGATACCGACTTCGAGCGCGCCAGCCGCAGCCCCGCACAGGTATTGCAGCTGCGCTACGACAGCGCCCGCAACCTGCGTGCGCGCGGCATCCTGGTGGATTCGCCCTCGCGCCTGCCGCGCGAACCGCAGGCGTTCCCCAACCGCTACGTGCCGGACCCGCCGACGCGCTGATCGTCCCGCGCAGACAACACGACGCCCGCAACCTCACGGTGCGGGCGTCGTGTTGTGGGGGAAACCGAAGCGCTTACTTGTAGTCCGGGTAGTCCTTGCTCACCGCGTCCTGGAACTCGCGCACTTCCTTCTCCGCACGGTCCTTGGCCCAGCCATAACGTTCCTGCAGGCGACCGGCCAGATACTCGGCATTACCTTCGGCAACATCGAAGTCGTCGTTGGTCAGATCGCCCCACTTGGCCTGGGCCTTGCCCTTCAGCTGCGACCACTTGCCGGAAATGATGTCTTTGTTCATTGCTGGGAGTCCTTGGTTGCAACGGCGTTCTTACCGTGGCTCCAGCTTCGCGCAGCGGCTGTTGAGTACCGGTCAACCGGCAATGAAATACATGCTCACCTGCTTGAATGGTTCACTCCGCTTCGACGGCCATGCGGCAAACAGCGCGCACAAAAAAGGCCGGGAAGATTCCCGGCCTTTTCGCTTTCCAATCCGCGCCGGGCTCACTTGCCCTTGGCGGCGTCCTCAACTTTTTCACCGGCCTTCTGCACGTCCTTGCCGGCACCGGCAACGGTATTGCAACCGGCCAGCAGGGCCACCGAGAACATCGACAACAGCATCAGGGCAACTACGCGCTTCATGGGCTTCTCCTTGGGTTCGCCGCTACACCGCTTCATTCGCGGATGGGGTTCTGTCGCTCGGCGGGAGGGCACACTGCCACCGCCGCCGCGTGAAGTGCAATCTGGCGGCAGCGGCGTGGAGCGGGTGTGAACGGATCGGCGATCCGTTCAGGCCAGGCCCTCAGTCGCGCATCAGGGTGGACTTGCCGAACAGGCTTTCGACCAGGTCCACGGCCAGTTCGGCGGTGGCATTCTGCTTGTCCAGCAAGGGGTTGAGCTCGACGATGTCCAGCGATCCCATGCGCCCGGTGTCGGCGATCATCTCCATCACCAGCTGCGCCTCGCGGTAGTTCACCCCACCCGGCACCGTGGTGCCCACGCCCGGCGCGATGCTCGGGTCGAGGAAGTCCACATCGAAGCTGACATGCAGGTGAGTGTTCTCATCGATGCCGGCCAGCGCCGCCTCCACCGCGCGCTTCATGCCGTTCTCATCGATGTAGCGCATGTCGTACACATCCACCTTGTGGGTCTTGATCAGGCGCTTCTCCTCAGGGTCCACCGAGCGGATGCCGATCTGGTGCATCTGCGCCGGGGTGATCGCCGGTGCGCTGCCGCCCAGGTGGGTCAGCGCCTCCGGGCCGAGGCCGCACAGGCAGGCCACCGGCATGCCGTGGATGTTGCCCGACGGGGTGACATCGCTGGTGTTGAAATCCGAGTGCGCATCCAGCCACAGCACGCGCAGGGTCTTGCCCTGCTCGCGGCACCAGCGCGCGACGGCGGTGATCGAACCGATCCCCAGGCAGTGGTCGCCGCCGAGCATGATGGGCATGCGGCCGGCCTGCAGCTCGGCGTAGCTGGCTTCCATCAGTGCATGGTTCCACGCCACCACTTCATCCAGATGGCGGTAGCCTTCCACCGGCGCGGTCCACGGGTTGCGCGGGCCATCCAGATTGCCCACGTCACGCACGTCCACACCACGCGCTTCCAGCGCCTCCGGCAGGCCCGCCACGCGCAGCGCCTCCGGCCCCAGCCGTGCACCGCGATGGCCCGCACCGACGTCGGTGGGAACGCCAATCAGGGATACGGAGATGGGATGGGCCATGGGTGCCTCCTGCGGTGGGGAAAAAGAAGCACAGTCTAGCCAGAGCTGTGTGACACCACTCGCGGCGGTGCAGCAGGGCAATGCCCGGATCGCCGCGAGCACAAAGGCGCCCCCGTCAGGCATTCCAGCGCTGAGCGGTCGGAAACCCGCCCTTCCTTGATCCACTTCACACCCGAGTCGGCATCGCCTCTTACCCACGGCGGTCCTTGTGTCCACCCTGCGTCGGCACCCGGACGGTGCGGCTTCATTTCCCCAACCCTGGAGAACGACGCACATGAAACATGCACTCAATGGATTTGCGGTACTGGCAATTGCCCTGGGCGGACTGTTTCCGGCAGCTGCCAATGCCTCCTCGCAACGCATCACGCATACGGTGACCACCGACGCGTATCCCATGCAGACTGCCAGCGCACGCCAGGTGCTCGACTGGGTGGCGCAGCGGGTAAAGCCGTCTTTCGCCCCACAGGGCTACGGCAACGTACAGGTGGAACGGCGTGCGTTCTCCGTAGGGCGCGCGTCTGCACGCGCGGATGAATCGATTCCGGGAAAGCTACCGGAGCAGGGCATTCCCGGTGAAATCTACCGGGTGGAAAACCTGCTTCCCGACGGCTCCCTGCAGACGTGGGAATTCACCTGGGTGGAACCCTCGTCCGGCCATGGCGGCGGCTGGGATGTCACCGGCTACACCTACAAGAAGGGAAATGACCCGGTAAACCAGCAGTAACGGGACGGGGGCAATGTTTGCCGCATTGCCCCTTTAGACTCCCGGCCGACGGCGGTCATGTCGGCCTGCGACGGCCTTTACGGCGGCGGAAAATTGGTGACCGACCGTTTGGCGGGCCGCGCTTAGAGGATCGCCGACGACCACTTTTCAACTCGGAACGGGCGCCTTTTCAACACGTCGATACGCCACTGTCCACTCACGCGTCTGAGTACGAACAAGTGCTCGTAACGCAAGGAACTCGACTTCTGAGGATCGTCGCGTACCAGCACTTCCGCCTTCGAGATCCCAAGCCTCGCAACTGATACCAGTAGGTCATCCGGCACATACCGTCGGGGGCTGCCGACTGAAATTCCAGTCGAGTACACACGTTGGCGGTCGGTGCACCAGGCTGTCAAAATATCCGCTTTCTCCTGCTGGAAGCCGGAGCTTCGCAGAAGGTTGCCACCGGACCGGGAATCCTTGTAGCCACGCGTTTCCCATTCGTAATAGGCCAACAAATAGCCACGCACCACTGAGGCGGGTTCACCTTCGGCGTCTGGTTCGGGCCACTCAAGCGCCGGCGCCTCTATCAACGGCGGCGGCAACTGCGCCCCCGCCAACTTCAAACGCGCCACTACGTCTTCGTGCTTGCGGGCATCAGCCATTGCCAGTGCGTTTGTCCCCTCGAAGTTCAACGGTGCGACGGTAGCTCCGCTATCCAGCAACAGTTCGACCATCGCGAGATGGCCGCCCGAAGACGCCAACATCAGCGGCGTGTACCTCGATTCCGGCGAAGCAGCATCCAGCAATGCACCGCGAGCAATCAGCACACGTCCGATTTCCGTATCGCCTGCGTTGGCAGCCCAACCCAGCGCGGTGTAACCCAGTGCAGTGCAGGCGTGCTGGATGTTGGCGCCACGATCCAGTAACCGCTCCACCGAGTCAGCCTTCCCGGCGATCACAGCCGATAGCAGCGGGGTGCGCCCCGTGCCTTTGTGCTGCCACTCGATATCGGCACCCTCATCCAGCAGCGCGTCGATTCGGGCGAGATCCTGCTTCTCAGCTGCTTTGGCCAGAAGATGGGACATATAGGTGCCACCAGACGGGTGTATGGGCGGTCACCATAAGGCCGCTGGCGCGATGAACTCAACCGCCGCGGCGACGAACCGGCGTCAGGCTCTGCACCTGGCCGTTGTTGCGCATCATGCACAGGAAGCGGCCATCGGGATAATCGATGATCAGTTCCTGGTAATCGCTGCCCACCGGCATCCGGGTCACCAGCGTGCCCTGCGCGCCCTTGCGCATATTGCAGGAGCCCAGCGCGGTATCACCCGCCGGCGCGCTGTACGCCACTTTGGACACATTGCGGAACACCGCCCGGCACCCGCCGTTCACCCATACCGAGTGCCGCGACAGGCCCCAGTTCCCGGCCACCCAGGCGATGGTTGCGGAGATGCGCGCTCCACTTGATGCCCCTGGACGACCGCAATGCGCCCTATTCCTGTCTATCGCAGAGCAGTTTGAGGCGACGGTCCTGCTGGCTCAGGCCGGATTGACTACTCATGCCGGCGTTCATGTCCGCTCTATGTTGGAAGCGCTGGCTGACGTGTACCAGCTTGCTTCCAAGAGCGATCACGTGCGGCGAATGCGCTACGAGCAGGCTCATGGCGAGAAGAAGCTCTACGACCGGATGCTAGCCACCGACCTGCTGGAGCCGCACGACCGGGCGATGCTGGAGGCGCGCTTGGCTGAGTGCTTGACGCGCTATCAGCCTTTGCATGAAGAGTTCCGCAGGGGTAAGCCTTCCCAGGCCGATCACTTCATCGCAGCAGGGCTGCCGGAACTGATTGGGCCATACACGATGCTATGCAGCTTCACCCACAGCGATCTGACTGCGTTGGCGCTCCGGCACCAAGGCGAGCGCGGGCTGATCCTTCGCGCGCCCGTAGCATACGACGTGTTGTTCCTCGTCCTCTCGCTCGCCACCTACTCGCTGGTCCATGCTGCACGTGCACTCGAAGCGGTGGTCTACCTATCCGAAGGGAGCTACGACCTTCACATGGCGAGGCTGGAAGCGCTACCGGACGAACTCATGGTTCTCAGGCCCGAATTGCCGGAGGCCGACCAGGCAAACGAAAGCCGCCCGGAGGCGGCTGGTGCACAGTGAAGTGCGGGCAACAGCCGCGCAACAAAAAGCCCCCGCCGTGAGGCAGGGGCTTTGGTCGCTACAGAAGGCAAGGAAGGGTAACCTTCCTTCTACCGAGGTTTGGGCTTATGCCGCCCGAGGGGTGATTTCGTCGATCACATCGGCCAACTCAGCACTGGTCGTCACCAGGTCGTAGTTGGCCTGCAGGTTAAGCCACACCTCGGCCGAGGTGCCAAAGTAGCGCCCAAGGCGCAAAGCGGTATCGGCAGTTACGCCGCGACGCCCTGCGATAATGTCGGAAACGCGGGCCGGGGTAACGTTAATTTCATGGGCCAGAGCGCGGGCGGACATACCCAGCGGGGCTAGAAACTCGACGGACAGGATCTCTCCCGGGTGAATTGCGGGGAGCGCGGTGGCGGTTTTCGCGTTGGCGCGTGTCATGGACTTGATAGTTTCGCCGCACGTTGCGTGCGCGGCGCCTCCTATTTGAGTGTGAATGCTTACGGAATGTTCCAATTGTGTGAAGCTGAAATTCGATTCTTAAATGAGACTCTACGTGATGGACTGAGGGTCTTACTTGGGAGGCCCGCGCCGGTGTTAGCCGGCGCTCACTCTCCTTAGTGGTAATCGGTGACTTCTACATCGTAGGCGTCACCATCCTTCCATTTGAAACAGATGCGGTACTGGTTGTTGATGCGGATGCTGTGCTGCCCAGCTCGGTCGCCTTTCAGCGCTTCCAATCGGTTGCCGGGCGGTGACTTCAAATCTTGTAACGTCACCGCAGCATTCAGGTACACCAGTTTGATCTGAATCTGCCTCTCGATACCTGCCAGAGGTTTGACCTTCTTACCGCTGGCTATTCGTTCGGTATCCTTACTTCCATACGTTTTTATCACCGGCGCCTCCTTTACTCGTAGCGACAGGCGTATCGTATACCGATACACGGTACACTGCAACCCCCCCCCCCCTCTGGACAAAAACACACCTCCCAGGCAGATGCCCATTGAGGTGGACCAGCAGCCCTTAAGCTGCGGCGCCCAGGTCGAAGGGGTTGAAGCGGATCACCTCATCGCCCAGCCATTCGTTAAGCGCGGTCAGCCGCGTCTGCAGGGGTGACAGTTCCATTGCAGTCCACACGGTCGCCGCCTCGCGGATCGAGCCCCGGTAATTTTCCCGGTAGACGTAAAAAGGCCAGCGCCCCGCGCTGGCCTTTTCTATTGAAACCCCTATTTTCAAGGCGTTTCGGCGCTTCCCATGTGGTGCCGCTTATCCGAATCGAACGGATGACCTACTGTTTACAAGACAGTTGCTCTACCAACTGAGCTAAAGCGGCATGGGTGGTGCACCGGCGGCAGCGCCGCGGTCCGGGGATTCTAGCGCAACCGCGTGCAGTCCAGCGACCGGCTCTGTGCCGCCCCGCTGCGCTGCTGGGCCTGGGCCGGCTGCGTGCCCGCCGCCAGCTGTCCTTCCAGCCACCATTGGCCGGCGTCGCCGCTGGCCACCAGGCGCGGCTGGAAGCCGGCGGCCTGCACCGCTGCCATGCGGCGCTCGGCGCCTTCGTGATTGCGGTACTGGCCCAGCGCCACGGCGTTGGCCTCCTCCCCCTGGCTGATGATGTAGTAGTCGCTCAGGCCGGCGGCGACGATACGTTTCACGGTGGCCTGCGCTTCATCACGGTTGGCGGCGGCCGGCAGCATCACCCGGTAACGGGCGCTGCCGCTGGCAGCGGGCTGTTCGCGCAGGCGCGCCTGGCTGAGCAGCGCGCCGGCCTTGCCTTGCGCAGTGGTCGCGGCGGCGCGGTCGGCGAACGGACCCAGCGCGACGCAGCGCGGCGGCTCGGCGGCCGCGGGCGGGGTTACGGGCTTTTCCGGTGCCGGAACGGGTGCAGGCGGTGTTGCCGGCTTGGCGGCGGCAGCAACCGGCGCAGCGTCAGCCGTCTGCGGCTTGGGAATTTCCGGCTTGGCCGGCACGGCCGGCGCGGGTGCGGGCGTCGCAGCCACTGCGGTCTTCGCGGCCGGTTCGCGCTCCATCAGCGGTGCGGTCGGGGCGGCGGCGGTGGCCTCGGCTGCGGCATTGGCATCCGCGCCACCGGGCACCCAGCGCAGCTCGGCGACGCCAGCCGGTTGCGGTGCAGGCGCAGGCGGCTGCGGTGCATCGCGCAGCAGCCACCAGCAGGCGACGCCAAGATTGAGAACGGCCAGTACGACGATCAGGGCACGGGTCAGCATGCGCGGATACTAGCCTGCGGGCTGGTGCACCGCCCAGCGGGCGAGTCCATCCAGCACCAGCGAGGGGTGGTAGTCGGCACCCGGCAGCAACGGCATCAGTGCCGGTGCGCCGCCACCGTGCACCAGCAGCGAGGGCGCTACGCCCAGCAGCGCGTGCGCCTGCTGCGCACTGCGTTCAATCAGCGCCACCGCGGCGCCATCGCAACCGGAGGCCAACGCATCGGCGGTGTCGTTGGCGAACTCGCTGTAGTCGCCGCCAGTGGCCGGCAGCTGCACCGCACGGGCGTGCAATGCCTCGCGCATGGTGGTGGGCGATGCGGAAATGCGGCCACCGTGGTGCTGGCCGTCGGCGTCAAGCAGGTCAATCGTCAGTGCGGTGCCCACGCCGACCACCAGCACCGGGCGCTGCGCCTTGGCTGCGGCCAGCAGGGCCAGGAAGCGGTCGACGCCGAACTTTTCCGGCTTGGCATAGGCAATGCGGACGCCGGCGCATTCGGCGCTGGTTCGCACCACATGCACATGCTCGAAGCGGCGCTGCAGCTGGTCCAGCATGGCGCTGGTCAGCGACGGTGCGGCCACGCTGGCCACGAACGCGGTGCGGCCGCTGGGCAGGCTGTGCGGTGGCTGCCCGGCCATGCCTTCGGCACCATGCGCCCAGGCCTGCACGTCACCGGCACGGTCACCCTGCAACGGCGCGAACTTGAAGCGCGAGTTGCCGAGGTCGAACAACCAATCGCTCATGCTGCCCTCACGCTGACTTCGCCGGCGTGCAGCAGACGCTCACGGCCATCGATGCGCACGCGCAACGCGCCGTCATCGGCCAGGCCGAGTGCGGTGCCATGCTGCCACTGCCCATCCAGTTCCACCCGCACCTCGCGGCCGGCCAGCATGTCGAAGGCGGCGTAGCGCGGCAGGAACGGAGCAAGACCTTCACGATCGAATTCCTCCAGCGCCGGCAGCAGGCGCGCCAGCACGGCGGCAACAACCACGTTTCGATCCACTGGCTTGCCAGCCAGCGTGTCCAGGTCCACCCACGGCTGGCTGATCTGCTCGGCGAACGACGGCGGCATGTGCGTGTTGATGCCGATGCCGATCACCGCGCGCGCCGGGCCGGCGTATTCGCCACCGCCTTCTGCGAGCAGGCCAACCAGCTTGCGGCCATCGACCAGCAGGTCGTTCGGCCACTTCAGTTGCGCCTGGGTGTAGCCCAGATCGTGCAGCGCTTCGGCCACGGCGACGCCGGCCACCAGGCTCAGGCCGGCCAGGCGGCCGAGGCCTCCGGAGAACAGCCGCAGCACCGACAGGTAGACATGGGCGGCCAGCGGCGAGGCCCAGGTACGGCCACGACGACCGCGGCCACCGGTCTGGCGTTCGGCCAGCAGCACGCTGACCCCGCGCTGGGGCGCGCTGCACCGCAGCAATTCAGCGTTGGTGGAGTCCACCGTCCAGGCCACCTGCAGGTCGTGCAGCAGCGGCAGGACCCCGGCCGGCAGGCCACCACGGATCGCCGCCGGGTCCAGCAGGTCAACCGGGCGGGTCAGGCCATAGCCCTCGCCGGCACGGCCCTCGACATCCACACCGGCGGCCCTAAGCCCTTGAATACGCTTCCAAATAGCCGCACGGGTCTGGCCCAGCTCACGGGCCAGGGCGTCGCCGGACAGGCGACCGGCAGCGAGTTTGGCCAGCAATTGGCGATCGTCCACGGCAGCTTCCACGAAGTCAGGCAGGAATTATGCGGGAAAGCCGCCAGCGACGCCCGCCACGCTGGGTTCCGCGGGGGCTTCCAACGGGGCGCCGGGTTCGGGCTAGAATCGGGAACTCACCCTCCCTTAACGTGGATGTCGTCAATGCGCCGTTATGCCCATTGCCTGATCCTGCTGATGATGCCCTTCGCGGCGTCTGCGACGGCAGCGCTGGACGACAGCCGCGGCGCCTGCGTGTCCTCCAACGGTGATGCCGCCTCGCAGCGCGCGCCGACCGCGACTGCCTCGGCTGCGACCACCAAGCCGACACCGGTACGCCCTGCGGCCAGCAGTGCCACCAGCACCGGGGGCGGCGGCAGCGACGATGACGTGCTGCAGCGCATCCGTGCGCCGAAGTGGCACAGCTACCTGCCGGGAATGTTCCGCTGATCAAGTCGTTGCTGCAGTGGCTGCGGCCTACGCCGCGGCCGATCGACGATGCACTGTGGGAACACGCCTGCCGCCGCGCGGCCTGGCTGCACGGACTGGACGATGAACGCCGCGCGCGCCTGCGCGTACTGGCCACGCGCTTCCTGCACGAGAAGACCATCACCCCGATCGGTGAGCTGCAGCTGCAGGCCGGTGACGGCGTGCTGCTGGCCGCGCTGTGCTGCCTGCCGCTGCTGGCGTTCGGTGAGGTGGGGCTGGAGGGCTGGTCGCAGCTGATCGTCTACCCCGATGCCTTCCGCGTGCACCGCAGCCACATGGATGCGGCTGGCGTGCTGCACGAGTGGGATGACGAGCTGATCGGCGAGTCGTGGGACAGCGGTCCGTTGATCCTGTCCTGGGCCGATGTGCAGGCCGACCTGGCGGCGCCGCACGAGGGCTACTGCGTGGCGGTGCACGAGATGGTGCACAAGCTGGATGCGCTCGATGGTGCGATGGACGGTACGCCGCCGCTGCCGCGCGAATGGCAGCGCGAGTGGGCGGGCACGTTCCAGCGCGCCTACGACGCGTTCTGTGCGCAGGTGGACGCAGGCGAAGAGACGCTGATCGATCCGTATGCGGCCGAGGCGCCGGAAGAGTTCTTCGCGGTGGCCAGCGAGTACCACTTCTCGGCACCGGATCTGCTGCAGCAGGCGTTGCCGGAGGTGGCGGCGCAGCTGCGACGGTTCTACGGCGAGCCGCCCAGGATCGCAGTGCGGTAGTGCCGGCCGCTGGCCGGCAACCCCATGATCTTCGATGGCATTGCTTGGTTGCCAGCCAGCGGCCAGCACTACCGATCAACGAGGCTTACGGCCCTGGCGGCAGGCGCACTTCGAAGCGGGCGCCGCCCAGTTCGGCCGAACGGCCCACGGTCAGTTCGCCGCGGTAATCCTTGATCAGGTCCTGCACGATCGACAGGCCGATGCCGTGGCCCTGCACGCGCTCGTCGCCACGCACGCCACGCTGCAGCACCTTGCCGATGTCGTCCGGGGCAATGCCCGGGCCGTCGTCATCCACCGCCAGCAGCAGGCCGGCGCGGCGCGCGTTCGGGGCCGGCAGCGGCTGCGCGGTCAGCAGCACGCGGCGGTTGGCCCACTTGAAGGCGTTCTCCAGCAGGTTGCCGAGCAGTTCCTGCAGGTCGCCCGGTTCGCCGTGGAAGCGTGCGGCCGGATCGATATCGAATTCGCACAGCACGCCCTTGGAAGCGTAGACCTTTTCCAGCCCACGCACGATTTCCTCGGCATTGGACTCGATCGGCAGCGGCGCGGAGAACAGCTTGTGGCCCGAGGAGGCCGCGCGCGCCAGCTGGTACGAAACCAGGTTGTTCATGCGCTGCAACTGCACGTCCAGTTCTTCGCGCAGCGCGCCGTCGCCGGCACCGCTGTCCATCTGCGTGCGCAACACGGCAATCGGCGTTTTCAGGCTGTGCGCCAGGTCGGCCAGGGTGTTGCGCTGGCGCTCGAGGTTCTCGCGCTCGCTTTCGATGAAGGCGTTGATGCTGTCGGTCAGCGGTTCCAGCTCGCGCGGGTGGCGCTCGCTCATGCGCTCGGTCTCGCCGCGCTGCACCTTGGTCAGCTCGGTGATCACCCGGCGCAACGGGCGCAGGCTCCACTGCAGGATGACGGTCTGCAGCAGCAGCAGGATCAGGCCGATGCCGCCCAGGTAGAACCAGACGCGGCCACGGAACACGCGCAGCTGGGCACCCAGCGCGCGCGAGTCTTCCATCACATAGATGGTGTACGGGAATTCGGTGGCGGGGTCGGCATCGGCGCCCCACACCAGGCCGAGGCCGTAGCGGTACACCGAGCCTTGGCTGCCGTCGATCTGGATCATCGGCAGCGGGCCTTCGAACACCTCCTGGCGCGGTGCCAGCAGGCCGCCGCCGACGGTGGGCAGCATCGGGCCTTCAGCGGACATCGAATTGCCCTTGCCGTGCGGCATCACTACCTGCAGGTACAGGCCACTGCCGGGCACGTCGAAGCGGGAATCCGGCGGCTGCTCGCGGATGTACAGCGAGCGGTCGCGGGTGAAGTCGATGCCGGCCGCGTAGGAGGTGGCGTAGTTCTTCAGGCGCTCACGCAGGTTCGCCTTCGCCGTATCGGCGAAGGCGGCGTCGAGCGCGTAACCGGCCAGGGCCAGGAACGCCACCAGGCCCACGGACGCGGCGAGCATCTGGCGCGCCTGCAGTGAGCGCGGCCGCCAGCGTCGGAAGAACCACAGACGGCCGGACATCGTGTTATCGCCAGGGTGAGCCGGCTCAGCCCTCGTTGCGCGGGATCGCGAAACGGTAGCCGCGACCGCGTACGGTCTCGATCGGCTTCAGTTCGCCATCCGGGTCCAGCTTCTTGCGCAGGCGGCCGATGAACACTTCCAGCACGTTCGAGTCGCGGTCGAAGTCCTGCTGGTAGATGTGCTCGGTGAGGTCGGCCTTGGAGACCAGTTCACCGGCATGCATCATCAGGTACTCCAGCACCTTGTACTCGTAGCTGGTCAGGTCGACATTGCTGCCGGCCACGCTGACGGTCTGGGCGGCGAGGTCCAATGCGACCGGGCCGCATTCCAGGGTCGGCTTGCTCCAGCCGGCGGCGCGGCGCAGCAACGCGTTGACGCGGGCCAGCAGCTCTTCGACGTGGAACGGCTTGACCAGGTAATCGTCGGCACCCTGCTTCAGGCCCTCGACCTTGTCCTGCCAGCTCGAACGCGCGGTCAGGATCAGCACCGGGAACTTCTTGCCTTCATCACGCAGGGCCTTGATCAGCTCCATGCCCGACATCTTGGGCAGGCCGAGGTCGATGATGCCGACATCGAACGGAACTTCGCGCCCCATGTAGAGGCCTTCCTCGCCGTCCTGCGCAGCATCGACGGCAAAGCCTTCGCGCTTGAGCCGGGCTGCCAGGGTCTCACGCAGCGGGGCTTCGTCTTCGACCAGAAGGATACGCATGAACTCTCCCTAGTGTCCTGGGTGTGGCCCGGAGGCCTGTGGGGTACGGGTTGATAGCGACAACTATCCCTGTTCAGGGGTTATCGCCGCGTAGTGATGACATATCCGACCGCGGCGTGCGCGGCTGTGAACGCGACGGGGCGGGGTCGTCCATGTAGCGGACCCGGCCCCGGTCGTCCATGTACTTCACCCGGTTGATATCACGACCATCGAACGGCACGCGCTCGGCACCGAGGATGTGACCACCCGTGGTGCGCTGCACGCGGCGCACGGCATCGGACAGCGAACGCTCGTCGCCACGGTTGCCGCGCTCGCCCCGCTCCATCATCTCCGCACGCCCCTGCTCACCCCGCGGCGGCTGCTGTGCCAGCGCCGACGACAGCGGCACGGCCGACAGGACCACGCAGGTGGCCAGGGCAATGCGGCGATGGAAGGGAGCGGAAGACATCGATGCGATCCTAGCCGAGCACGGCGATTCGTTCAAAAGTCGTAAATCCGGATGCCGGGTTCGGGGCCCGGCGCTTTACAAATCCTTTGCAAATTCTTGGTTTGGGGCAGTGAATCCGGTCTGAACTTTTCCGGCCGCGGCCCCGCGATGTTCAGCTAGGTGAACATTCGGAACGAATCGCCGCGCCTTGTCAAGTCAGGAATGTGACAGCGGTCACGCTGCGGCGCGATCAGCGTCGCGTTCGGTCGCGGCAAGCGCCTGCTCGACCAGGCTCCAATCGGCGCCCGGGCGGTGTGCGCCCTCGCTCAGCACCTGGCGGAATGCGCGGCCACCGGGCTGGCCATGGAACAGGCCGAGCAGGTGGCGGGTGATGTGCTTCAGCGCTAGGCCTTCGCCCAAGCGCGCTTCCACGTAGGGGCGCAGCGCGCGCAGCAGGTCGCCGCGGGCCTGCAGCGGGGCGCCGGTCTGCAGCGCCTCCAGCTGATGCAGCAGGTAGGGATCGTGGTAGGCCGCGCGGCCCAGCATCACGCCATCGACGTGCGCGGCCTGCGCCTGCACCGCCTCGACGCTGGCCAGGCCGCCGTTGAGCACCACCGGCAGCGCCGGGCGCTCCTGCTTCAGCCGGTAGGCCCAGTCGTACTTCAGCGGCGGAACCTCGCGGTTCTCCTTCGGCGACAGGCCCTTCAGCCACGCGTTGCGCGCGTGCACCACCACCATCGCGGCACCTGCGGCGACCTGGCGGTCGACGAAGGCGGCGAACACGTCGTAGTCGTTGTCCTCGTCCACGCCCAGGCGGCACTTCACCGTCACCGGGATCTCGACGGCATCGACCATCGCCGCCACGCACTCGGCCACGAGCATCGGCTCGCGCATCAGGCAGGCGCCGAAGCGCCCGGCCTGCACGCGGTCGGACGGGCAGCCGCAGTTGAGGTTGACCTCGTCGTAGCCCCAGTCGGCAGCGATGCGCGCAGCCTGCGCCAGCAGCGCGGGATCGCTGCCCCCCAGCTGCAGCGCCAGCGGCTGTTCGCTGCGGTCGAAGCCGAGCAGGCGCTCGCGATCGCCGTGGATGACCGCGTTGGCGTGCACCATTTCCGTGTACAGGCGCACACCCGGTGCCAGCACGCGATGGAACACGCGGCAATGGCGATCGGTCCAGTCCATCATGGGGGCAACGGACAGGCGCAGGGAATCGGCGTAACGGGCGGTGGCGGACGGCATCGGGGTGTTGATCGCGGAGACTGGCATTGCCAGTGAGATCAATAGTTTACACCGGACGGCTGAATGGCGGCGGGTGGCTCCGGGGCTGGCCGCTCGACCGGCCCCGGGGACACCGCGCGGCTTACAACCCGCGGTTGCGAACCTGTTCCTGCTGCTGTTCCTGCGCACGCTGGTTGAACTGACTGTCCAGCGCTTCGCTCTGCCGGCTGCTGGCCTCGACCGAGTGCGACACCGCCTGCTGGCGGTCGACGAAGGTCCGCTGCGCTGCCGGGTCACCCAGCTCGCCCTGCACCGCGAACAGGCCGGTGCCGTCCGGGCGGGCCACGACATGGTCGATCTGGCGCATGCCGGACACCTTGCTTTCGTAGGCCAGCTGGCCAGCCGCTCGTTCGGCTTCCTGCGAGTTGGCGAACAGCGGCTTCAGGCCGGCCTGGGCGCGCTGCTGTTCGAGCGCCTGCAGCTTCTCCAAAGCCTGGCCGAAGCGCGCGTTGTCGGCATGCCCGGCGTCTCGCATGCTGGCCGGCGCTGCAGGTTCGGCCTGGGCCGGTGCCGCCGGCGCGATACCGGCCTTCACCGCGTTGGGCGCATCCACCTGCGCCAGGGTCCTGCGGCCGGCCTTGCCATCGTCGTCCAGGCCATTGTTGGCCTGGAACTGCTTGACCGCTGCAAAGGTGTCCTTGCCATACACGCCATCGGCGTGCAGCGGCTTGCCGTCGGCCCCGGCGTAGCCCAGCGCCGCCAGCTTGCCCTGCAGGGCCTTGACCTCATCGCCGCGCTCGCCCTGCTTCAGCACGCCATCGGCCATCGGCGCCTGCTGTGCACTGCGTGCGGCCTGCGCGGCCTCGGGGCCCTGCGCGTGGACCTTGCCGCCCAGGGTGATGCGGTCGTTGAGCATGTCACCCAGGAACCTGCGGTACTGATCGGGCTCGAGCTCGATATGCGCGTGCACGGCGCCCGGGGTACCGGCATCGGACTGGCGGATCAACGGCGCACCGTACTCGACGAAATCACCGGTCTTGTAGGGGGTGGTTCCACGCGCACCGTGCAGCACCTGCCCGACCAGTTCACGCTGCGGATGCCCGGCCGGATGGCTCCAGATGCTGATCGAATTCCACTTGTCATTGTTGACCTGGACATACCCGGCGACCGGATTGGGAATCATCACCTCCCGGTCGCCGCGCGCATTGCTCAGGATCAGATCCTTGTGCACCAGCGGGATGCCGTTGCGATCACCGCGGGTCCGTACCGTTTCCAGTTCGCCCTCGACCATGGCCGACGGGCGGTCAGCCTTGGCGGCATTGCCGGTGCGCACGGCCTCGGCGTTGGTGTTGGGGTGATGGATCTTCAGTTCGCGATAGGCATCCTCGCCACTGGTGCCATGGCGCAGTGTGCGGTTGCTGCTGCCGTTGCCAAAGGGTTCGACCACGACGATGCGCTGGCCACCGGGCGCGGCGGCGGCATCGGCTTCCCGCGCAGTCGCGGGTGCGGGTGCCGCAGCAGGAGTGACCGGTGCAGGCGTGGCCGGTGCCACAGGCTGCGCCGGCGTGTGCTCGCGTACCGCCGTATCCAGGGCCTGCAGGGTCTGCCGGCCGGCCTTGCCATCGACGGTCAGCCCATGCGCCTGCTGGAACTCGCGCACTGCATGCTCGGTATTGGCACCGTAGTGGCTATCGGCTGTCAGCGGTTGCCCGTTGCGACCGCTATGGCCGGCCTGGATCAGCTTGGCCTGCAGGGCCTGGACCTCGGTACCGCGCTCGCCGGGTGCCAGCACGCCGTCGGCCATCGCCGATGCCGCCGCACGCTGGCCGCGCTGGCCGCGCTGGCCGGGCTCAGGTTCACCGAACACCTGCTGGTAATCCTTGCCCCGGTAAGCCTCGGGGTTGTGGTTGACCTGGTCGTAGCGCGCCAGCCCGACCAGTGCGGTCTTCTCGGTGAGCGCACGATCACGCAGCGAATCCCACAGGGTGGGCGAGCTCTGGAAGTGCACCTGCACATTGGCGTGCTTGTAGTCCTGCACCGCGCGGACGATCTGCTCGTCACTCAGCTCAGTCAGCTTGAAGTCTTCGCCATAGGCCTGCTGCAGGCCCTTCTGGAACACCGACCGGGTCATGCCGCGGTACTGCACCGAGGTACTCCACAGCGCATCCTGCACGGCCGCACCACGGCCGGAGAGATCGATGCCCACATCCTTCAGGCGGCCCATCTGCACGTCGTAGTACTTGTGCTGGATGAAGTCGTGCTGGTCCCTGGCAAACCCTGCGGGATCGGCGGCCGCCACTTCCTTCCAGCGTTCGGTGAAGGCCGGGGTTCCTGCCTGCAGGCCGTTGAAGCGGTTGCCATAGCGCGAGGCGGCGACGTACTCATCCACGCCGCCAACGTTGGTGGCGTACTGGTAACTGCCATACGACACGCCGCCATGGTCGCCCCTGCCGGTGGAAACGTGGCCGGGGCCGCGACCTCCGGTTTCGAAATGCGCCGACGTCTGGCCGCGATGCCAGTTGTCCATTGCCTGCTTTGCCTGGGTCACAACATCCATTTTCCTGCACTCCTTTGCGGGGGAATTACTTCGAGGTCAGTGCCTGCAGCACGTCGGCACGGTTGGCGGTGCGATTGATCCGGCAGGACTGCGCGTCCAGCATCTGCCCCTGCCCGTCTTCGGCAGGGTTCCAGCTGCAGTAGCGATTGGTATCGGACATGTAGGCGGCCTGCTCGTCCATCAGCCTGTCCTTGTCCTTGCCATCGGGACCGTCGACGATCTTCATGAAGGCCTGCTCGAGTCGCTGCTCCTGCCAGGCAAGCTCGTCATCACCACACGCCTGCAGTGCCGGTGTCTCGCCGCCGCTGGATTTCACGCATGTGGCGTACTGCGGCCGCAGCGTGGCTTTGTTGTAGGAATCATCCGGGCGCTGCGGCGGCATGTCCTGGTCATCGGCATCGGCCGCTGTCGTGGCAGGTGCGGCGCGTGCAGGCTCTGCAGTGGCGGGCGGCGATGCAGTGGCAGGCGGCGATGCAGTGGCAGGCGCGGCGGCCGCGGGGGCAACTGCCGTATCCGCCTCCGGGCTCTTGGCCTGGCATGCTGCCAGGCTGAGGCCCAGGGCCAGCGCAAGCGCGATGGCCCCGGCCCTGCCGAACGTTTCGCGGGGGGCCGCTGGAAGGTGGTTTGTTCCCTGCATTGCTTGCATCTCCTTGGCATCCAGGCGCGGGGCCCGTCAACGCGGGGCCGTCCATCGGCCCCATCGGGAATTGCATGCTACGCCAGCGTGGATTTCAGATGCCTGACTGGATTCAGAATGTGTGCACCTTGTCCCAACTGCATTCTGCACGGCGCAACGTCCTCGCGATCGCGTTCGCGAATTCGTATGTTGAGGTCGCTCACATGATGCCCAATGCTCACGAATCTCAACGAAACTGTCGTTTCAAGAACATCTTGAAGGCTTGACCGCAGTCAATTCCGCTGCCCTGCCAGCAGACGGGCTTTCGGATCGGCGTCGAGGCCCCCTGCAATGCCGGCATCGAGGCTCATCATCGCGCCAACACGCCCTTCTGCAGTTCCACCGCTCGGTTGGCGTAACGATTGATGAGGCACGACTGTGCATCCAACGCCGGGCCCACGCTGTCAGTGGCCTGGCTGCAGTGTTTGTCCGTGTCTGCAGCCCAGTTGGCCTGCTCGTCCATCCAGCGGTCCTTGGCCGGGCCGTCGGGGCCGTCCATCAGTCGCGCGACCAGTGCTTCCAGCAGCGCCTTGTGGTGGGCGAGCTCGGCCGTATCGCAGGCTTCCAGCTGGTCGTCCATGCCGCGGGCGTCCTGCACGCAACGGGTGTATTCCGGACGCGGCGCTGCCTGGGTATACGAGGTATCCGGCGGCGCGCTCTGCGCCAGCAGCTGGTCGGCACGGTTGGCGACACGGTACAGGCGGCATTCCTGCGTGCCCTGCAGCTGCTGCACGGTGCCGTTGGGGACATCGCGGCAATAACGGTCTGTATCGCTACGCCAGCTCGCCTGGGTGGCTTGGAATGCAGACCGAGCAGCGGCGTCGAGCCCGGCCAGCGCCTTGCTGGCCGCCGCTTCGAGGCGCGCTTCCTGGTAGGCGAGTTCGTCCTTGCCGCAGGCCTGGAGCTTGCCTGCATCTTCCACCCCATCCACACACCAGCCATAGGCGGGGCGCAGGCGACCCTCGGTATAGGACGCATCCGGGTAGTGGGGGGAATCTGCCGATGCCGGGCCGGAAGGGGCTGTCGGCGATGCCGCAGCAATCGACGCGGGAGCCGCCGTTTCGGTCGATGCCTGGGAAGAAGGCGCCTGGCATGCGGTGAGCGCCAGGCACAGGGCCAGCACCTTCCAATACCCACGGCCGACGCCGACCCGTTCGCTGCGCCCAAGCGCGCCCAATGCCTGCATTGCCGGTTTCTCCCTTGCGTGTCGCCAGCGGGTGCCGGCAAAGAGGGGCCGTCCATCGACCCCCATCACGCCGGCAATGCTACGACAGCGCCGGTTTCAACTGCCTGACTGGATTCAGAATGCGTGCACGCCGTCTCAGACGCGGACGCTGGAACCTCAGTGCCCGCCTCCGCGCCCGCCTACCTGTTCGATCAACGTCTGGCTAGCCGCATTCAGGCCCACCACCGTCACCCCCGCCCCATGCGCGGCCAGCTTTTCCTGCGCGCGTTCCAGCGCGGCCACCGCCGTCAGATCCCACAGATGGGCATCACGCAGGTCGATCTGCACCTTCGGCGCCACATGCTGGTAGTCGAACGCGGCGCCCAGCTGGCCGGCGGACGCGAAGAACACCTGCCCGCGTACGCGGTAGACCTGCGTGTCTGCGACATCCTCGCGCTGCACATCCAGCATGCGGCCAACCTTGCGCGCGAAGAACAGCGCCGACAACAGCACGCCACTGAGCACGCCCTTGGCCAGGTCGTGGGTGGCCACGGTGACCACCACGGTCAGCAGCATCACGGCCGAGGAACTGCGCGGATGCGTGCGCAGGTCGCGCAGCGAGCGCCAGCTGAAGGTGCCGATGCTGAGCATGATCATCACCGCCACCAGAGCGGCCATCGGGATCTGCCGCACCAGGTCGCTGCCGTACACCACCAGCACCAGCAGCAGCACGCCGGCCACCAGGCAGGACAGGCGGCCACGGCCACCGGACGTCACGTTGATGACCGACTGGCCGATCATCGCGCAGCCGGCCATGCCGCCGAGGAAACCTGTGACCGTATTCGCCACGCCCTGGCCGACGCATTCGCGGTTGCGCTCGCTGGGCGTCTCGGTGATGTCCTCGACGATCTGCAGGGTCATCATCGATTCGAGCAGGCCGACCATCCTGAGCCGGGCGGGCCGGCTGCCGATGTGCGGCAAGGGTCAGGGTGGCGTGATCACTGCAGTGCGTCGTCGAGGAGCGTAGGAGGGGCGCAGTCTAGGCCCTGGCGGCTCAAATGGCCGCCTGCACGGGCCTGATTCAGGCTAGTAGGTGTGTGCGGCAATCAGGAAGTTCGGCAACTGCCCCGTGAAACTCTGGTAGGACGCGCCGCTCAACGAACGTTGACGGTTCTCTCTACGCCTGCAGTAGTTCAATCGCACCTGCGAAGCATTTGGAGTATTGATGTACGGCTGATAGCGCATGTTGCCGCGAATGGTCGGGCCACTTCCGTAGTAGGCGTAGATGTCATGGCACAGTCCAATGTCGGACATCAGATAGGCGAGATTCTCACCAGGACCGTTGAACAGTGGCCCTTGCCTCACATTTTCGGTGGACATCTCGGTAAAGCCTGGAACACTTCCACCCGATTTATCGACCAAACCAGCGATGCGCAGTGGACGGTTTGACATATCCCACTGGATGGATCCGTCGGCGTTGTAGACCTGCATGCCTGTGCTTCCACTGTTGACCGCCCGCCCCCATGCCCACCACTCGAAGCTGGTGGTCCCTTGCCCCATGCTCCAGTAAAAGCCATTCAGCGCTGACATCACCTGTGCGGATCCGCCATTGCAGCGGATGAACACCAGGTACGGCACGCTCTGTGCGGGAAGGCTTACAAACCCGCTCGCGCCATAGGCGGACGTATTGGTTGCAATGGACTGCGTGCCCTTGGCTATCGAAAAGAAGACGAAGGAATGTGCGTTCACAAGAACCGGAACGCCGCTGTCATTGGTGACTTCAAGACCAACAGACATCAGAAGACTCCGTAGTAGATGGAAGCAGTCGGGTTGGCAATCGGCGAGAACGTGAACTGCATCCGCAATGTATTGCCGCCGTCGACAAACGACATGTACCCCAGCGCAGGCGCGGAAAACTGATTGCCATTCTGGTCCTGCCAACTGTCGGAGCCAGGGCTGGGCAGGATGGCAAATGGCTCACCCAGGCCGGCCAGGCCCACACTGCTGGACGAGCTCCCAACGACCGAGAGAGTGCCCATGATCTTGCCGGCACGATCATTGGTGTCGAACCACATCTGCCCGTCCGGGCCGAATATCTGCATACCTGTTGCCATTACCAGATCCCCATGCGGACGCGGACGCGGCCGTTGCTGTCGTAAACGTGGATGACACTGTCATTGATGGTCAGGCGGCCGCCGTTCTCGGGGCCGTTCATCGTCAACGTGCCGTTCTTGTCGAGCCTCCATCGTGGTTGCCCGCCGGCACCCACCGCATTGGACTGGATCACATCGCCGATCATGGCGTTCTGGATCCAGCCGTTGCCGATCAGTGCCTGGCTGATGAAGGTCTGCCCGCCCTGCACCACGAAGGGCGCACTGACCTGCCCGCTGTTGGTGTTGATCAGCGCGAAGCGATCAGCCTGCATCAGGATCTGGCTCTGATAGCTGCCATCTGGCTGCTGCTCCACGCCCAGACCCATGCCGGCCATGTAGATCTGCCCGGCACTGGTGATCTGCGCCTTGACCGTATAGGTCGCGCTGACCTTGCCATCCAGGTTGACCACGGCCTGCGAGACCTGCTGGACCGCGGCGCTGACGCCCTCGATCTTGCCTGGAACACCTTCGATGGACGCTTCGACCGTGTCCACGCGCTTGGCCAGTGCCGCGTCCTTCTCGGCCATCACGCTGTAGACGGTGATGGCGCCGGCGCTGACATCGTTCTCGCCGACGTTGTAGTCCTCCTCGCCGGCACTGTGGTCGCTGACCTGGGCGAACAGGCCATCGACCTTCTGCCCCTGCGCGGCCACCTTGCCATCGACGTCGGTCACGTCCATTTCCAGCTGATCGACACGGCCGACGATGGCGCCCGCCTCGGCGATGGCGTCGCCGATGTTCTTCCAGTGGCTGCCCGGCGGTGTTTCATTGCCTGCGGCAGTGCCCTGCCAGCTCCAGATCCGCCCGTCGTGGATGACGGTCTGCCCTGGGCTGTAGGTTGCCTCGGCATCCCAGACCAGCGGCAGCACTTGGGTGACGCGCTCGATCTTGCCCTTCAGCTGTTGGCCCAGCGCGCTTTCGTTGATGCGGCCGGCGAAGTAGGCGTCGTAGTCATCCGGGTTGCTGCTGGACTCACCCATCACCCCGGCTTGCGCCGGATACCACGGGCCGATGTTGCCACTTCGATCCACCAGCCGTCCCCAGAACCAGAAGCGCGCGCCAGCGGCCAGGCCGTTCATCTGGTGCTGGGCCTGCGGGTAGGCGAAGTCGCCCAGCTTGATCGCGCTCTCGCGATTGGGGCCAGTGCTGTACCAGAGTTCGGTCCGTTCGGTATCGGTTGCACCTGCGGGGAAGCCCCAGGACAGTGCGATGCCGAAGGGGCGGGCAGTGCTGGTCAACGATGCCAGCGAGGGGGGCGGCGTCGTCTTGCCTTCAATGGTGGTGAGCATGCTGAGCGTCGGCTGCGACACCGCGCCCAGCGCATTGACCGCGCGTACGCGGGCCAGATACTCGCCTGCGTAGACGCCCCGCACTTCCAGGCTCTGCGTCCCGACGCGACCAGCGCGGACCCAGTTGAGATCGCCACGGCGCCATTCCACGTCATAACCGATCGCCTTGTCCGCAGCATCCCACTCGATCGTGAGCACGGAGGTAGCGATGCCCTGGTCGACCACCACATGCGAGGCCATCCGCACGTTGGCCGGTGCCGGCTGCACGCTGGGCGGGATGATGCTGATCGGCGGCTGCTCCAGGCGCGTGCCGTCGTCGATGGCGGCGTACTTGCCCGGCACGTGCTTGAGCGCGGTGATCTGATAGGTCAGGTCCTCGCCTTCGCTGATCGACAGCACGCGATAGTGCTGCAGGGCCAGCTCCGGCGATTCCAATGCCCAGACCGACTGCGCCACCGGCACCGCCGACCACGGCGCGCTGACGGTCACCGTCTCGCCGTCCACCGACAGCACCGTGCGTGCTTCGGTCTGCCCGCTGGGCAGGGTGGCTCGCAGGGTGTCACCGGCCGCGATCTGTTCCGGCATGCAGTCCAGCACCAGGCTGCGCGTGCCCGCACTACGGATGCGGCCCGCATTGCGGCGGCCGGCGCGGTTCGGGTCGGCCACCTGGATCACATCACCGGGCATGCAGCCCAGCGCATCCAGGCCCACCGAGAAGCTGATCGTCTCGGTTTCCAGCATCTCGGTATGCAGGATGTGGTTGCCCACGCGCTGCGCCTGCGAACGCGAGTGGCAGCCCACCGCCGTCACTTCGGTCTGGTTGATGCCGTAGCGGGCCACACCGGGCAGGTGCTGCACCACTTCGACCTTCTGCCGGCCGAAGTCGTCCGGATCGATCCACGACACCAGGGCCACCGTGTGCCGCGCCGTGCGGCTGCTGCCGGCATAGTGGAAGCGCCCTTCGATGACGTTGGCCTGGCTGTAGGTCAGCACCGGGTCCTTGGGCATGTCGGCCGAGGCCATCACTTGCCCCGCCGCATAGAAGCTGATGCCGCGGAACATGGTGGCGATGTCCTGCAGCACGCGGTAGGCCTCGGCGCGGGTCTGCAGATACAGGCTGCAGGTGAAGCGCGGCTCCTTGCCGCCCTGGCCATCGCTGACCAGTTCATCGCAGTAGCGCGCGATCTGGTACAGCCGCCACTTGTCCACCCAGTCCAGCGGAACACGATGGCCCAGGCCGAAGCGATCGTTGGTGACGATGTCGAAGAACACCCAGGCCGGATTGTTGGTCCAGCCACTCTTGAAGGTACCGTCCCACACACCGCTGTAGAGACGGCTGAGCGGATCGTAGTTGGAGGGGATGCGTACGATGCGGCCCCACAGCTGGTAGGACCGGGTGGGAATGTTCTGGAACTGGCTGGCATCAACCTGCACCGCCGCCAGCGCACAGTTCGGATAGCGCAGCTTGGCATCGATGATCTCGGTCATCGACAGCACGTTGACGGTATCGGCGATGGTGCTGCTGTTGGCGTTGGCGGTCAGCCGGCGGATGCGCACCTGCCACTGGCTGCCGGCAGGCAGATCGATGCGGCGGCTGCGCTCGTACTGGCTGGTGGTCTTGCCGCTGAAGGCATCGGTCAGCACTGTGCTGAACGGGCCGCCGTCGGTGGACAGATCCACCGCGTACATGATCCGGTAGCCTTCAGTGTCGCCGTTCTCGGTGTTGGTCTTCTGCAACGCCGGCACCGCAAAGCGGATACGGACGGCTGACAGATCGGCACCCGATACGGTGCGCACCACCGGCGCATCGCTGCGCAGCTCGACGTTGACCCCGACTTCGTTCTCGATGGAGGGGAAGCCGCTGATGTGGTCCTGGTCCTGGGTGCCGGAACGCGTCTGCACGTCCACGCCGGAGAAGTTCAGCGTGCCGTCCGGATTCTCGATCGGCACCTGGTCCAGGTAGATCGACTGCTTGCCGGCGACCAGGCCACGGATCTCGCCCTCGCTGGCGAGGTCGATGATGCGGGCCACCGCCATCGAGTGCAGGCTGTCGGCGGTTTCGACCGGGGTTCGGGCGTTGCTCGCGCCCTTCTTGGCACCCGCCAGCACTGGCGTGGCTGCGCCACGCGTGCGCGGCGTGGGATGAGTGGTCTGATTCAAAACTGGTCCTCCGCCAGGATGCCGCCGCTGATCACGGCCGAGCCGATGAACATGCCCTTGGTGTCATGGCCGCCATAGGCGACCGGCACGGGGTTGCCTTGCGCCTGCGTGTTGACGGTGCCGTTCATGCTGTAGCTGGGCGCGTTTTCGGGTGTGTCTTTGGCACCCAGCCCTTTTGGCTGGGGGGAGAGCATCTGGGCGACGCCACCGACCACCATGCCCACACCCATCTGGATGAATCCGGTACCGGATCCACCGGCCGCAATGTTCATGTAGACGCCAACAACAATCAAAACAACGCCCATGATCGTCTGCAGAATGCCTCCCCGCTTGCTGCCCACCAGCACCGGCGCAATACGGATGTCATCCTGTCCCGGCGGGTCGTGCAGCTGATCCCGCGACAGGTTCTGCCGCCCGTTGAACACGGCAAACTCCATGCCCTTGGCCTTTGCGCCCATCAGGTACTGCTGGAATCCTGGCAGCATCGTGCACAGCGCATGCACCGCCTCGGCCGGGCTGTTCACCGCCAGCCGGAACCTGCGCCCAAAGCGCGCACCCAGCTTGCCGTACAGGCGGATCGTACGAAGACGGTCAGTCATGGCGCACCTCGCGATGGCGGACGATGCAACGGGTGCGCTCGGCCCACATGCCGCCGTACGGCACGGTCTCGGACAGGCGCCCATGCAGGTGATGCAGCATCTGACCGTCGCCGAGGTAGATGCCCGCGTGGTTGGTGACCGGCGAACGGATCTGCATCAGGATCATGTCGCCCCGCTGCGGCTCGCCCTCGATCAGGTCGAAGCCCTCGGCGTGCAGCCGTTCAAGGCTGTACAGGTCCTGGCCGTGGTTCCACCAGTCGTCCTGGCGTTCGTACTCGGACAGCGGGATGCCCAGTTCGCGTGCGTGGAAATCGCGGACCAGGCTGTAGCAGTCCAGCACACCGTGGGCGAACTGGCGACCGACCAACGGTGCCATGTAGCCAGTGGGATGCAGGGTCTGCAGATCACCGCACAGCGGTGCCTCGCCTGTTACCTGGCCGACGCTGACGATGTGCCAGGTCAGCCCGCTGCGCTCGCACATGACCCGATCGGCGTCGGACGGCGTTGCGGCGGCATCGGGATGGCTGTGCACCAGGGCCAGCACCTCGCCCTTGTCCTCGGCCACGGCATAGTCCTCAGCGGGCAGGCGGAAATGCTCGCTGGGCGTGGCGGCCACGTTGCGGCAGGGAAGATAGCGTTCGTGGCCTTCAATGGCCACGATCAGCCCGCAGCATTCGCGCGGGTACTCGGCCACGGCGTGCGCCTGGATGGCCTGCAGGGTTGTCGGTTGCATGTTTCACCCATGAAAAAGGCCCGCGCGGGCGGGCCTGGAAAGTGGAATCGGGAGGGGATCGATCAGGAGCGCAACAGGCCCGCGGCGGGGAAGCCGCCATAGGGCAGCGGCTTGTCCTGGCCGAAGCGCAGCTTGCAGCTGCGTACCCGACCGCCGCACTGGTCACGCGCCGGATCATCGGTGGCGACGTCGTCGCTGTCGGCCACCGCTGGACCGTTGTAGCCGCAGTACGCGCCGCGATAACCGCCACGCACCAGCCAGCCACACATGCCGGCGATGATCTGCCTGCCCGGCAGCTGCTGCCCATTGAGATCGATCGCGGTGGTCAGCTCGAATTCGACCATCTGCTTGTCCTCACCGATCTTGCGCTCGATGAACCAGACTTCATCAGGGAAGTGCTCGCCAGGATCCGCGCTGGGATTGCCTTCCTCGAAGTTGGCGGCATCCAGGTACTTGGCCAGTGTCTGCCGGCGGATGATGCGGGCACCGACCAGGTCATCGAACAACAGGCACATGGCGGTGATGCGGCCATCGATGTTGCTTACGCGCAGGCGTGGGTTCGGCGGCTGGTCGCTGGTGCGCTCGAAGCCGCTGGCCTCGATCGGCCAGGGGCCATATTCCTGGCCCTGCCACCAGATGAGGCCACTCTGCAGGTGCGCGTGGAAGAAGAGCTTGTCGGCGCCGAAACTGCTGGCGTCGAGTTCATAGACGGTGATGCGGCCACCCGGCTCAAGCTGCTGGGCATCGGCGGTGATCATGGGGTGTTCTCCTGTGCGGCATTGGGAAGAGGGGGTGGTACGGGGTACCGTTCCTGGCCGCACGGTACGATGACGTGGTGGCCTGGGCGCAGCGAGGCAGTGGTGGTGAAGCAGGCGTGCTTTGGCGCCTGCGGAGCAGGGGTTGTCATGGCTCAGAGCTCCGCATCGGCCTGGACCAGCACCTGCGAGGTGGTCGACCACACCACCACCGCGCCCCAGAGCTGCATGTTGTTCGGCATCGAGGCGATGACTGCCGCGTCAACCGTGGACTGCCAGCTGGGCGCTCCGCCGTCGAAGTTGACCAGGTTGCCGGCATTGCCGAAGCCCACCAGGTTCAGCGCGGTGGACGGCGAGGAGATTCTGGGCGCTGAGCGTTTGCGCACCTTGAACGGGATGCACGCACGCGTGTCGCCGTTGGCGGTGTAGGTGATGCCGATGATCCGGTTTACATCCACCGTCTCGTAGTAGCGCTGGCACAACAGCAGCTCCAGTGCTTCGGACCGGCGGTCGAAGTCGGTGGCGGTATCGCCTTCTTCGATCTGCACTTCGGCCAGTTGCACGCTGCCGCTCTTCTGCCCGGCGGCGAACGCGCGGCCGCCGAAATCGGCACCTGCGTCCAGCCAGAAGCCCAGTTGCAGGTAGCTGTCCGGGCCCAGCGTCTTGCCGGCAAGACCGGGAACTTCCACGGTGACCTGGTGCCATCGCCACAGCGTATCGAGCACGACCGAGGCGCCGATGCTGTCGCGCGCGGTAGACCCACCCGTTCCGTAGGACTGCTGCAACTCCACGCCGATGCGGAAGTCGTCCACCGAGGCGCGCGCCTTGAAACTGATCGTGACGGTGCGCCCGGCCAGTGTCCGGACATCCTCGATGCGCTGTTGGACCAGCGCCATGTTGCCGGCACCGGCAACGCTCTGCACCTCCAGCCGAAGCAGGTGGCACGACCCAGCCAGCAGGCGCCCTCCCTGGCCGCCGCCTGGAGGCACATCCTCGCGTGAGGCAGCCACCCTGGTGCCGATGGCATTGATCGCCCAGCGGTCAGCGATGTAGCGAGAGCCCGTGGATGCAGGGAACGCTGCACCGCGCTGCCAGAACCGGAAGTCGCCGTTGATGAGCGGGTTCCTTCCGGCCATGCGGCCTTCCAGATGCATGAGCGCCGATTGCGCGTCGTCCAGACCAGCGTAGATCTCGGCGAAGTTGTCGTTGATCTTGGTGAATGCCGGCCGCTGGGTCTCACCTCGTTTGCCGTTGGGCTGGACGGTGTCCAGGTCGATGATTCTTCGTGTCATGTGCAGTCCTCGCTGCGTGCGCCGGTGTTGACGGCCAGGGTCAGATCTCGGCGTCAGCCGCCCAGTTGCCGCCCACCAGATAGGCATAGAACGGCGTCAGGCCAGAACCGAAATCAAGCTGAAGCGTGAATCCATCGGGACGAAGGAACAGCGGGACAGCCATTCCGCGTGACCACCCGTTGCCGTTGAACAACGACCAGTAGCCGAGGGCCGGCGCCACTTCACTGTTGGAGTAGAGCGTGAGTGCGGGCACAGTGCGTTTGGCGACCTTGAAGGAGATCTGCTCACTGCGCGCCAGGCCTGCCTGGAACGCGGCGGCGACGCCCTGCGGTGACGGCATGCCAAGCTGCGGTGCCTGTTCCAGCGGGAAGCTCTTCTCGTAGTACCGCTGGCACAGCATCAACTCGGTTGCGTCATCACGCATGTCGTAGTCGGTAGGTGTCGCCCCCTTCTCCAACTGCATGCAGGTCAGCGAAAAGGACCCAGACTGGCCGACAAGCTGTCCGCCATAACCACCGGGTGTCGCAAAGTCGACGATGACGTGCAGCTTGCTGTTGGCTCCCACGGTCTTGCCAGCAATGGATGGCAACTCGACGGTGAAGTACCTGAGCGCGGCCGCGGTGCCGATCTCCTGGACGCCTGCCCGGACCGTCACATCCGGAGACCCATTGGTACCAAACGTCTGGATGAAGCGAACGCCGATGCGGCAGCCCGGCGTCGCGGCCCATGCCTGCATGCTCAGCGTCACGGTACTTCCCGCCAGCGTCTGCACGCCTTCCACCGGCTGGGTGACGAACGCCTCGGTCGCGGCCGTCGATCCGGTGAGATCGCAGTTCATGAATCCCGTGACCCCGAATGCCGGGGCATCGAAGCTGCGGCGTGACACCGCGACCTGCCCCGCCCCGGTGCATACCACCTGGAAGCGATCGGCAACATACACCGCCAGAGGCGACACCACAGTGCGGCTGCTGCCCCGTTGCCAGAACCTGAAGTCACCGTTGATCAGCCGGTTCCGGCCGTTCTGCCTGCGCCGGAGATCCTGCACCGTGGTTTCGAGTTCATCCAGATCCGTGTAGAGATCGGCGAAGTTCTCATTGACCTTGGTGAAGGCCGGCCGTTGCGTCTCACCCCGCTTTCCGTTCGGCTGCACGGTATCAAGGTCGATTGTGCGTCGTGCCATGCGTCGTCCTCCTCAGCCGCCGAGGATTTCCGGCGCCTGCTCGGCAGGCCAGCCGAATGCATCCGGCTGCGGCAGTTGCGCCTGGACCTGCCGCCAGTCCGGCGCGGTCTCCTCGGCGGTGGACTCAATAGTCTCCAGTGCGAGGTTGACCCCGTCGCGCCAGGCGATCATGGCGATGGCGTCCTGCGCGTAGCGCGGCACCGCACTGCCTACGTAGCTGCAGCAACTCTCGATGCTGTCATAGCCGCGATCGCGGGCACACTGGGCCATCCACTCCCACGCCTTTCCGCGGATGAAGCGATGGAACTGCGCCGAGCCGGGTGCGAACAGCGGCGGTACCGGCTCCGGCACATTGCCTGCCGTACACCAGGCTTCATAGTCATTCCACAGACGGTGGCCACGTGGAATGAAGGCGCCGGTCTGCAGGCACTTGATGGTGTCGATCTCTTCGGTCAGTTGATACATGTCATAGCTCCGCGTCGGCGGTCCAATGGAAGGAGGAGCCCCAGTTGCCTGCGGCGGATTGGTAATTGACCTGTGCGCCGGACTGGCCGGCATATACGATGGACGTCACCGTGCCGATGCCGCCGCTTGCGCCGGATATGCGCCCTGCCTGCCCGTTCACATCGCTGTAGACCGTGTAGGCTGGGATGGCCCGCTTGGGGACGCGACACCGGATATGCGAGGTGCTGCCAACGCCGACGCTGCGGTCGTAGAACTGGTTGTCGCGTCCGATGCCATCGGCCGTGCCAGGCGGCACATCCAGGTTGTAGCTCTTCTCGTAGTAGCGCTGGCACAGCTGCAGCTCGTGGGCCAGCGGGCGCAGGTCGAATGCCGTTGCCCTGTCGCCGCGCTCCAGCTGCATCATCGCAAGGCAGAACTCTCCGCTCTGACCGGAGATGACACCGCCATAGGCATCGGCGCACAGATCCACCACCAGCCACAGGAAATCGCTGTCGGCATTGCTGCCCAGCGTCTTCCCCTTCACCGATGGCAGTCGCGCACTGAGCTGGAAATAGGTCCAGGACGCGGCGGTGACCGCCACGGTTCCCAGCTCTACGCTGACCGCGGCGGACGGCGAACCACCGGTGCCAAAGTGCTGGATGAGACGAACACCGATGCGTTTTCCTGGCGGGCCATAGGCGAAGCCGGAAACCACCACTTCGCCGTCGGACAGCGTGGCGACCCCTTCGACCTTCTGTGCGACATAGGCGCTGCTGCCTGCACTGACCTTGGAGACAACGCTGTTGAGGAAACGGCGCGATTCCGGCGCGGCTCCGCCGGCAGGAAGATTGGCCCCGCGATTTGCGGTATGCGTGCAGCTCAGCGCTGCCACGGTCCAACGATCGGCCACATAGATCTCGCCGCCTTGGGTGGTGCCAGTGGTGGCCCGCTGCCAGAAATCGAAGTTGCCGTTGATCAGGCGGTTCCTGCCTGGAGCCGCGCTCTGCAATGCGCTTTCCAGCGAATCCAGCGCGCCATACACTTCGGCGAAGTTGTCGTTGATCTTGGTAAACGCCGGGCGCTGGGTTTCGCCCCGCATTCCGTTCGGCTGAACGGAATCGAGGTCGATGATTTTTCTCGTCATTGCTGTCGTCCTGTTCCCTGCGGGCGCCCCATCAAAGCTCGGCGTCGGCCCACCAATGCCACCAGCCGCCCCAGCGGCCTGGATTGTTGGTCCAGCTGACTTCGTACCCGGAAGGCGAGGCGTAGTTGACCAGGCAGGGCACGCGGGAGATGTTGTCTTCCGCGATGTGTCCATCCTGCTGGATGTTGTCGGCCGAGATGATCATCACGTAGGGATGGGCACGCTTTGCCGTCTGGAATCGCACGCTCTGGTAATGCGCCATTCCCGGTGAGTTGATCGAGAATGCCTCGCGCCCTTCGTTGTGCGCCGTGTTGGGCACGATGTCGAGGTTGTAGCTCTTCTCGTAGTAGCGCTGGCACAACGCCAGTTCCACACCTGGCGGCCGCCAGTCGAAGCATGTCGCTGCGCGGCCCGATTCGACCTGGAACTGGGTAAAGCCGAACGAGCCGTTCTGTGCCACCAGCTCGCCCTTCTGACCAGCACCGCACAGGTCGAACACTACGTAGAGGTGGTCGTTGCCGTTGCTGCCGAGCACCTTTCCCCGGGTACTCGGCAACGTCACCGTGATGCTGTGACGTTTGGCGGTGGTGCCCAGTGTGAGCACACCGGCTTCCAGCACCACCTGCGGCGAGGGTGAGCCGCCGGTTCCGAAATCCTGGATGACACGCACGCCCACACTGCGACCGGGCGCATCAGAGTTCGCCCATACCGAGATCGTGATGTCTCCGCTTGCACTGCGGACACCCTCGATCTTCTGCCCCATCCAGGCGCCACTTCTGGCGATGGCCTCGGATACGGTGCAGACCAGAATCGACCGTGTATCTTCCGGAAATCCGGCCTGCCCGTCGTACGCCACCCGCTGTACGTCGTGGTTGCAGACCAGCGCCGAGTTCGTGAAACGGTCGGCGAAGAACACTTCCGCGCCCAGCGTCCCCGACCCAGTGCCGACACGACCAGATGTACGGCGTTGCCAGAACTGCAGGGCGCCATTGATGAGCAGATTCCTGCCTGGAACGCGCTCGGTGATGGCATTCGCCACGATTTCCGGGATCTTCGCGACCTCGGTCAACGCGTCGTAGACCTCGGCGAAATTCTCGTTGATCTTGGTAAACGCCGGGCGCTGTGTTTCACCCCGCTTTCCGTTCGGTTGAACGGAATCGAGGTCGATGATCTTTCTTGCCATTGTTGGCTCCTTGGACGAGGTGAATCGGCGGCGTCCGCTCGGGGTCTGAGTACTTTCATTCCGTCAATGGGCGGATCTCACGGCTTTCCGCCCGATCCCGCAGACGCATGAGTGCACTCAGAGTTCGGCATCGGCGGTGTAGTGGCCTGCCAGTAGAACAGAGCCGCTTACCAGGAAGCCCGCACCGCCTACGTCAGCCATGAACGCCTGGCTCGTTGCCATGACTACGTTAGTCAGCGTTCCCGCGCGCCATGTTCCGCCCGCGGCGTCGTAGTACCTCCAGAAGCTCGGCGATCCGATGTCACCACCTTCTCCGCCTGCATGGAACAGCAGCTTTGGCGTGCTGCGCATCGTGCCTTTGAACTCTGCAACAACCCGGCAGGTACCACTGTTGAAGGCCACGGCGTTCCGATGGACGGCGGAGCTGCTCTTGCTGTTGGGAACCTCTGTAACAGGAAAGGACTTCTGGTAGTAGCGCTGGCACAGCGCAAGCTCGTGGGCCGGTGATCTCCACTCGAAGCGGGTCGCCCGTGCGCCGGCTTCCCATTGCATTTCACCGAAGTACAACTGGCCTGCCTGCGCGCCGAGCCCTCCTGTGCGCGCGTTGAAGTCGCTGCCTGCTGAGAGCCATACCGCACAGATGACCGAATCATCGCCACTGCCAAGCGTCTTACCGTAGATGGAAGGAAGACTGACGGTCTTGCTGATCCGGTTCAGGCCCTGTGCGAGCGTGAAAACTTCCGGCTGGATCGCCGTGACAGTGGGGCTTCCGCCCGTTCCGAAGCGCTGCAGGAACTCGACTGCGATCTTTCTGCCTGCGGTGCCTGCGTTGTAGACCAGGAACGATAGCGTGCTCTCCGATGCGGCAAAGGTCCGCACACTTTCCACACGCTGCTCGAACAGGAAATGGTGTCCGGCGGCGTTGTGATTCCCGTTGCAATTGGCGGCCAACGTAAACAGGCTTCTCGGGAAGTTCGAATCGCCCGGGGCAACGGGTGATTTGAATATGACTGCTCCGTCCATCCCTCCCTGCTGTGCAAAGAATCTGTCTGCACAGTAGGCAGCGGCGGCGGTGAAGTTGTCCCCACGCTGCCAGAGCTCGAAATTCCCATTGATCAAACGGTTCTTTCCCGAGACTGAGTCTGCGATGGCACCAGGGATTCCCTCCAGCGCCAACGCAACATCCTGAAAGTTCTGGTTGATCTTGGTGAAGGCCGGCCGCTGGGTCTCCCCACGCTTTCCGTTGGGCTGGATGGTATCCAGGTCGATCCGTTGAAGATCCATGCTCATGCCTACGCGTGGAAGGTCTGCTCGAAGGTGGCGGTGATGGTCGATACCTGGCCGCCGAGATGGCTGTCGGTGTAGGAATCACACATGTACAGCCCCTGCCCCAGTGGCCCTTTCCACAGGAAGCTGCGGCCGGCATGACCATCCAGGAAGGTCACGATCTCGTTGATCGTTTTGCGGTTGCCGACGAACTGCAGCTGGTAACTGCGTGAAGTGGCGTTCAGGCCATCGGCAGCGGCCTGCGCATAGCCATCTCCGAACTTCGCGCGCTTCACGGCGGCGGTGGTGGTTCCAGTACTCTGGCTGGTTGCCGGCCAGGTGAAGGTGTCGGTCATTGCATGGCACTCCTGCTGAGCACACCACCTGCCTTCAGGTCACGACTCTGCAGCTCGCGGTACTTGCGTTCCACGAACTGGCCGATCTCGTTGCCGAACTGCTGCAGCATGCTTTCGTTGGTGGTGACTTCCTTGCCACCGTTGTTGTCGATGCGGATGCTGACTCCCACTCCGCCGCCACCGCCGCCACCGTGCGCGGCCACACCCAGGCGGCCGTCCGGCCCGCGCCGCAGCGGCATGATCGCTTCCGGTCCCGCTTCGCCGAACACGCCGGCGCCCTTGGCGAAGGCGAACAGCTGCGGAGTGTTGTAGACACCGCCGGAATAGGCCGACAGGCTCGGCGACTGGTAGACGCCACCGTTGGCGTTGGCCTCCACCCCCGTGCCATATCCGAACAGGCCCGCGATCTTTTTGACGCCCCAGACGATTGCCTGTTGGATGGCGATCATCTTTAGATCGGCGATGATCGACTTGGCCAGATCCTTGTAGTTGGACTTGCCCGTCTTCACGAAGCTCTGCAGTGCCGCCTCTGCGCCGGTGAACGCTTTGGAAAAGGCATCCTGGGTGGACTTGGCGGAGTTCTCGGTCTTTTCCATGTACTCGCCGAGCGCGCTGCCGAAGCCCTTGCGGAACCCCGAAAGTCCTGTGGTGCCCTTGGTGTCCTTGGCGTCCTTGGTTTCGCCCGCCTTGGCATCACCGGCCTTGGCGTCCTTGGCAGTCGCCACGCCTGCAGCCACCGCCGCCGCGTCCGTCGCTGCATCCTTGGGCGTCAGGTCGACCCCCATCAAGCCGGCGATCTTCCTCGCCCCCCAGACCAGTGCCTGCTGTGCGGCGATCATCTTGAGGTCGGACAGGATGGACTGGGCCAGTTCCTTGTACTTGGACTTGCCGGTGGTCACGAAGCTCCTCAACGCTTCGTCGGCGCCGGTGAATGCTTTGTCGAAGGCTTTCTTGGCAGCCGTGGCGGTGTTTTCGGTCTTGCCGATATAGTCGCCGAGCGCGCCGCCCAGGCCCTTGCGGATGCCTGCCAGGCCCTTGTCGTCCTGTTGGGCCTTCTCTTCCTTCTTTGCAGCCTTGCCGGCGTCCGCGCCCGCTGCGGTTGTTCCTGCCTTCGCCGCCGCCTGCAGCTGCGTGTTCAGGGCGGTCAGCTGCGTGGACAGTGCGGTGACCAATGATGCGCTGGTGGTCAGCACGGCATTGAAGGCCTGCTGCACCGTGTTGATCTTCTCCAGCTGCCGCTGGAACTCCTGTGTGGTGCCGGTCATCTCGGTCATGCCGCGCCTTGCTGCCTGCATGGCCGTTTCCAATGCGTTGCTGGCCTCCACGGTGGTCCGTGTGCTGCCAGGCGATGTAGTGCTCATTGAGTGTTCCTCGGGAGAGTCGGCTCCGCTTCGGCGGAGCCGGGATCGGCCATCGGCATTGCCGCGATGGCCGGCTCATTCCTGTTGCATCTGCTCCAAGGCAGCGCGTTCGATGATGCGGATGGCCGCCATCACCTCGTCATGCTGGTCGCCGTCGAGCGCTTCGCGCTCCAGCTCCCGGTAGACCACGTTGTAATCCAGCCCGATCGGGCCACCTGCGCCGACGCGCCACTGGGTGGCAACCCGCGAAAAAAGTTCGATGGGAAGCACGCACTCCGGCCACAGCTCGACCTGCGGTGGTGGAAAGTGCTTTGCCTTCAATCCAAGCTTCATCAGCTCGGACTCGGTGGGGGCCCGCCAGTACAGGGCCCCCACCGCCTCGATCAGTTTCCCTTGCGTGCGACCTGCAGGGCCTGGGTGTAGCCACCGATGATGGCGCCATCCAGGCCGGCCTGCTGCTGCAGCGCCAGCTCGACGCCGGCGGTGTCCAGCGCCACATCGGCATCCCAGTCCACCACGATGTCCAGGATGGCCTGGGCCACGCTCAACGTGTCATCGCCCAGACGCTCCAGCAGGCTGGCGTAGTCGGCTACCGACAGGTGCCGGTAGGTCAGGTTGAGCTTCTGCTCGCGGCCGTGACCGACGATGGTCAGGGTGCTCTTGAAGCTCTCCGGCGCCTTGACCTGGAACATCAGGCGCCCTCGACCAGGATGGAGTCTGCCAGCGCGGTGAAGGTCGCGGTGGTGCCCATCGGGGTGTTGGCGGCCATGGTCGGGTCGCCGTTGTAGCTCAGGTAGCCGTACCAGTACAGCACGTCGCCGCCGACCAGCTTGGCCCGCAGGATCACCGGCTCGCCCTTGGCGTCAGCGTTCTTCAGTGCCGAATACCACGGCTTCTTCGGATCGTAGAACAGCGGCAGGGTGATGGTCTTGGCGTTCTTGAAGGTCGGCATCTGAACCTGGCGACCGGTCGGGTCTTCGAGCAGCGTGCCGCTCCAGTACTGCTGCTCGCCACCGGCGGTGGTCGGGTCGCCCTGCTGGTCCAGGTCGACGAAGGCGCCCGCCTTGCGCAGTACACCGGCACCGCTGGTACCGGGGAACAGCACGGTATCGGTGGTGTCGATGCCCAGCAGTTCAACGCTGCCGGTGGCTTCAGCACCGGCGCGGGTGGCGCGGTTGTTCAGGGCCGGCCAGCCCGGCAGTTCAATGACCACCACATCGCCGGTGTCGACGCTGTTGGCGGCAACGCTGGCCAGCGCCGGCGCAGCCTTGGAGATCGCGCTGGTAGCGATCGCGGTGGAGACGACCGGTGCGAAGCCGAACTGGGTGCCCTTGGGAAGCTTGAGTGCCATGGTGTATTTCCTCGTTGGATAAAAAAAAGCCCGGCGAATGCCGGGCTGGGGTGTTGCACGGGTGATGCGGTTTACGGGTCGACGTACCACAGGCCGAAATCGAACCGCGCGCCGTACTTGTGCAGCATCGGCTCATGCACGGCAATTGCAGCGCCGAACGATTCGGCGGTCGGCAATCCTGCGCATACCTGATCCTCGATGTTGCGGATCAGGGTGTTGGCCTGGGCGCGGCTGTCTGCCCAGACGGTCAGCTGCACGCGAGCGTGCTTCTGTTCGGGAATGGAACCTTCGTTGAACCACACGGACTGTCCACCCATCTGCTGGTAGACGGCACACGGATAGATGACCGGTTCCGGCGGAAGGTCGGGATACAGCCGGCCCTGCAGCAGCGGGGCCAGCAGCGCGTGCAGCTGTGCTTCGTAACTCATCGCGGTGTCCTGGTTGGCGTCGCTCAGGCGATGCCTGAAGACTGTTCGGTGAGCAGCACCGTGGTCTGGCGCCGGCTGAAGTCGGGCGCAACGCCGGTGATGTTGAAAACACGACCGTCATGCACGATGCGCATGCCGGCCTGGATGCCTGCCTGTCGTGCGGCTGCCAATCGGACATGGAAGCGCTGGCGCCGGATCGTTGCCGGCAGGCGGCTTTCCAGCGTCAGCCGCTGCACGCTGTCTGCGCGGTCGGCGATGATGGCGGCCCACAGTTCTGCCACCGGCTGCCAGGCGTCCAGCGGCTGCCCCCACGCATCGAGCTGGCCGTCCTGGCGCTCGATGCGGATGCGGCGATTGAAGTGGCCGGCGTTCATGGCGTTGCTGCCGATCGGTACGGATCAAGCAGCGCGGCCACGCCGAACGGCAGCTCCAGTGCGATGGCAGCGGCGCCTGCCGGTGCATCGAACGTCTGCGCAGAGACGACCACGGCTTCGCGATAGGCGTACAGGTGGCCCAGCAACAGGCGCACCGCTGCACGGGTGCTGTCGTTGACCGGCATGCCCTGCAGCAGGCGCGCACTGCGCGCGGTCGCCACGGCCAGGCGGCGATCGGCCACATCACGCATGGCCTTGGCCTTGGCCGCGTTGGTCTCGGCATTGGCGGCGGCAACCGCGGCTTCATGCCCGGTCACCGCCGCCGCCATGTCCTGCGGCAGCTGGTCCAGCGCCTGGTCCAGCGCGGCCTGGTCGGCGTACAGCTCGCGGCCCAGATAGGCCGCGGCTGCATCGCTGGCTGCGGCCAGCAGGTCACCCAGGATGGCGTCGTCAAAATCGCCGTCGATACGGCAGTGCGCGCGGCACTGCTCAAGGGTCAGCAGGGGCATCGAATCCTCCTTCGTTGATGGATGTGGAGTGCCCCGATCCTGCGCGCACGGCGGCGCCCCACGCGATCACCAGGACGGCGCGGGAAAGGCAGGATCGGGGCGGAAAACAGAACGGCTGCGACGGGGACGTCAGGGCCGGTGGCGGTGACCTCGCAGCGCGCGACGGCGCAAACGAAAGAAGCCCCCGGGGTCACCGGAGGCTTCTATGTCATCGTGGTACAAACGATACGCTTCGGGTGTGCACCCGTCAATCCGCAAACGGTTACCAGTCTGGTGACTTTTCCAGGCGCTGTGCGGGCGTGGTCATGGCGACGTGCCGCAGGCTGGATAGAATGGCAACGCGCTGCTTCCGCAGCCCATTTCCCGCTGGATTCCCGCATGCCTGCCAACACCGAACGCTTCTTCGATGCGCGTACCGAACAAGGCGTGCTGCGCCTGTCCATCGCAGGCTCATTGCTGCTGGCTGCCGCTGCGGTGGTATTTGGTCTTCTGGCCAATTCCTCGCTGATCATCTTCGATGGCATCTACGGCTTGATCGATGTGGTGATGACCTGGCTGTCACTGCTGGTCGCGCGTCTGATCGCACTGTCCACCAGCACCGACGCGCTGCAGTCGCGGCTCAACCAGCGCTTCACCATGGGCTTCTGGCACCTGGAGCCCATCGTGCTGGGGGTGAGCGGCACGCTGATGATCGGCGCGGCACTGTATGCGCTGGTCAATGCGGTGGATGCGCTGATGTCCGGCGGCCGCCACATCGCACTCGGCCCAGCCATCGCCTTCGCCGGGTTGTCGATCATCGGCGAAGGTGCGCTGGCCTGGTTCGTGCTGCGCGCCAACCGCCGCATCGGTTCGGAGTTCATCGCGCTGGACGCGAAGAACTGGGTGATCGCCGCCAGCATGTCGGCCTGCTACCTGCTGGCCTTCCTTGGCGGCGTACTGGTGCGCGGCACCTCGCTGGCCTGGGTCGGGCCGTACATCGACCCGGCCATCCTTGCCTTCGTCTGCGTGCTGGTGATGATCGCCCCGCTCGGGACGGTGCGCCGGGCGCTGGCCGGCATCCTGCTGGTCACCCCGCCGGAACTGCAGGCGCACGTGGACGCGGTGGCACGCGCGATCGTGGCCAAGCATGGCTTCGTCGAGCATCGCAGCTACGTCGCCCAGGTGGGGCGTGGCGAGCAGATCGAGTTGTTCTTCGTGGTACGCGAGGACGACCCGCCGCGGCCCCTGCTGGAATGGGACCAGCTGCGCGACGAGATCGGCGATGCGCTGGGCGAGGCCTCGCCGGACCGCTGGCTGACCATCATGTTCACCACCGACCGCGAGTGGACGATCTAGGCCAACAGGACGATCAATCAAGTTTTTCGTACGGACTGCAACCCAACGTACGCAGAAACCGGGCAAAGTAGGCTCCATAGCAGTACCCACCCACTGACCAGGAGCATCCCGATGTCCATCGAAAAGGTTCTGTATACCGCCCAGGCCACCTCCACCGGCGGCCGTGAAGGCCGTTCCGTCTCGTCCGACAACGTGCTGGACATCCAGCTGTCGACCCCGCGCGAGCTGGGTGGTGCCGGCGGCCCGGGCACCAACCCGGAACAGCTGTTCGCCGCTGGCTACTCGGCCTGCTTCCTGGGCGCGCTGAAGTTCGTGGCCGGCCAGGCCAAGGTCGCGCTGCCGGCCGACACCACCGTCACCGGCAAGGTCGGCATCGGCCAGATCCCGACCGGCTTCGGCATCGAGGCCGAGCTGACCATCAACGTGCCGGGCGTGCCGCGCGAGCAGGTGGAAGAACTGGTGCAGAAGGCGCACATCGTGTGCCCGTACTCCAACGCCACCCGCGGCAACATTGATGTAACGCTGATCGTTGCCTGATGCGGCGCCGGGGTCGGATCCCTTTGCCACCGGCAAAGGGCTCTGACCCCATCCCAGGCCCGCACGGCTATATGGGGTCAGAGCCCTTTCGCGTTGCGAAAGGGATCCGACCCCCAAAAAAATGGGCGGATGCCGGTCGAAACCGAACATCCGCCCATCCCACCTCCGTTGTCCCGCACGGGGGCATGAGGTTGCCGGCCAGCGGCCGGCACTACCAGGTCACTTCTCGCTCGTGATGAGCTGCACGACGCTGGAGAAATCCAGCTTGCCGCGGCCGGCCTGGTGGTTCATCGAGTAGAGATTGCGGGCCACTTCGCCCAGCGGAATCGAAGCGCCGACACTCATCGCCGCTTCCACCGCCAGGCCCATGTCCTTCAGCATCAGATCACTGCCGAAACCGCCGCTGTAGCCACGCGAGGCCGGCGCATTCTCCAGCACGCCCGGCCACGGGTTGCACACTTCGGTGGCCCAGCTGCGGCCGGTGCTGACCGCCATCATCTGCGACAGCACCTTGGGGTCCAGCCCGTGCGCCACGCCCAGTGCGATGGCTTCACCGGTCACCGCCATGATCACGCCCAGCGCCATGTTGTTGCACAGCTTGGCGACCTGGCCAGCGCCGCTGGCGCCAACGTGGAAGATGTTCTTGCCCATCGCCTGCAGCACCGGGCGTGCGCGTTCCAGCGCGTCTTCCTCGCCGCCGACGATGAAGGTCAGGGTGCCGGCCTGGGCGCCGGCGGTACCGCCGGACACCGGCGCGTCGATCATCTGCAGGCCACGCGCGGCGGCCGCTTCCGAGACCTTGCGGGCACTGGCCGGGGCGATCGTGCTGCAGTCGATGACCAGTGCACCGGCCGGGATCGCGGCAAGAATGCCGGCGTCGCCCAGGTACACGCCTTCGACATGACGGCTGGCCGGCAGCATCGAGATCACCACTTCGGCATCGGCCAGGGTGTCGCGCGCCGACGATGCAGCGCTGGCGCCGGCGTCGACAGCGGCCTGCACCGCGGCCGGAACCAGATCGAACACGCGCACGCTGTGGCCGTTCTTGACCAGATTGGCGGCCATCGGGCCACCCATGTTGCCCAACCCGATGAATGCAATGCGGCTCATGCAAGGCTCCTTTCAACAAGGGGAGTGCCCAGGTCGGCCAGCGGATGCGCGGCGTCGGCCCAGGGGGAAGCGAAGAAGGTGTCTGCCCACGCGCCGGTGGCCTCGGCCAGGGTGGCCGGGTTCCACTGCGGATTGCGGTCCTTGTCGACCAGCAGCGCGCGGATGCCTTCGGCGAAATCACCATGGGCGGCGCAATGCAGGGCGACGATGTACTCCAGGCGATAGATCGCGGCCAGGTCCTGGCCGGCACTGCGGCGCTGCAGTTCGTACGCCAACCGTGCCGAACCCGGTGCACCGGCAGCAAGGGTCTTCTGAGCCGCCTGCAACCAGGCGTCGTCGGTCTGCAGGCCGGCAATGCGCGCCACGATGGCTTCAAGGTCATCGCCTTCGCACAACGCATCGACCTGCGCCGCGTGGGCCAGCAGTGGACCGGTGGCGGCATCGCTGGCATGCGACTGCAGCAGATGGGTCAGGCGTTCGTGGTTGTGTGCGGTGTCATTGGACCAGGCCACCTGCAGCAGCGCATCGAACACCGCGCTGCGGCGTTCTTCGGCCACGTGCACGTCGGCCAGGCCGGCGTAGATGGCATCGCCCGGGTTGAGCAGTGCGCCGGTCAGGGCCAGGAACAGGCCACCCTTGCCCGGCACGCGCGGCAGCAGCCAACTGCCACCGACATCAGGGAACAGGCCGACGGTGATTTCCGGGAAGGCCAGCTTGGAGCGTTCGCTGACCACACGGTGGCTGGCGCCGGACATCAGGCCGATGCCGCCGCCCATCACGATGCCGTGGCCCCAGCACAGGATCGGCTTGGTGTAGGTGTGGATGAGGTAATCGACGCGGTATTCGACGTCGAAGAACTCGGCGGCATAGGCGTTCTGGCGGATGTCGCTGTGGCCGGCCTCACGGAAGGCGACCATGGCCTTGTACAGGCTGTGCAGGTCGCCACCAGCACAGAACGCCTTTTCGCCGGCGCCCTGCAGCACCACCATGGCGATGCCATCGTCGTCGGCCCAGGCGTTGAGCTGCTTCAGCAGCAGGTGCGCCATCGGCAGCGAGAAACCGTTGAGCGTACGCGGCGCATTGAGCGTGGCGATGCCGATGCGCGTGCCGTTGCCGGCCACGCGCTCTTCGAACAGCACCGGTGCGTCGTCGGCAGCGGTATCCGTGCTCATGCGTTCTTCCACTGCGCGGGGCGCTTTTCCAGGAAGGCGGTCACGCCCTCGACCTGGTCGGCGGTGTCGAACAGGTCGACGAAGGCTTCGCGCTCGGCCACCAGCGCCGAGGCGTGGGTGCCGGTGCGGGTGGACTGCACCAGGGTCTTGCAGGCGGCGATGCTGGTCGGGCTCTGCTTGCCGGCCTTCTTCGCCCATTCCAGCGCCAGCGCCTTGGCTTCGCCCTTGCCGACCTTTTCTTCGGCCAGGCCAATGCGCAGCGCGGTCTCGGCATTGATGCGCTCACCCAGCAGGATCATGCGCTTGGCCCAGCCCTCGCCGACCAGGCGTGGCAGGTTCTGGGTACCGCCGGCACACGGCAGCAGGCCGACGGTGGCCTCCGGCAGCGCGACCTGGGCATGGTCATCAATGATGCGCAGGTCGCAGGCCAGCGCGCACTCCAGGCCACCGCCCATGGCGTAGCCGTTGATCGCGGCGATCGACACGCCACGGAAACCGGACAGCGCTTCGAAGGCTTCACCGAAGCGGCGCGCGGCCTCACGTGCAGCGGTCTTGTCGCCGGAGGCGAACTGGTTGAGGTCGGCACCGGCGGAGAAAAATTTCTCGCCGTCACCGGTGATCACCAGCGCGTAGATGTCGCGGTCTGCGTTGAGCGCGCCGACCAGGTCGCGCAGCGCCGACAGGCTGTGCACGGTCCAGGTATGCGCCGGCGGGTTGTTCAGGGTGACCACGGCGGTGTGGCCATCCACCTCCACCTTCAGGCCCACGTGCTCCTGGGTACGCCAATCCTTCATCGCAGTTCCTCTTCGGTGTTGAGCAGGTGACGGGCAACAATCACCCGCATGATCTCGTTGGTGCCTTCCAGGATCTGGTGCACGCGGCAGTCACGCAGCAGGCGCTCGATCGGGTATTCGCGGATGTAGCCGTAGCCCCCGTGGATCTGCAGCGCTTCATTGCAGACGTTGAAACCGGCATCGGTGGCGAAGCGCTTGGCCATCGCGCACCACACGTTGGCATCGCTGGCACCGGCATCGAGCTTGCGTGCGGCGGTGTGCACCATCTGCCGTGCAGCCACCAGCTGGGTGACCATGTCGGCCAGCTTGAACTGCAGCGCCTGGAACTCGGCCAGCGCCTTGCCGAACTGGCGGCGCTCGCCCATGTAGCGGCGCGCAGCATCCAGTGCACCCTGTGCGGCACCCAGCGAGCAGGCGGCGATGTTGATGCGGCCGCCGTCCAGCCCCTTCATCGCCAGCTTGAAGCCGCCGCCTTCCTCTCCCAGAAGGTGGCTGACCGGCACGCGGACGTTCTCGAAGGTGATGCCACGGGTGGGCTGGCTGTTCCAGCCCATCTTCTCTTCCTTGCGGCCGAAGCTGATGCCCGGCAGGTCCGCCGGCACCGCAATGGCGCTGACACCGCCGGCACCGGCACCGCCGGTACGCGCCATCACCACCAGCAGCTCGGTGGCACCGGCGCCGGAAATGAAGGCCTTGGAGCCGTTCAGCACGTAGAAGTCGCCATCGCGCACGGCGGTGGTCTTCAGCGAGGCCGCATCGGAACCGGCGCCCGGTTCGGTCAGGCAGTACGAGGCCAGCTTGTTGCCCGAGGACAGATCGGTGCCCCACGCATCGCGCAGGGCTGGCTGGCCCCACCTGGACACCATCCACGAGGCCATGTTGTGGATGCTGATGTACGCCGCGGTCGACGGATCGACGTTGGCGAGCTCCTCGATGACGACGGCGGCGTCCAGTCGGCTCAGGCCGCTGCCGCCCACTTCCGGGTCCATGTACAGACCGCAGAAGCCCAACTCACCGGCCTTGGCGATCGCCTCGCGCGGAAAGATGCCCTCCGCATCCCATCGCGCGGCGTGCGGCGCCAGTTCAGCCTGTGCGAAGTCGCGCGCCGCCTCGCGGTACGCCTGCTGCGCTTCTTCCAGTTCCGTCGTCATCGAGTGGCTCATGGCTGCTCCTGCCGTTACTTCAGGCTGATCGTGGTGTTGACGCCGTGGCTCAGCGTCTCGTCATCGAACCAGCGCGCGGTGACCGTCTTGGTCTGGGTGTAGAACAGCACCACCTGCTTGCCATACGGGCCCAGGTCACCCAGCTTGGAGGCGCGCGAACCGGTGAACGAGAACAGCGGCACCGGCACCGGGATCGGCACGTTGATGCCGACCTGGCCGACGTCGATGTCTTCCTGGAACTTGCGCGCGGCAGCGCCGGACTGGGTGAACAGTGCGGTGCCGTTGCCGTTCGGGTTGCTGTTGACCATCGCGATGGCCTCTTCCAGCGTTTCCGCTTCGAGGATGACCAGCACCGGCCCGAAGATTTCTTCCTGGTAGATGCGCATGTCGGTGGTGACACCGGCAAAGATGGTCGGGCCAACGAAGTTGCCCTTCTCGAAGCCATCGACCTGCGGCTTGCGGCCATCGAGCACCAGCTTGGCGCCCTGCTCCACGCCCGAGGCGATCAGGCCTTCCACGCGCTCGCGGGCGCTGCAGGAGATGACCGGACCGACGTCGGTACCGGACACGGTGCCGGCGCTGACCTTCAGGGTCTGGGCCTTGGCCACCAGGTCCTGCACCCAGTTGCGCGCTTCACCGACCAGCACCAGCGTGGAAGCCGCCATGCAGCGCTGGCCAGCGGCACCGAAGGCGGCACCGACCATTGCGTTGAGGGTCTGTTCCTTGTTGGCGTCCGGCAGCACCACGGCGTGGTTCTTGGCGCCCATCATGCATTGCACGCGCTTGCCGGCCAGCGAGGCGCGGTTGTAGACGTGGGTGCCGACGCGGGTGGACCCGACGAACGACACGGCCTTGATGTCCGGGTGGTCGCAGATCGCGTTGACCACTTCCTCGCCGCCGTGGACGACGTTCAGCACGCCCTTCGGAATGCCGGCTTCCAGGGCAAGCTCGACCAGGCGCATGGTGACCATCGGGTCCTGCTCGGACGGCTTGAGGATGAAGGTGTTGCCCGTTGCAATCGCCATCGGGAACATCCACAGCGGGATCATCGCCGGGAAATTGAACGGGGTGATGCCAGCGCACACGCCCAGCGGCTGCATAATCGTGTAGGTGTCCACGCCATTGGCCACGTTGTTGGCCAGCTCGCCCAGCTGCAGGTTGCCGATGGCGGCGGCGTGCTCGACCACTTCCAGGCCGCGGAACACATCACCTTCGGCGTCCGGCAGGGTCTTGCCCTGTTCGGCGGTGAGGATGTGGGCCAGCTCACTCATGTTTTCGCGGATCAGCTGCTGGTACTTCAGGAAGATGCGCGCGCGGGTGCCGATCGGGGTCTTGCGCCAGGTCTTGAAGGCTTCCTTGGCGGCGGCGACGGCGGCGTCCACTTCGCCGGTGGTGGCGAACGGCACCTGGGCCAGCACGTCCTGGGTGGCCGGATTGATCACGTCCTGCCAGTGGGAAGTGGCCGATTCAACGAACTGGCCATCGATCAGCATGCGGATACGGGGCGCTGCAACAGTCATGACGACAATCCCACAGGGTGCGAAAGATGCTTGGCATTATTCACAGCACCCGGCTCGATTTCCGGGCTGAATCCGCTTAATCTGGCCAACGCGCCCCACGATTCCTGTTAATTCTGTGAATTATTCAGCTCCCCAGCGGCAACTCGGCCTGCGCCTGCTGCGGCTGCGCGAGCAGCGCGGCTACAGCCAGGCCGATCTGGCGCGTGCGCTGGGGCTGTCGGCCAGCTACCTGAACCAGATCGAGCGCAACAAGCGCCCACTGACACCGGCGGTGCAGAAGAAGCTGGGAGAGGTGCTGGGCGACGTTTCCTCGCTGTTCGATGACGATGAGCCCGCCGCCCTGCAGGAGGCGCTGGGCGAAACCCTGCGCGACCTGGGCCTGGCCGAGGTCAGCGCGACCGAACTGCGCGCCCTGGCCGGCAACCTGCCGCAGGTCAGCCGCGCGCTGTTGGACCTGCACCGTCGTCACCTGGCGCTGCGCGAGCACGCGGCCGCACTGGAGTTCCAGCTGGGCGAGCCCGGCGCCGGCAGCACCCTGCCCGCCGGTGACCAGGTGCGCGAGTTCTTCAACCGCATGCATAACCACATTCCCGAGCTGGACGAGCTGGCCGAGCAGCTGTTCGCCGAATGGGGGCTGTCGCCCGGGCATGTGGCACCGCGGCTGCGCCAGCTGCTGGCCGACCGCCATGGCGTGCTGGTGGAAGTGGCCGCACTGCAGGCCGGGCGCGAAAAGCGGCACTACGATGCCGGTGCGCGGCGGCTGTGGCTGCCCGATTATCTGGAGCCCGGACAGCAGGCGTTCCAGATGGCGGCCGAGCTGGCCCTGCACGGCTACCTGCCGCAGATCGATGCGGTGGTGGCGCGCGCCGGGTTCACCGATGAGGCACGCATCGCGCAGGCGCGGATCGGTCTCTCCAACTATTTCGCCGGTGCGCTGGTGATGCCGTACATGCGCTTCCTGCGTGCAGCCGAAACCAGCAGCTACGACATCGAACTGCTGGCGCACCAGTTCGGCGTCGGCTTCGAAGCGGTCTGCCACCGGCTGAGCACGCTGGCACGGCGCAGCGCGCCCGGCCTGCCGTTCTTCTTCATTCGCGTGGATCGGGCGGGCAACGTCTCAAAGCGCCATTCGGCCACCGATTTCCACTTCTCGCAGGTGGGTGGATCGTGCCCGCTGTGGATCGTCTACGAGGCATTCAACCAGCCCGGTCGCATCCTCACCCAGACCGCGCGCATGCCCGATGGGCGCCGCCATTTCTGGCTGGCGCGGCAGGTCAGCAGTGGCCCGGTCGGCCATGGCCAACCGCGCAAGACCTTCGCGGTGGCGCTGGGCTGCGACCTGCAGCATGCCGAACGCCTGGTGTATTCACTGGGGCTGGATGTGCAGAGCCCGGGCAATTCGGTATCGATCGGCCCGGGGTGCCGGGTGTGCCCGCGCGAGGACTGCATGCAGCGCGCGTTCGCGCAGTTGCCGGGGCGATAGGGCGGGTTTGGCAGGGCCGCGCCCTGCACCCGTGGTAGCGCCGGCCGCTGGCCGGCAAGAGCAGCAACCACTGCGGGGTCAGATCCGTTTTCCTGCGGAAACGGATCTGACCCCGATTCGACCGCAGGACCGGCTCAGTAGATCGGGGTCACCTTCATCTGCGGCAGCGGACGCGGTGCGCCGTCGGTAAGGTCCGGGCCGAGGTCCTCCCAGGTGCGGCCCTGCTCGACCATCAAGCCCCACAACTGCTGCGAGGCCAGCCGTTTGTCTTCCGAGCCCAGCTTGTACGACGGTGGCGTCGGCTGACCGCTGGCGACCATCGCGTACGCCGCGCGGTAGGCCAGCACCTGCTGCGCCGGATCATCGGTGCGCGCCACTTCCAGCGTGTAGCGCTGGTAGGCCGAGGCCAGGTTGCGCCAGCGGATCCAGTAGTGGTTCTCGAACGAGAACGAACAGAAGCGAGCACCGGCCAGGCTGCCCTTGTCGGCGATGCGGGTCAGCACGTCCTGCGGCATGTCCAGGTTCATGCCACCCTCGTCGCCCTGCAGGCTGACGTGCACGATGCGGTCGCGGTAGCCCGGTGCGCGCGCCTGCAGCAGGTCGCGCCAGTTCTGCATGGTCGCCACCACCGCGAACAGGAAACGACCCAACTCGGCTGCGGCCAGTGGCGTGGCGATGGACTGGTAATGCCGTTGCCAGCCGTGGCGGTTTTCGGTGGGCAGGAACACCGCATGTTCCAGCGCCTGGCGGCCGCCGCTGCCCTGGCTCACCGCTTCGGCGTGCTGTGGATAGACCAGGTTGATGGCGAAGGTCGGCCAGCGCGGCAGGGCGGCGTCGAACAGATGGATCGGGAAGTTGCTGCTGATGCCGCCATCGGAGAACCAGCAGATGCGGAAGGCGGTGATCACCGGGCCGCAGGTCTGCCCGGCACTGGTCAGCCCTTCCATGCTGTCGGCAACGTTGTGCTCCTGGTCGGCCGCAGCGGCGGTCGGTTCGCAGCGTCGTTCGCGGCGTGAGGGTTCATGCAGCGGCACCGCGCTGATCAGCAGCGGGAAGCTCAGGCTCATGCGCGTGGCCACCAGCACCGGCAGCTTCGGGCCCTGCGGCAGGTGGTAATACTGCCGCCCGTCCACCTCCAGCGGCGGGCCGGCCTGGCTCACCAGCCACTGCACCACGCTGGCAGGAAACAGCTGTTCGAACTCCTCGCGCAGGAACCAGAACTGCGCGCCGCCCAGTGGCAGCGTGCGCGGCTCGTTGTGCGATACGCAGGTGGTGATCATCTGAAGGCTGATCGCATGCGGGCTGTCAGGCTCACCGGCGTAGCGCGGCGCATCGTGCAGGTCGGCGAAGGTCAACGGTGCATCCAGCGGCTTGCCGGACAGCTGCTGCAGGCATTCATGCAACCACTCGGTCAGCGCCGGCCTGCGTGGATCGCGGCTGAGGCCGCTGCACAGGCCCAGCAGGTTGCGACGCGCCACCCGCGCGACCCGCAGCGCGGCACCGGCCACACCCGCACCGTAGGCGCACAGCAGTGATGGCAGCAGCGTGGCGGCCACGCCGCTCCAGCCACCGCCCCACCAGCCCAGGCCGAGCAGCAGCGCCAGCGACACCAGCACTTCCAGCGGCGCGATCTCGAATACCGCAACGGCCAGGCACAGCAGTTTGTGCGGCAGGCGGGCATTGCCGGTCAGCACCACCAGCAGCCGATAGGCCGCGCGCGCGCCGCGCGCCGGCTGGAACAGGCTGTAGATGAAGCCGCGCCGGGACAGCTGTGCCGACACCGCCGACAGCCCGCCATAGCCTGCATCGCCGGGCAGCTGCTCGCCGGCCTGCTGGCGGCGATCGCCGCAGGCCGCTGCAGCCGCCACCGCTGCCGCAATGGCGCCGGCTGAAGTGCCGCCGATGCTCTTGAAGCGATACTCGCGGGCCAGCGCCAGTACCGCATTGGGGTACACGATGCCGCTGGTGATGCCGCCTTTCATGACCAGATCGCAGTACTTGTCCGCCACTGTCTTGCCCCCGAGCATGCCGTCCGCCGCGTGGGTTGCAGTATGGCGCAGGGGCTTCTCAGGGCCTGAGAACAACGGCGCAGTCCGCGCACGCAATGCGCCGTTCAGCAGAAAGCACGGCTGCAGGCTTGACCCGCCCCGCCATCGGCGTAGCATCTGCAGCAAGCCAAGGGACAGACCCGCGGCTGCCACAACGACATGAGGGATTCTCATGGAATTCGACTATCTCGTCTTCATCGGGCGATTCGAGCCCTTCCACAACGGCCACGCCGCCGTTGCCCGCCTGGCCCTGAGCCGGGCCCGCAAGCTGATCTTCCTGGTCGGCTCTGCCGATACCCCCCGCAGCCTCCGCAATCCCTGGACCGTGGCCGAACGCGCCGTGATGATCCAGGCGGCCCTCGACGGCCACACCGACCGTCTGCTGATCCGCCCGCTGCGTGACCACCTGTACAACGAAGCACAGTGGATCGCCAACGTGCAGCGCCAGGTGGCTGACGCCCTGCGCAACGACGGTGCCGCCGCCGATGCCAGGGTGGGCCTGATCGGCATGGACAAGGATGCGTCCAGCTACTACCTGCGCGAGTTCCCGCAGTGGCCGCTGGTGGACGTGCAGCACACCGCCACCCTGTCGGCCACCGAGCTGCGGCGCTACCTGTTCGAGGCCGGCGACGTCGACTTCCACGGCGCGCTGCTGATGCTGCGTGGCAATGTGCCGGCGCCGGTGTACGACATGCTCGAAGCGTTCCGCAAAAGCGCGCCTGCGTATGGCCAGCTGGTGGCCGAGTACCGCTTCATCGAACAGTACAAGGCCGCCTGGAAGGATGCGCCCTACGCGCCCACCTTCGTCACCACCGATGCGGTGGTGGTGCATTCGGGCCACGTGCTGCTGGTGCGTCGCCGCTCGGAACCCGGCAAGGGGCTGTGGGCATTGCCCGGCGGCTTCGTCGGCCAGGAACAGAGCCTGCTCGACAGCTGCCTGCGCGAACTGCGCGAGGAAACCCGCCTGAAGATTCCGTTGCCGGTGTTGAAGGGGTCGCTGAAGGGCCAGCAGGTGTTCGACCACCCGGACCGCAGCCAGCGTGGCCGCACCATCACCCACGGTTTCCACTTCGAGTTTCCGGCCGGCGAGCTGCCGCCGGTGCGCGGCGGCGACGATGCCGACAAGGCACGCTGGATACCGGTGAGTGAGGCCCTGGACATGGGCCCGCAGCTGTTCGAAGACCACCTGCACATCCTGGAGTACTTCCTCGGCCGCGGCTGACCGGCCCCGCTTTCCCACTGGCGGATAGACCGCCGGTGCCACCCGACGCGAAGGAGCTTCCGTCATGCACTACCTCGATAATCTTCTCCTCAACACCGACAGCTACAAGGCCAGCCATTGGCTGCAGTACCCGCCGGGTACCGATGCCACGTTCTTCTACGTCGAATCACGTGGCGGCCTGCACGATCGCACGGTGTTCTTCGGCCTGCAGGCGATCCTCAAGGACGCGCTGGCACGGCCGGTCACCCACGCCGACATCGACGACGCTGCTGCGGTATTCGCCGCGCATGGCGAACCGTTCAACGAGGCCGGCTGGCGCGATATCGTCGACCGGCTTGGCGGCCACCTGCCGGTGCGCATCCGCGCCGTTCCCGAGGGCAGCGTGGTGCCCACCCACCAGGCGCTGATGACCATCGAATCGACCGATCCGGCCGCGTTCTGGGTGCCGTCGTACCTGGAAACGCTGCTGCTGCGCGTGTGGTACCCGGTCACCGTGGCCACCATCAGCTGGCACGCACGGCAGACCATTGCCGCGTTCCTGCAGCAGACCAGCGACGACCCGCAGGGGCAGCTGCCGTTCAAGCTGCATGACTTCGGCGCGCGCGGTGTCTCGAGCCTGGAATCGGCCGCGCTGGGCGGTGCCGCGCACCTGGTCAACTTCCTCGGCACCGATACCGTATCGGCCCTGTGCCTGGCGCGCGCGCACTACCACGCGCCGATGGCCGGCTATTCGATTCCCGCCGCCGAGCACAGCACCATCACCAGCTGGGGCCGCGAGCGCGAGGTGGACGCCTACCGCAACATGCTGCGCCAGTTCGGCACGCCCGGTGCGATCGTGGCGGTGGTATCGGACAGCTATGACATCTACCGCGCCATCAGCGAGCACTGGGGTACCACCCTGCGCGATGAAGTGATCGCCTCGGGCGCCACCCTGGTCATCCGCCCGGACTCGGGGGACCCGGTGGAGGTGGTGGCCGAAAGCCTGCGCCGGCTGGATGAAGCGTTCGGCCACAGCCTCAACGGCAAGGGCTACCGCGTGCTCAACCACGTGCGGGTGATCCAGGGCGATGGCATCAACCCGGATACCATCCGGGCGATCCTGCAGCGCATCACCAACGACGGCTACGCCGTCGACAACGTGGCCTTCGGCATGGGCGGTGCGCTGCTGCAGCGGCTGGACCGCGATACGCAGAAGTTCGCGCTGAAGTGTTCGGCCGCACGGGTCGAGGGTGAGTGGATCGACGTCTACAAGGACCCGGTTACCGACGCCGGCAAGGCCAGCAAGCGTGGCCGCATGCGCCTGCTGCGCCGCCTGGACGATGGCAGCCTGCACACGGTGCCGCTGCCGGCCAACGGCGACGACACCCTGCCGGACGGCTTCGAGGACGCAATGGTGACCGTGTGGGAGAACGGCCGCCTGCTGCACGACCAGCGGCTGGACGACATCCGCACGCGGGCGGCCGTGGGGCATTGAAGGTGCATCCCGACCGGGGTCAGAGCCCGCTGCGTGGCAGCGGGATCCGACCCCTTCCTTCCGCTGGGGTCGGATCCCGTTGCAGCGTAGCGGGTTCTGACCCCTGCGCTCTTGACCGGCGCCACCAACAGGTCCACCTTGCACACGCCGAAGGTATCCCTCCCATCGCTGCGGCGCGGGGAGGGATTTAAACGGGAATCCGGTGAAGGCGCCTCGCGCGTCCATTCCGGAGCTGCCCCGCAGCGGTGAATGGAAACGAATCCTGCCAACAGCACTGGGCTCGCGCCTGGGAAGCGGCGGGTAGTAGGTGGGCTGCGGCCCGTGTCCATCAGCCCGAATACCGGCCCCGGCCGGGGGACACGACCGTCCCCTGACTCGACCTGGAATCTCCGCGGGGAGGTTGCCGGGGCCGTCGTCGTCCTGCGCGTGCAGGCGGTGTGGCCGCGCGCGTCCTGTTCACGGTATCCGGCCAGACCCGTTCACCCACGCGCTGATGCATGGGCCACCGCCGTTGCCGGCGGTCCATGCGGTACCTGACGATGACCGAGCTCCAACGCCCCACCCTGACCCTGCCCGCCGACGGCAAGCGCCTGCTGCTGCATTCGTGCTGCGCGCCCTGTTCCGGCGAAGTGATGGAGGCGATCACCGCCTCCGGGATCGACTACGCGATCTTCTTCTACAACCCCAACATCCACCCGGTGAAGGAGTACGAGCTGCGCAAGCAGGAGAACATCCGCTTCGCCGAGCAGCACGGCATTCCCTTCATCGACTGCGACTACGACACCGACAACTGGTTCAGCCGTGCACGCGGCATGGAAAACGAGCCTGAACGCGGCATCCGCTGCACGATGTGCTTCGACATGCGTTTCGAGCGCACCGCGCTGTATGCGCACGAGCACGGCTACGACACCATCAGTTCGTCGCTGGGCATCTCGCGCTGGAAGAACATGGCGCAGATCAACGACTGCGGGATCCGTGCGGCGTCGCGCTATGAAGGCCTGCAGTACTGGGACTACAACTGGCGCAAGGGCGGCGGCGCCAGCCGCATGATCGAGATCAGCAAGCGCGAGCAGTTCTACCAGCAGGAATACTGCGGCTGCGTGTACTCGCTGCGCGATGCCAACCGCCATCGCCGCGAGAATGGCCGCGAGCGGATCAGGATCGGCCTGCTGTACTACGGGCGGGACGCTGGGACGCCACAGGACGATTGACGTGCAGGCATGGGGCGGCCACGCTGGTCGCCCCTTCTGTTGTAGCGGAACTGCCATGACCGCCCTGCCCGCCGATGTCGCCCTGCTGGTGATCGACCTGCAGCCGGACTTCATGCCCGGTGGCGCCTTGGCCTGCGACCAGGGCGATGCGCTGGTGGCACCGATCGCCGATCTGCTGGCGCAGCGCCGCTACCGCACCGTGGTGGCAACACAGGACTGGCACCCGGCCGACCATGCCTCGTTCGCCAGCCAGCACCCCGGCCAACGCCCGTTCGAGACCATCCTGCTGCACGCGCAGCCGCAGACCCTGTGGCCGGACCACTGCGTGCAGGGCAGCGCCGGTGCCGCGCTGCACCCGGGCGTGGACTGGACCGTGGCCGACCTGATCCTGCGCAAGGGCACGCGCCAACAGGTGGATTCGTACAGCGCCTTCCGCGAGAACCATGGCCCCGATGGCGAGCGCCCGGCCACCGGCCTGGCCGGCTGGCTGCACGAGCGCCGCATCCGCGAAGTGCACGTGTGCGGCCTGGCCCGCGACTACTGCGTGCTGTGGAGCGCGCAGGATGCGGTGAAGTCCGGCTTCCGGGTGAAGTTCCTGTGGGACCTGACCCGACCGGTGACCGAAGCCAACGACGCGATGGTGCGCGATGCGCTGGGCAAGGCGGGAATCGCGACCGCCTGACCCACAACGGTAGTGCCGGCCGCTGGCCGGCAACCTCGGGATCCATGCAGTTGCCGGCCAGCGGCCGGCACTACCGGATAGCACCCTTGGTAGCGCCGGGCCATGCCCGGCGGACCTGGAAGGGGCAGCACGTTACCGGAACACCACCGTGCGATGCCCGTTGAGCAGGATGCGGTGCTCCACATGGCGGCGCACGGCGCGTGCCAGCACCAGCGATTCGGTATCGCTGCCCAGCCGCACCAGCTCGCGCGGCGCCATGGCGTGATCCACGCGGGCCACGTCCTGTTCGATGATCGGTCCTTCGTCCAGATCCTCGGTGACGTAGTGCGCGGTGGCGCCGATGATCTTGACCCCGCGCGCGTGTGCCTGGTGGTACGGCTGCGCGCCCTTGAAGCTGGGCAGGAAGCTGTGGTGGATGTTGATCGCACGCCCGGCCAGCGCGCGGCACAGCGCGGGTGACAGGATCTGCATGTAGCGTGCCAGCACCACCAGGTCGATGCGCTCGCGCTCGACCAGGTCGATGATCTGCTGCTCCTGCACCGCACGCGTATCGGCGGTCACCGGCAGGTGGTGGAACGGTACCTGGTAGGACGCGGCCAATGGCGCGAAGTCGGCGTGGTTGGAGGCCACCGCGGCAATGTCGACCTTCAGCTGGCCGCTGTGGGCGCGGAACAGCAGGTCGTTGAGGCAGTGCCCCTGCTTGCTGACCAGCACCAGCAGGCGTGCCCGGCGGCGGCCATCATGCAGCTGCCAGTCCATGCCGAAGCCTTCGGCAAGCGTGGCCATCGCGGCGTGCACGGTCTCTAGCGGTAGGCCGGCGTCACGGTCGAAATGCACGCGCAGGAAGAAGCGGCCGCTTTCCTCATCGCCGAACTGCTGGGCGTCGAGGATGTTGCAGCCGTGGTCGAACAGCAGGCCGGACACGCGATAGACGATGCCGGTACGGTCGGGGCAGGACAGGGTGAGGATGGAATCGGGGCGCATCGCCACAGTGTAGGGCAGCTTCCTGCCCAGCAGCCGGATGATCACCGATGCAACCGAACCGCTTGGTTCAGTCCCAAGCGATACTTGGCCATCACCGTGGCAAGCTGGTCGGTCATGAACCTGTTGCAACTGATCCGCAGCTTCACCCGCACCGCAGAGACCGGCAGCATTGCCGCCGCGGCCCGCATCCTTGGCATCAGCGCCACCGCAGTCGGCCAGAACATCAACCGGCTGGAAGCGCATCTGGGCGTACGGCTGCTGAACCGGAGTACGCGCCAGCTGGCGCTCAGCGAGGCCGGCGCGCTGTACCTGGCGCAGGTCCGCCACATCGAGGCCGACCTGGCGCGCGCGCAGACGATGGTCACCTCCGGTGATATCGAACCGGCCGGGCCGCTGCGCATCGCCAGCAGCAGCGCGTTCGGCCGCCACGTGCTGGCCCCGTTGCTGCCGTCACTGCAGCAACGCTACCCGCAGCTGCAGCTGGAACTGCGGCTGACCGACCGCGCCGTGCAGCATGGTCCAGAGGCGGTGGATGCCAGCATCCGCATCGGCGCGCAGCTGGAAGACGGCGTGGTCGCACGGCAGCTGGCACGCGTACCGTTCGTGTTCTGCGCCTCGCCGGCCTACCTGAAGGCCCATGGCACCCCGCAGGAACCATCGGATCTGGGCAGCCATCGCGGGCTGCTGCACCGCTTCCCCACCGATGGCCGGCCGTTGCGCTGGGGCCTGCTGAAGGACGGCCAGCGTGTGGACGCCGTGCTACCGCCGAGCATGGTCTGCGATGACATCGATGCGCTGGCGTCGCTGGCGGCGGCCGGTGCCGGCATCACGCGATTGGCTGCGTTCGTGGCCGAGCCCTACCTGCGCGATGGACGCCTGCAGGCCGTGTTCGGCGCCGACAGCACGTGGCGTCCGGAGCCGATGGAGGTCTATTTCTGCGTCAGCGATCGCCGCGACTTCACCGCCAAGATCCGCGCGCTGTTCGAGCACCTGCAGGCCGGCATGGCGCCGGCCTGGCGGGTGTGACCCTCAGCGCGCCTTGAACACGCCGCGCGCATCGCGCGGCTCGCAGCGCAGGTACTGCGGCGCCGGTTCCACGCTGTCGCGCAATGCGGCGGCGGCATGCCACGGCCAGCGCGGGTCGTAGAGGATGCCGCGCGCCAGGGCCACGGCATCGGCGTGGCGATGGCGCAGGATCGATTCGGCCTGCTCCGGTTCGGTGATCATGCCCACGGCGATCACCGGCATGCGCACCTTGGCCTTGATCGCCGCCGCGAACGGCACCTGGTAGCCCGGACCGACGGTGATCTTCTGGCGCTCGTCTAGGCCGCCACTGGAGACATGCAGGAAATTGCAGCCGCGCGCGTCCAGCACCTGGGCCAGCGCTTCGCTCTGCACCAGATCCCAGCCGCCCTCGACCCAGTCGCTGGCGGAAATGCGCACGCCCACGGCGACCTTGTCGGACACCGCCGCGCGTACCGCGTCGAACACTTCCACCAGCAGGCGCAGGCGGTTCGGCAGCGACCCACCGTAGCCATCGGTGCGGCGGTTGCTCAGCGGCGACAGGAACTGGTGCAGCAGGTAACCGTGCGCGGCATGCAGCTCGATCAGCTCGAAGCCCAGGCGCTCGGCGCGCACCGCACTGGCAGCGAAGGCGGCGATGACCTCGGCGATGCCGGCTTCGTCCAGTTCCTGCGGTGCCGGATCGGCGGCATGGAACGGCAGCGGCGACGGCGCCACGGTGGCCCAGCCACGCGCATCGCCGGCCGGCAACTGGCCACCCCCGTCCCACGGACGGGCGGTGGATGCCTTGCGGCCGGCATGGCCCAGCTGGATGCCCAGCGGCATCGGCGACCAGCGGCGGACGCTGGCCAGCACCTGTGCCAGCGCGGCCTCGGTGCCGTCATCCCACAGGCCCAGGTCGGCCCAGCTGATGCGGCCGCGCGGCTCGACCGCGGTGGCTTCCAGGATCAACAGGCCGGCGCCGGACTGCGCCAGGTTGCCCAGGTGCATGGCGTGCCAGTCGCTGGCGCGGCCGTCTTCGGCGGAGTACTGGCACATCGGCGCGATGACGATGCGGTTGGACAGGGTCAGGGGGCCGAACGAGATCGGCGAAAACAGCTGGCTCAAGGGGGTGATGAACGACGTAGGGGGTGCGTATTGCACCGCTGCGCGGCTTCTGGATCAACCGTCTGGATGGATCGCTGTTTCGCAGCCGATCATGCCGCCGAGCGCCGACAGCCCCTTGTAGAGCCGAGCCGACGCTCGGCTCAGCCCGCCACCCAACCGGACAAGGCTTCAGCGCAGTCCCGCTCATCCTTGAACAACAGCAGGTCGTCGGCACGGGTGCGGCCGCGGTTCAGCGCCGCCACCGGCAACCCTGCCTTCGCCGCCGCCTGCACGAAGCGGAAGCCGGAATAGACCATCAGTGACGAGCCCACCACCAGCACCGCATCGGCCTGCTGCAGATGATCGTGCACCGCCGCCACCCGCTCGCGCGGCACGTTCTCGCCGAAGAACACCACGTCCGGCTTCAGCACGCCGCCGCAGTGCGGGCAATCGGGCACCACGAATGTGGAGAAATCGGTCTCCAGGTCGGCATCACCGTCGGGGGCGATGCCGGCCTCCAGCGCGTCCCAGCCGGGATTGGCGTCCAGCAGCCGCTGCTGGAAATCCTCGCGGCCACTGCGGCGCTCGCAGCCCATGCAGCGCACCAGATCCAGGCGGCCATGCAGGTCGATCACGTTGCGGCTGCCGGCGCGCTGGTGCAGGCCGTCCACGTTCTGGGTCAACAGCACCTGCAGCTTGCCGCGGCTTTCCAGGGCGGCCAGGGCCTGGTGGCTGCCGTTGGGCCGGGCCAGGCCGAAGCGCGGCCAGCCCAGCAGGCTGCGCGCCCAGTAACGCTGGCGGGTGGTCGCCTCGCCCATGAAGGCCTGGTAGGTCACCGGCGGCGTGCGTTTCCACTGGCCGTCGGCGTCCCGGTAATCGGGTATGCCCGAGGCGGTGCTGCAACCCGCGCCGGTCAGCACGAACAGGCGCTCGGCGCGGTCGATGAAGTCGGTCAGTGGCGGGGTCATGGCTGCCAGATGGGGGCGCCGCAGCGCCCTCGCAAGCACCGGTTCAGCCGCTGGTCTCAGGCGGCCGGCAGCGGCGGCACCGCGATCGGGTGGCCTTCCTCGTCCAGCGCGATCATCACGAAGTGGCCGCGGGTGCACAGCTTGCGCTCGCCGCTGTGCAGGTCCTCGGCGACCAGTTCCACCTCGACCTTCATCGAGCTGCGGCCGACTTCGACGATGCGGCCGATGGTTTCCACCATCTGGCCGATGCGGATCGGCAGCTTGAAGTCGACCTGGTCGCTGCGCGCGGTCACCACGGTGCGGCGCGAATAGCGGGCGGCGGCCAGGAACGCGGCCTTGTCCATCCATGCCAATGCCTGGCCACCGAACAGGGTGCCCAGGTGGTTGGTGTGGTTGGGGAAGACGATTTCAGCCATGCGCACTTCGGTGGGCGGCACGGTCTCGGGGATCGGGGTCATGGGGGTGCTTCGGTGTGGGGTGCTGCGGATTCTAAGCGACCGGCGTGATGGCCATCGGCATGCACGTGCAACGGTCACCCGGCAGCGGTGCCTGCGCAGGCCGCGCCTGCGGCAGGCGTTACACTGCGCCACGCCCACTGCCAGGACTGCCCATGCCCGCCACTTCCGACCTGCTGGCCTTTGCGCTGGTTTCGCTGGCCATGGTGCTCACGCCCGGGCCGAACATGATCTACGTCATCTCGCGCTCGATCTGCCAGGGGCCGATGGCTGGCCTGATCTCGCTGGGCGGGGTGGCGCTGGGCTTTGTGTTCTACATGCTGTGTGCGGCACTGGGTATCACCGCCCTGCTGATGACCGTGCCGTTCGCCTACGACGCGCTGCGCATCGGCGGCGCGCTGTACCTGCTGTACCTGGCCTGGCAGGCGCTCAGGCCCGGCGGCCGTTCGCCGTTCGCGGTGCGCGACCTGCCGCAGGACAGCCCGCGCAAGCTGTTCACGATGGGCTTCCTGACCAATCTGCTGAACCCGAAGGTGGCGGTGATGTACCTGTCGCTGCTGCCGCAGTTCCTGCACCCGGACGGCGAAGGCAGCGTGCTGATGCAGTCGATCGTGCTGGGCTCCACCCAGATCCTGGTCAGCGTCAGCGTGAACGGCATGATCGCGCTGACCGCCGGCAGCATCGCCGGCTTCCTGGCCGCGCGCCCCACCTGGCAGATGGTGCAGCGCTGGCTGATGGGCACGGTGCTGGCCGGGCTGGCGGTGCGCATGGCGGTGGAAGGGCGGCGCTGATTGTAGAGTCGAGCCATGCTCGACTTTCTTGCGAACAGCAGTCGAGCATGGCTCGACGCTACGGAAACAAGAAACCCCGGCATTGGCCGGGGTTCTTCGTTGCGACAGGCCTGGCCGGTTCGATCAGAAGTTCATGTCGAAGGCGACTTCGCCCTGAACGCCGACCTGGTAGGCCGAGACGCGGCGTTCGAAGAAGTTGGTCAGCTCCTGCACGTCCTGCAGTTCCATGAACGGCAGCGGGTTGCGCACGTTGTACTTCTTTTCCATGCCCAGCTTGGCGAAGTGCTGGTCGGCGCAGTGCTGCAGGTACTGGCGCATGTCGCGGGTCGAGATGCCGGCCACGCCACCGGACAGCACGTCCTCGGCGAACTGCACTTCGCATTCGATGGCTTCGGCCAGCATGTCGTAGACCTGCTGCTTCATCTCGTCGTCGAACAGGTCCGGCTCTTCCTCACGCACCACGCGCACCGACTCGAACGCAAACTCCATGTGCGCGCTCTCGTCGCGGAACACCCAGTTGGTGCCCGAGGCCAGGCCCGGCAGCAGGCCGCGCGAACGGAAGTAGTACACGTAGGCGAACGCAGCGAAGAAGAACAGGCCTTCGATGCAGGCGGCAAAGCAGATCTGGTTGAGCAGGAACTGGCGGCGCTGTTCGCGGGTCTCGATGCGGGTCAGGTCCTGGATCGAGTCGATCCACTTGAAGCAGAAATCGGCCTTCTTCTTGATCGAGTCGATGTTCTCCACCGCCGAGAACGCCTTGGCGCGCTCTTCCGGATCCGGCAGGTAGTTGTCCAGCAGGGTCAGGTAGAACTGCACGTGCAGTGCTTCCTCATACAGCTGGCGCGACAGGTACATGCGCGCTTCGGGCGCATTCAAGTGCTGGTACAGGTTCAGCACCAGGTTGTTGGACACGATCGAATCGCCGGTGGCGAAGAACGCGACCAGGCGGTGGATCAGGTGGCGCTCACCCGGCGACATCTTGCTGTGCAGGTCGGTGATGTCGATCTGGAAGTTGATCTCTTCCACCGTCCAGGTGTTCTTGATCGCATTCCGGTACATGTCATAGAACTGCGGGTAGCGCATCGGGCGCAGGGTCAGTTCAAAACCGGGATCGAGCAGCATCTGCTTGGGCTTGTCGGCCATGGGTGTTTCCTTGAATTCCTGGGTGAGCCGCCGGGCGTGGCCCGGCGCTACCGTGGGTGTTTTTCCGCAGCCGAGCATGGCTCGGCTCTACAGGTGCGAGGTGTTCGAGTGCCGACCAACGGTCGGCACCCACCGCGCGGTGTCTTACTGGCAGGCCTCGCAGGCTTCCGGGTTTTCCAGCGAGCAGGCGATGGCTTCGTCCGGGCTGAACACCTTGGCCGGGGCCGCAGCGCTGACCGTGGTCTTGGCGATCTTGGTGGCCGGGCGCGAACGCAGGTAGTAGGTGGTCTTGATGCCCTGCTTCCAGGCGTACATGTACATGGAGGACATCGCGCCGATGTTCGGGCTTTCCATGAACAGGTTGAGCGAGGCCGACTGGTCGATGAAGGCGCCACGTTCGGCGGCCATGTCGATCAGCGAACGCATCGGCAGTTCCCACGCGGTGCGATAGACCTCGCGCAGCGTTTCCGGGATCTGTGGCAGACCCGCGATGGAGCCTTCGGCCAGCTTGATGGCATCGCGCATTTCCGGCGTCCACAGGCCCAGCTTCTTCAGCTCGTTCACCAGGTAACGGTTGACCTGCAGGAAGTCACCGGACAGGGTCTCGCGCTTGAACAGGTTGGACACCTGCGGCTCGACGCACTCGTAGCAGCCGGCGATCGAGGCGATGGTCGCGGTCGGGGCGATCGCGATCATCAGCGAGTTGCGCAGGCCGTGTTCCTTGATGCGGGCGCGCAGGGCATCCCAGCGCGCGGTGTCTTCCGGCACCACGTTCCAGGCGTCGAACTGCAGTTCGCCACCGGCGGCACGGGTGTCGTTGAACGACGGGTGCTTGCCACGTTCCTGGGCCAGCTCGCAGGAGGTTTCCAGCGCGTGGAAATAGATCGCTTCGGCAATCTTCTTCGACAGGGCGCGGGCTTCGGCGCTGTCGAACGGCAGGCGCTTGCGGAAGAACACGTCCTGCAGGCCCATGCAGCCCAGGCCGACCGGACGCCAGCGCAGGTTGGCGCGGCGGGCGGTTTCGATCGGGTAGAAGTTCAGGTCGATGACGCGGTCGAGCTGGCGCACGGCCAGGCGAACGGTCTCGGCCAGCTTCTCGAAGTCGAACTCGTTGTGCTCGTCGAAGTGGTTGCCCAGGTTGATCGAACCCAGGTTGCACACGGCGGTTTCATCGTTGGAAGTGACTTCCAGGATTTCGGTGCACAGGTTGGACAGGTGGATCACGTTGCCCGGACGCAGGGTCTGGTTGCTGGCGCGGTTGCACTTGTCCTTGAAGGTCATCCAGCCGTTGCCGGTCTCGGCCAGGGTACGCATCATGCGGGCATACAGCTTGCGCGCGGAGATGGTGCGGTTGGCCTTGCCCTGGGCTTCGGCCTGCAGGTAGGCCTGCTCGAAGGCTTCGCCGAACAGGTCGGTGAACTCCGGCACGACGCGCGGATCGAACAGCGACCATTCCTGGTCGGCTTCGACGCGCTTCATGAACAGGTCCGGCACCCAGTTGGCCAGGTTCAGGTTGTGCGCACGACGGGCTTCGTCACCGGTGTTGTCGCGCAGCTCGAGGAAGTCCTCGATGTCGGCGTGCCAGGTTTCCAGGTACACGCAGGCCGCGCCCTTGCGCTTGCCGCCCTGGTTCACTGCGGCCACCGACGAATCCATGGTCTTCAGCCACGGCACGATGCCGTTGGAATGGCCATTGGTCGACTTGATCAGCGAACCACGCGAACGCACGCGGGTGTAGCTGACGCCGATGCCGCCGGAGAACTTCGACAGCTGGGCGATGTCGCCGTACTTGGAATAGATCGATTCCAGCGAGTCCTGCGGCGAGTCCAGCAGGAAGCACGAGGACAGCTGCTCGTGGGTGGTGCCGGAATTGAACAGGGTCGGGCTGGACGGCAGGTAGTCCAGGTTGCCCATGCGCTTGTACAGCGCCAGGGTCTCGGACACGTCCTCGCTCAGCGCGCTGGCGATGCGCAGGAAGAACTGCTGCGGGGTCTCGATCACCTTGCGGGTGTGCGGGTGGCGCAGCAGGTAACGGTCGTACAGGGTACGCAGGCCGAAGTAATCGAAGTTCAGGTCCAGCGAGATGTCGATGGCATCGTTGAGCTTGCGTGCGTTGGTCTGCACGAAGTTCAGCAGGCGGTCGTTGATCAGGCCGACTTCATGGCCACGGCTGACCGACTGCGAGAAGGCGTAGATTTCCTGGCCCGAGACTTCCTTGGCGATGTAGTTGGCCAGCAGGCGCGCGGCGAGGCGGCCGTACTCGGGCTCTTCACCGATCAGCAGGGCGGCGGTGCGGATGGACAGTTCGTCCAGCTCGCGGGTGGTGGCACCGTTGTACAGGCCGGAAATGGTGCGGGTGGCCACGCGCATCGGATCCACGGCGTGCAGGCCTTCGGAGGAACGCTGCACCGCACGCACGATCTTGTTCAGGTCCACCAGTTCGGTGGTCCCATTGCGCTTGGTCACACTCATCGCGTTGGCCGTCGGCGGCGACGTCAACAGGAATTCGCTTTCCTTCTCGATGGTGGCGCTGGATTCGGTGCTCACGGCGTGTGTCCTCTTGGCGTGATTTGGGGGTGCTCGATGCATCGGGTGACGCGGCCCGGGACATGACAGCCCAGGATGGCAGGACGGCGTCGCAGGGGATGAGACCCTGCGCCTGCCACTGCCGTTGACGATCGCGGATGGGTACCCCGGGGCGACCCCTGGAATGGGGGTTGCTGCGACCGACGGCCACAAGATAGTGGGGGTAATGGGGTCCGTCAACGCCAAATGTAGTGAAATTCGGCAATCCCTTGCGCCGCAAGGATCGTGCCATCGGCGCCCTGATCAGACGCTTCAGACCTGCCGGAACGGGCTGCGCAGTCAAGTCCGAAAGGCGTCATTGCGGTGGCACAACGCACCGCGAAAACGGAACAATGACAGCTTCACATGACAGTGATGAAACTGGCTAGGGACAACCCTGTGGATAGGTGGTGGGCAGCCGGTGGGAAAGCCGGTATGGCCGGACGAATCGCCATCGCGCAGTGACTTTCGGCGGGTGACGGCGCCTGCCGAAAGCGGGATGCTGGGGTCCTGCAATGACCGGAAAGGATTCCACCATGCGCCTGTCAGCACCCGCCTTGGCCCTGCTGGCTGCTGTGGTCACCGTACCTGCAATTGCCGCTGACACCCCGAAGCTGCGCGCGGACCAGTGCGGTATCCACACCGACTATGACGTGCTGGTGGACAGCGGTGGCATCTGGCTGCGGCATGGCCCGCAGGCACCGCACGAGGTGGTGTTCCACGATGGCGTGCTGAGCCTGGACGACACGGTCGTGCCGGTCAGCGAGGCCGACGCGGCCCGCCTTCGGCAGATGGAGGCCGGGGCACGGCAGCTGATGCCGGCCGCCACGGCGCTGGCCCATGAAGTGAGCGGACTGAGCTTCGACGTGCTCGACGGGGTCTATGAAAGCCTCACCGGTACCGCCAACAGCCGCAAGGTCCGGCGCCTGCGCCGGCAGGCCGATGACTGGATCGGCGGCACGCTGGGCAAGGGCTACTGGGAACAGGCTGTGTTCGGGCCAGGCTTCGAGGCCAAGGTGCAGGACATGGCCGAGTCGCTGTCCGCCTCCATCGCCCGCAGCATGCTGTGGCAGATCTTCACCGGACGCAGCGATGCGATGGAGGCACGCGCCGACCGTCTGGACGCGCAGATGGAACAGCAGCTGGAAGGCCGCGCCGAACGCATCGAGGCCCAAGCACAGTCGCTGTGCCCGCTGGTGCAGTCGCTGGCCGACACTCATGACGCGCTGGAAGTGCGCTACCAAGGCCAACCGCTGCGGCTGCTGGAGCGTAGCGAGAGCGTTCGGGTGGAGCACGGCGATGGCTCGGGCCTGCAGGTGTCGGCCGGGCCGGATGAGCGGCCGCGTGGGAATGCGGTGGCGCCTTCCCGATAGCTGCGCGGCGCTGCTGTAGAGCCGAGCCCATGCTCGGCTCCCTTTCGGCACATCATCCAGAAGCAGCCGAGCGTGGGCTCGGCTCTACAGTAAACCGCCCTCACGCCCGGTGCGGGGTACCCAGGTACTCGGCGCTCTGCATCTCGATCAGGCGCGAGGCGGTGCGTTCGAACGCGCCCTGCAGGCGCTGGCCGGTGTACAGCTCGATCGGCGAAGTGCTGGCGGTGCAGACCAGGTTGACGTGGCGGTCGTACAGCTCGTCGATCAGGTTGACGAAGCGGCGCGCGGCATCCTCATTCAAGCGGTCGAAGGCGGGAATGCCGCCCAGCAGCACCGTGTTGAACTCGTGCGCGATCTCGATGTAATCCGAGGGCCCGCGCGGGCCTTCGCACAGCGCGGCGAAATCGAACCAGGCAATGCTCTTGCCACGGCCGCGTACCGGAATCTTGCGGCCCTCGATCTCGATGTTGCCGGCCTTGGCCGGCTGGCCGCCACTCAACTCGTTCCAGCGCGTGGCCAGCCACTGATCGCTGTCGGCCGCCAGCGGTGCGCGGTATACCGGCGAGCGGGTCAGCGCGCGCATCCGGTAATCCTCGGTACCTTCGGCGTACAGCTCCACGCAGAAGCGCTGCAGCAGGCCGATGGCCGGCAGGAAGCTCTCGCGCTGCAGGCCGTTGAGGTACAGGTTCTCCACTGCGGTGTTGGAGGTGGTGACCAGGGTCACGCCCTCGGCGAACAGGCGCTCGAGCAGCCGCGCCAGCAGCATCGCATCGCCGATGTCGGTGACGAAGAACTCGTCCAGCACCAGCACGCGCAGGTTGCTGCGCCATTCCTGGGCGATCTTCGCCAGCGGGTCGCTCTGGCCCTGGTGCTCGCGCAGGCGCTCATGGACGCTGCGCATGAAGCGGTGGAAATGGGTGCGGTACTTCTGCTTGATCGGCAGCCCGTCGTAGAACAGGTCGACCAGAAAGGTCTTGCCACGGCCGACGCCGCCCCAGAAGTACAGGCCCTTGATCGGCTCGGGCTTCTTCCAGAACGAAGACAGGCGGTCCAGCCAGCCATCCTCTGCACTGTCCAGCAGGCCCAGGTGGATGCGGTCCAGCTCGGCCAGCGCCGCATGCTGGGCCGGATCGTTCTGCCAGTCGCCACGGGCAACCCCTTCCGCATACCGCTGCGACGGGGTCAGCTCGGGTGCACTCATGCCGCCGCGCCCAGCCAGTGCTTGACGCCGTGGGTCAGCGCGCCGCGCAGGTCGATCAGCTTGCGGTGGAAGAAGTGGCTGGTCTCGGGCATGCGTACCAGCTCATGCGGGGCGTCCAGCGTGTCCAGCCACTGGTAGACGGCCTGCGGGTCGACGATCTCGTCCTGCTCGCCCTGGATCACCAGCCAGCGCGCCGGCGGCGCGATGCCGTCGAAATCCCAGCGACCGGCCGGCGGCGCGATCGAGATCAGCGCTTCCGGCTGCAGCGTGGCGGCGGCCTTCAGCGACACGAACGCGCCGAAGCTGAAACCGGCCAGCCACAGGCGGTCGTCCGGGCGCTGGCTGCGCACCCAGGCCGCGACGGCTTTCAGGTCATCCTGCTCGCCCACGCCGCCATCGAAGGTGCCAGCCGAACCACCCACGCTGCGGAAGTTGAAGCGCACCGTGGCGATGCCCAGCTCGCGCAGGGTGGAGGCGGTCATGGTGACCACCTTGTTGTGCAGGGTGCCACCTTCGGTGGACAGCGGATGGCAGACGATGGCCACGATCGGCTGCACCGGCACATCGGCCTTGGGCAGGTCGACGACCACTTCCAGCGGGCCGGCCGGGCCGTCCAGTTCGAGGCAGGCGGTTTCGCCGGGGGCGACGGGGAACAAGGGCTTGTGCATGGCACCATGATACCGTCCCCCGCCCCTGCCCTGTGCCCGCCCCATGCTCTATCTGTCACTGGCCGTGATCTGCAGTGTGCTGGTTTCGGTGTTGTTGAAGGTGGCCGCACGCCGCCAGCTGGATGTTGCGCAGATGGTCACCTGGAACTATCTGGTGGCGGCAACGCTCACCGCCGTGGTGCTGCAGCCACCGCTGGATGCGCTGCGCGCGCCGCATGCGCCGTGGCTGTCACTGCTGGCGCTGGCGGTGGTGCTGCCCTCGATCTTCCTGGTACTGGGCCGCGCGGTGGCGGTGGCCGGCATCGTCCGCAGCGACGTGGCGCAGCGGCTGTCGTTGCTGCTTTCCCTGGCCGCCGCCTTCCTGTGCTTCGGCCAGACCGCAACGCCCTGGAAACTGGCCGGCCTGGGCTTGGGCCTGCTGGCGATGGTGGCCATCAGCCTGCGCCCGCGCGGCCCGGCGGTGGCGTCCTCACCCGGCGGCTGGGGCTGGCTGCTGGGCGTATGGGCCGGATTCGCAGTGGTGGACGTGCTGCTCAAGCAGGTGGCGCTGTCCGGCACGCCGTCGATGGCGGCGGTGCTGGCCAGTTTCAGCGTCGCCTTCGTGCTGATGCTGGCAATGCAGCTGTGGCGGCATGTCAGTGGCCGCAGCCGACTGGCCTGGCGCAACCTCGGCGCGGGTGCACTGCTGGGCCTGCTCAATGGCGGCAACATCCTGTTCTATGTGCATGCGCACCAGGCGATGCCAGAGAGCCCGGCCACCGTGTTCGCCGGCATGAACATCGGCGTGGTGGTGCTGGGCGCGCTGGTAGGCATGTTCGTCTTCGGCGAGGCCACCACGAAGTGGAACCGCGCGGGACTGGCGCTGGCGGTGCTGGCGATCGGGATGATCGCCTGGGGGTGAGCGATACCCGGGGTCGGATCCCATTCCCACGGAATGGGCTCTGACCCCTACGCCTCAGACCCCGCGATGCCTTGAGTCAGAGCCCATTCCGTGGGAATGGGATCCGACCCCGGCCTGGCGCGTTACTTGTCGAAGCCCAGCAGCAGCGGGTCGTGGTCGGAGCTGCGCCACGGGCCCTGCACGTTGCGGCCCTGGTAGCCGCTGGCGTCCTGCTCGTCGGCGTTGCTGTGCCATTCGGCGGCACCGCGCAGGCGCCTGGCCATGCCCGGGTTCAGCAGCGCGTGGTCGAGGCGGCCGGTGTAGCCGTTGTAGACGTAGCTGTAGGGATGCTCGACCTTGGCAACCTTGAACGCGTCCTGCCAGCCCAGGTCATGCAGGGCGCGGATCGGGTCTTCCATCGCGTAGGCATTGAAGTCACCCAGCAGCACCGCGTCCCTGGCGCCGGTACCGGTCGGATCGGTCTGCAGCCAGGCGTGCAGCTGCTGCGCCGACGTCACACGGGTGGCGTTCCAGCAGCCCTGATTGTCGTTGCGATCGGCGTCGGCACCGGCCGCGTCACGGCAACCCTTCGATTTGAAATGGTTGGCAACCACCACGAACGGCGCCCCCTGCTTGCCCTGGAAGGCCTGCGCCAACGGTACGCGGCTGTGCTCGACGAACGGGCCGCCGGTCAGCGTGGCCGGCTTGCCGACCGGCTGCAGGCGCGTGCTTCGGTAGATGATCCCGACCCGGATCGGGTTGTCGCCGGGGCCGTTGCCGGCGTCGACGAAGCGCCAGTCGCCCTGCGCGCCGCGGTCGCGGTTGAGCGCATCGACCAGTTCGGCGATGGCCGACTGCGGGCCGTAGCCGTCGTTCTCCAGTTCCATCAGCGCAGCGACATCGGCGCCCAGCGCATTGACCGTGGTGACCAGCTTGGCGAGCTGCGCCTTGTGCTCGTCCAGCGTGCGCGCGCCGCGCAGCGTCGGGAAGCCACCGCCCTGGCCGTCACCATTGAAGAAATTCTCCAGGTTGAAGGCGGCCACGTGCAGGCTTCCCGGCACCGTGGGTACTGCCGGGCGCTTCAGTTCCGGCAGCTTCAGCGCGCCTTCGACCTGCAGGCGCGGATGGCCCTGCGCGTCCACGCGCACGATGCCCTCCACATTGCGCAGTTGCATGCCGGTGCGCAGCACCGGGTTGCCCGGCAGGTAGGGCACGCTGGCGGGGTCGCGGGCATCGCTGCCATCCTCCAGCACCAGGCGGCGGCGCTGGTTGTCGGCCATCACCTGCTCATAGCCCGCAGTGCCCGGCGCGGCCACTTCGGTCGGCTGCCAGAGGCGGCCATCGAACGCCACCGTGAGCTGGCCGAAGTGCTGCAGGCCATCGGTACCGGCCAGGGTAAGCGGCGCGGCGATGCGCACGCGCTGCCCATCCAGCGCGCGCCAGTCGGCCGGCGCAGCGGTCAGCACCACAGTGGCGCTGCCGCGCGCGACGGAGGGCGGCGCGACCGGCGTGGCCTGCGGCTGGGCCTGGGCAAAGGCGCCGGCCGGCAGCAGCAGGGACAGGGCAAGGGCGAGGGAACGGCGGCGCATCAACGGGCGACTCCATGGAAGAGGCGCACAGACTAACCCTGAAATGCGAAACCCCGCCTGCGCAGCGGGGGCATATGAGCGATCAGGCCTCGGTGGGCAAAGCCGGGGGATCGTAGAGCCGAGCCCATGCTCGGCTGTACCTGGCCACACCGCGCGGAGAGCAGCCGAGCGCGGGCTCGGCTCTACAGGAAGCGGCGCGTTGCGGCGGTTACTTCAGGTTGCCCAGCATCCAGTCCACGGTAGCGTGGATCTGTTCTTCGGTCAGCGCCGGGTTGCCGCCCTTGGGCGGCATGATCCCGCCGTCGGGGCCGGTATAGCCCTCGATGGCGTGCTTGTAGAGGGTGTCCTTGCCCTGCGCGATGCGCTTGTCCCAATGCGAATGGTCCAGCGTCGGCGCCATGCCCACGCCATTGGTGTGGCAGGCGGTGCACAGGTTGTCGAAGATCACCTTGCCATCCTTGGTGCCGCCGTAGGCCACCTGCGACGCCGCCTTGGCCAGCGCGGCGGCCTTGGCCGCGGCCTGCGCGGCGGCGCCGGTGCTGCCGGCATAGACCGCGCCGGTGGGCGAAATGCGCTGTTCGGTGCGCTTGGCCGCAGTGGGCGACACCTCGGGCGGAATCCGGGTGTGGATGTAGGCGGCAAGGAGGATGAGGCCGAGGGTGATGGTCGCCAGCAGCGCGATCACCATGGAGAAGCGTTTCAGGAACTCCAGATCGTAATTCCGCACTCTTCGTTACCCCTGGCTGATAGTCGTTGGACCACGGCTGAGCGACTGCGTGATGGACCGAGTATAGAACGCGCCTTGCGTGCGACAACAGGCGTCACTGCTGGTGCGGCGCAACATGCCGGGGGCTGGGGTCGGGGATGGGGTCAGATCCCTTTTGCGGCGCAAAAGGGATCTGACCCCAGCAACAGAAGCCGGCCAGCGGCCGGCGCTACCGGATTACCGGGGCACCGATCGCGCGCAGGCAGAAGCTGCAGATCGCATCCACCAGCGCGTCTTCGTCGCGGTGCGCTTCGCGGCTGGGCGCGGTCGGACCGACCATCGCTTCGGTGAAGGCGCCGACCAGGCACGCGGCGGCCACATGCGCGTCCTGCGCCGGCAGCTCACCGGCGGCCACGCCTTCCTCCACCAGCCGCAGGAACACGTCGCCGAACGCGCGACGTCCGCGCATGCGCTCGGCCTCCACGTCCGGATCGACCGGTTCGACGATGAAGGCGTGCGCCAGCCCCGGCCCGGCCAGGGCGCGGCGGACGAAGGCGGTGATTGCCAGCCGCAGGCGCTCGCTGGCCACCTCCGGACCGCTGGCGATGCGCTCCATGATCGCGACCTCGTGGGCCACCGCGGCGTTGAGCACCTCCACGAACAGCTCGGCCTTGGACGGGAAGTGGCGATAGATCAGGCCGGTGGACACCCCCGCCTGGGTCGCCACGGCGGTCACCGGGGCGTTGCGCCAGCCGCCGGTGGCGACCAGCTCGCGGGTGGCCAGCAGGATCCGTTCACGGGCGCCCGCCAGGCGTTCTTCCATCAATGCAGAGCGTTTATAGGCCATGTTCTGATTCTAGTTTCAATTTTTGAATTCGTATTCACTTCTTATCCGAACCCCGCTACGCTGGGGCCATCGCCCGTGCGGGTGGCGGTCCTGCCGACCGCCGCCCGCTCCCCCGCCGGGTGCGTCCATTCCCTGCCATCCCGCCGTGGAGCCACCACAATGCACGTGCCATCCCTGAACTTCGATCTTGGCGAAGACATCGACCTGCTGCGCCAGAGCGTGGCCCATTTTGCCGCCGCCGAGGTCGCACCGCTGGCCGCCGAGGCTGATGCCAGCAACCAGTTCCCGCTGGCCCTGTGGCCGAAGCTGGGCGAACAGGGCCTGCTCGGCCTCACCGTGGAAGAAGAATACGGTGGTACCGGCATGGGCTACCTGGCCCACGTGGTGGCGATGGAAGAAATCTCGCGCGCCTCCGGCGGCATCGGCCTGTCCTATGGCGCGCACTCCAACCTGTGCGTGAACCAGCTGCGCAAGAACGGCAACGAAGAACAGAAGCAGCGCTTCCTGCCCGGCCTGTGCAACGGCAGCCTGGTCGGCGCGCTGGCGATGAGCGAACCGGGTGCCGGTTCGGATGTGGTGTCGATGAAGCTGCGCGCCGACAAGCGCGGCGACCGCTACGTGCTCAACGGCAACAAGATGTGGATCACCAACGGCCCGGATGCCGACGTGCTGGTGGTCTACGCCAAGACCGACATGGAGGCCGGTGCCAAGGGCATCACCGCGTTCCTGGTTGAGAAGGGCATGAAGGGCTTCTCCACCGCGCAGAAGCTGGACAAGCTCGGCATGCGCTCCTCGCCCACCTGCGAGCTGGTGTTCCAGGACTGCGAGATTCCCGAAGAGAACGTGCTGGGCCAGGTCGGCGGTGGCGTGCGCGTACTGATGTCCGGCCTGGACTACGAGCGCGTGGTGCTGTCCGGTGGCCCGCTGGGCCTGATGGCCGCGGCCATGGACGTGGTCATGCCCTATGTGCACGAGCGCCACCAGTTCGGCGAACCGATCGGCAGCTTCCAGCTGATCCAGGCCAAGATCGCCGACATGTACGTGGGCCTGGGTGCCTGCCGCGCGTATGTCTATGCCGTGGCGCGCGCCTGCGACCAGGGCCGCACCACCCGCCAGGACGCCGCCGGTGCGATCCTGTACGCCGCCGAGAAGGCCACCTGGCTGACCGGCCAGGCGATCCAGATCCTCGGCGGCAACGGCTACATCAACGAATACCCGACCGGCCGCTTGTGGCGCGACGCCAAGCTGTATGAAATCGGCGCCGGCACCTCGGAGATCCGCCGCATGCTGATCGGCCGCGAACTGTTCCAGCGCACCCTGTAAGGCCGCCGCGATGACCGTCCTGAACAGCCAGCTGCAACCGGGCAGCGAAACGTTTGAAAGCAACCGCGCGGCCATGCAGGCCGTGGTCGACGACCTGCATGCCACCCTCGCGCGCACCGCGCTGGGTGGCAGTGAGGCGGCACGCGCCAAGCACACCGCGCGCGGCAAGCTGCTGGTGCGCGACCGCATCGACGCCCTGCTCGACCCCGGCAGCGCCTTCCTGGAAATCGCGCCGTTGGCCGCGCACGGCATGTATGAAGACGCCGTGCCCGCCGCGGGCGTGGTGGCCGGCATCGGCCGGGTGAGCGGCGTGGAATGCGTGATCGTGGCCAACGACGCCACGGTCAAGGGCGGCACCTACTACCCGATGACGGTGAAGAAGCACCTGCGCGCGCAGGAGATCGCCGAGCAGAACCACCTGCCGTGCATCTACCTGGTCGATTCCGGTGGCGCGTTCCTGCCGCTGCAGGACGAAGTCTTCCCCGACCGCGACCATTTCGGCCGCATCTTCTACAACCAGGCCAACCTGTCGGCGCAGGGCATTCCGCAGATCGCCTGCGTGATGGGCAGCTGCACCGCCGGTGGCGCCTATGTGCCGGCGATGAGCGACGAGACCGTGATCGTGCGCGAGCAGGGCACGATCTTCCTCGGCGGCCCGCCGCTGGTGAAGGCGGCCACCGGTGAAGTGGTCACGGCCGAGGAACTGGGTGGCGCCGACGTGCACACCCGCATCTCCGGCGTGGCCGACCACATGGCCGACAACGATCTGCAGGCACTGGCACGGGTGCGCGCGATCATCGCCCAGCTCAACTGGCGCAAGCCGGCACCGGCGATGGCGGTGCGGGCCCCTGAAGCACCATTGCTGCCGGCCCATGAGCTGTATGGCGTGATCCCGGCCGATACGCGCAAGCCCTACGACGTTCGCGAAGTGATCGCGCGGCTGGTGGATGGCTCGCGCTTCGACGAGTTCAAGCCGCGCTACGGCGCAACGCTGGTGACCGGTTTCGCCCATCTGAACGGCTACCCGATCGGCATCATCGCCAACAATGGGATCCTGTTCTCCGAGTCGGCCCTGAAGGGCGCGCACTTCATCGAGCTGTGCACCCAGCGCAACATCCCGCTGGTGTTCCTGCAGAACATCACCGGCTTCATGGTCGGCCGCAAGTACGAACAGGGCGGCATCGCCAAGGACGGCGCCAAGCTGGTGATGGCGGTGGCCTGTGCCAAGGTGCCCAAGTTCACCGTGGTGATCGGCGGCTCGTTCGGTGCCGGCAACTACGGCATGTGCGGCCGTGCGTACTCGCCGAACTTCCTGTGGATGTGGCCGAACGCGCGCATCGGCGTGATGGGCGGCGAGCAGGCCGCCAGTGTGCTGGCCACGGTCAAGCGCGATGGCATTGAAGCCAAGGGCGGCCAGTGGCCGGCGGCGGAAGAGGATGCCTTCAAGGCACCGATCCGCGACCAGTTCGAACAGCAGGGCCACCCGTACTACGCCAGCGCGCGCCTGTGGGACGACGGCGTGATCGATCCGGCCGACACCCGCCAGGTGCTGGCGCTGGCGCTGTCGGCCAGCCTCAACGCCGCCCCGCAGCAGACGCGCTTCGGCGTGTTCCGCATGTGACCCGTGCCATGACCGAGCACGCTCCTATGAAGCACGTTGCCATGTTCAGCAAAGTCCTGATCGCCAACCGCGGCGAGATCGCCTGCCGCGTCATCGCCACCTGCCGCCGCCTCGGCATCGCCACCGTGGCGGTGTATTCCGATGCCGACCGCAACGCACGCCATGTGCGCCTGGCCGACGAAGCCGTCCACATCGGCCCGGCCGCCGCACGCGAGAGCTACCTGCGTGGCGATGCCCTGCTTGACGCCGCGCGCGCTACCGGCGCACAGGCCATCCACCCCGGTTACGGCTTCCTGTCCGAGAATGCCGACTTCGCCGATGCCTGCGCCGCCGCCGGCATCACCTTCATCGGGCCACCGCCCAGCGCGATCCGAGCGATGGGTGACAAGAGCGCGGCCAAGGCGCTGATGGCCAAGGCCGGTGTGCCGCTGACGCCGGGTTACCACGGTGACCAGCAGGCGCCGGACTTCCTGCGCGCGCAGGCCGATGGCATCGGCTACCCGGTGCTGATCAAGGCCAGCGCCGGTGGCGGTGGCAAGGGCATGCGCAAGGTCGAACGCAGCGAGGACTTCGTCGATGCGCTGGCCAGCTGCCAGCGCGAGGCGGCCTCGGCGTTCGGCAACGACCACGTGCTGGTCGAGAAGTACGTCGAGCGCCCGCGCCATATCGAGATCCAGGTGTTCGGCGACAGCCACGGTGAGGCGGTCTACCTGTTCGAGCGCGACTGCTCGGTGCAGCGCCGCCACCAGAAGGTGCTGGAAGAAGCACCCGCGCCGGGCATGAGCCCCGAACGTCGTGCTGCAATGGGCAAGGCCGCGGTCGATGCCGCACGCGCAGTGGGCTATGAGGGGGCGGGCACGGTGGAATTCATCGCCGGCCCGGACGGCGATTTCTACTTCATGGAAATGAACACCCGCCTGCAGGTCGAGCACCCGGTCACCGAATACATCACCGGCACCGACCTGGTGGAGTGGCAGCTGCGCGTGGCTTCGGGCCAACCGCTGCCGCTGCGCCAGGACCAGCTGGCCATCCATGGCCACGCGATCGAAGCGCGGCTGTACGCCGAGGATGCCGACCGTGGCTTCCTGCCCTCCACCGGCACCCTGCGCCGCCTGCGCCTGCCGGCAGCGTCGGCCAACGTGCGCGTCGATACCGGCGTGGAGGAAGGTGACAGCATCACCCCGTACTACGATCCGATGATCGCCAAGCTGATCGTCTGGGACGTGGACCGCGACGCCGCGCTGCGCCGCATGAGCCAGGCCCTGGCCGACTGCCAGGTGGTGGGCGTGACCACCAACGCCGGCTTCCTGCGCCGCCTGGTGAATACCGATTCGTTCGCGCACGCCAGGCTGGATACGGCGCTGATCGAACGCGAACAGGCGGCATTGAGTGCCGTGGGCGACGCGGGTGCGGACCTGTGGCTGCTGGCCGCCGTGGCCGCGGTGGCAAGCACGGCGCCCGCCAGCACCGACGTGCGCGATCCGCATTCGCCGTGGCGGTCACAGGATGGCTGGCGCCTCGGTGCGTCCGCGCCGCGCGTAGTGCCGCTGCAGCAGGGCGAACGCAAGCACACGCTGAAGGTGTGGGCGCAGGCCGATGGCTGGCGCGTGCAGTGCGATGACGCTGCACCGGTGCGGGTGATCGGCACGGCCGATGTGCACGGACTGACGGTGCAGCTGGGCGAGCGCCGCGGGTCGCTGCAGCTGCTGCGCGACGGTAACCAGCTGTACCTGTTCGGCGCCGACGGCCAGCACCGCTTCACCCTGCATGATCCAGTGGGTGAATCGGACCACGCCGTGGCCGACGCCGGCAGCCTGCTGGCACCCATGCCGGGCAGGATCGTGGCCACGCTGGTCGCGGCCGGTACCGAGGTCAAGCGCGGCACGCCGCTGGTGGTGCTGGAAGCGATGAAGATGGAGCACACCCTGCAGGCACCGGCCGATGGCACGGTGAAGGGTTACCGTGCCAAGGCCGGCGACCAGGTCGGCGACGGCGCGGTGCTGGTGGACTTCGAGGCGACCTGATCGCCGGGGCGGCGGCCGCTCAGCGGTCGTCGCCCGTCGCCACCCGCCCGGCCGGATCGAATTCGGCCGTGTCCAGCGTGGCACTGCGCCAGCCCAGGCCACAGATGGCCATCGCGCTCTGGCCGATGCCATCGAACCCAAAAGCACGATCGACATCGGCATCGTTGATCGCCGCTGTCACGAATGCTGCCAGCCCGCGCTCGGTGGCGCACAGGTACAGCAACTGCGAAATGTGGCCCACGTCCAGCGTCACCGCACGGTGCGCCTTGGCATGGTTGCGATACTTCCAGAAGCAGCGGTCATAACGCGGTGCCAGTACCAGCAGCGCTGGCGCATCGGCGAACCACGCCTGCCCGGACAGCATCCGCCTCGCCATCGCAGGCAACGCCTGCGGCGGTGGCGAGGGTAGCGGCAGCACGGCGTGCTGCACCGGATGATAGTGGTACAAGCCCGGCGCCAGTCCTTCCACGTTCTGCACCAGCAGGAAGCCCTCGGTGGGATGCAGGCCGCCACCGGAAGGCACGTTCTTCTTCAGGAACTCGGTATCGCGCTCGACCTTCTGCACCGCGTGCGCCATCAGCGTACGCTGCAGCACCTGGGCCAGCAGCGGCAGCGACAACGCGCGCTGCGGGTCGAAATTGCGGCAGGTGGTGCGACGCGCCAGCAGTGCATCGAACGCGGCCTCTTCGCTGCGCGGCAGCGGCTGGTAGTCGCCCTGCATGGGCTGCACCACCGGCGGTGGCGGCCCCAGGCGCTGGCGCAGGCCGGCCGCGGTGTCCAACCCCTGCCGGCGCATGTCCTCCACGCTGTCCACGGCCTGCCAGCGCGCATGGCGATGGGCCAGCGCAGCCAATGGCCACCACTGGCTGCGCCGCAGCGCCTCGTCGCGCATCTGGTGCCCCACCTCGCTCGGTGGGTCGGTCAACAGCAGGCCCTGCTCGACCAGGCGGGCCAGCATGGCCGGGCAGGCATCGGCGGGCGGTTCGCTCCAGCGGTGCGCGCTGAGCCCGCCCAGCAGCTGGCGCTCCTCGGCGTCCACCGGCAGTGGCTGGTCCAGGTGGGCGGCCAGCGCCACCCAGCTGATCTGGCTGTCCATCTCGGCGTGGCCGGCCAGCATCGCACGCAGGTCCAGGGTGACCGCCTCGCGAGGCTCGAACATCAGGCTGGCGCAGCGGCGCAGGCGCATCGGTTTCCTTCCTTGTGCCGCACAGCCGGCATAGCAGCAACGACCGCAGCGCGGCCAACTTTAGCGACGTGCACAGCGCGGCCCTCAATGGCAGGCTGTCGCGGCCGATAGGAGTAGCTCCACCTACGGACAATCCCCATGAGCCATCCCCGTCTTTCCGCCGCCGACGCCAGCACCCTGCTGGACCACCTGATCGGCAGCGAAGCGTTCCGCAGCCACTTCACCGCTTCGCCGGCCAAGGCCCTGGCCTCGATCGGGCTGGACGGTGCCGTTGGCGAAAACGACTGCATGAAGATCGGCACCCTGGCCTCGGTCGAGGAGCTGAGCCGCACCCGTGATTCGCTGCATGCGTACCTGAGTACCTCGACCGCCTCGATGACCGTGGTGTTCTGCTTCGAAGCCGACCGCATCGACGAGCGCGTCAACGCCTGAGTCCGCATCAGCGCGACACTCGCACCGACGTCGCCTCGGTGGCGATGTCGTGCACATTCAGGGGTTGCCAGACCTGCATGGACGCCACCTCGGCAATGGCCTGGCCGTGGTGCAGGGCCAGCCAGGCCTGCTCGCGACGCACGCCGGCAGTGTCCTGCTCGGCACGCAGTGCCTGCAGCAGCACAACGTGGGCCTGCACAGGTTCGCTGCCATCAAAGGTGGGCTCGAGCAGATGGCGTGCCGCCCGCGGACGCTGTTGCGCCAGTTCGGCCATCGCCAACACAACCCGACGCCACTTGCCCACCACAGGGCTGCGCTGCCGCTCCAGCAGTTCGCCATGGTCGCGCAGCCACTCTGCGGCCAGCGCATGCTGGCCCTGGCGCTGGGCCAGATAAGTCAGGGCCAGCAGCTGCAGGCTGCGGCTGCCCACGGCGGAGTCGTCGTTGTTCCGCAGCAGCGGCCGCAGCACGGCGGCAATGGATTCAAGCTCCTTCGCATCGCCGGCCGTGCACAGCGTGGTCACGGTGGCGTGCTGCAGGCGTTGATGGATCTGGTAGTCGATCAGATCCGGTGCTGGACCGTCCGCAGCAATCGCGGCATGCAAACTGCTGCAATCACGCTGCTCCGCAGCCACCAGCAGGTGGGCCCGCAGGCGCATGCGCTGTTGCAGGTCGTCCCCCCGCGGCAACCGCATCAACAGCTGCTGCGCCTGTGCATCCAGGCCCTGCGCAACCAGCACGTCCACATCCAGGTCGTCGGCCTCGTCATTGCCGCGCAACATCCGTGCCTGGCGCAAGGTGCGCATTGCCTGCTGCGGCTGGCCGAGGCCCAGCTGTGCCCGCGCCAGATGGATGGTCGGATACAGCCGCAACGGGTCCTGAGGCACCGTCGCAGCGCGCGCATAGGGCTCGGCCTCGGTGAAGCGATTGTCCTGCAGCAACCCCCAGGAGGTATTGGACAGCCCAGCAAACGAATCCGGATAGATCTTGGCCAGTGCACGCCACTGTTCCAGCGGCCAGCCACCGGGTTCCAGTTCGGCCTGCCAGCCCTTCAGGTACAGGCGCTCACGCGCGGGCAGGCGCTGCTGCTGGGCCAGCGCGTGCTCCAGCGCGTCACGCGCGTCCGCGACCTGCGCGGTGCGCGCATGCAGCTTGGCCACGCCCATGTAGGCCAGGGCAAAACCGGGATCGATGTCGATCGCGGCCTGGTAGAGGTTGCGGGCTTCTTCGAAGCGACGCTGACCCAGTGCGCTCTCGGCCAGCGCGAACGCGCGCAGTGCGCGCAGGTCCTGGGTCGAGGCGCGCGGCAGCGGCAGGGATTGCTCCAGGCTGGCCACCGACTCGCCCAGTCCGCGACGCAGGCGACCGACCACGTCGTCCACGGCGAACACCATCTGGTCGGATCGATCGGCGGTGGCGGTGAAGGTCTGGATCACCTGGCCACTGCCCGGTGCGGCAACATCGATGGCCAGCTCGTAGCCACCGATCTTCTGCCGCACGGTCGGCAGCAGCACCGCGCGCGCGCCCTCCCGCACCGCCACATCGACCGCGGTATCGCGGTTGAGCCGGGTATCGCCCGAGAGCCGCGCCATTTCCAGGCTTTCGCGGATCTTGCCTTCCGACAGCACGTTCACGTAGCGCGACTGTTCCAGCGCGATCCGGATCGCGTGCCGCATCGAGTCATCGAAGATCGGATCGCCGGTGAGGTTGTCGACATCGCCAAGCACCACCCAGTCACGTTCGGCGAAGGCAATGGCCGGCTCCGACCGCAGCAGCAGCCAGCCGCCCAGCACGGCCGCGGCAAGGATCAGGCCTTCGGCGGCCAGCACCAGCGGTTGCCGCCACAGCGGCAGGTCGCGGCGCGCCTTGGCGTTGGCGCGCGGCATGCGCAGCGGCGCCGAACCGATCTCGCCCACTTCGATCACTTCCTGCACCACCGGCACGCCCTTGAAGCGCCAGCGCCCGTGCGATTTCCACAGCAGGCGCGTGCCACGCTCGCCCAGTGCATCGGTGGCACGGCGGGTCAGCGATTCGGCCACCGCCGACAGCAGGATCTGGCCGGGGCGGGCCAGCATCATCAGGCGCGCCGCCATCGGCTTGGCCAGGCCTTCCACCTCCATCGACTTGGCACCGGCACGGACCGCCTCGGCACTGTTCTCCCAGGTCAGCACGTCGCCCACGTGCAGGCCGGCGCGCGCGCGCAGTTCAATCGCGCGCTGCTGGCCCAGCGCGTGCAGTTCGCGCTGGTAGTCCAAGGCGGAGCCCAGTGCGTCGACGGCGCGCTCGAACAGCATGAACAAGCCATCGGAGCGATCGATCAGCTGGCCGTTCCAGCGCTGCTGCAGCACCAGTACCAGGCGATCGTGTTCCTGGAACAGGCTTGCCGCCGCCACATCGCCGATCCGCTCGACCAGCTGCAGCGAATCACACAGATCGGTGAACAGCAGGGCGCGCAGCTGTGGGCTATGCGGGGCTGACGTTCCGTTGTCGCCATTCATCGCCTGCCTCTCCCTATTGGCCGTCCGGATCATCCGCCCAGCGCAGGCAGTTGCCGCCATCGCGCTTGGCCTGGTACAGCGCACGATCCGCGCAGGCATACCACTCGCTCCAGCCTGCCTCCGGCGCCAGCAGGCAGGCGCCGATGCTGACCAGGCTCACATGCGGCGTGCCATGGCTGCGCTCGAGCAGGCCATGCACCGCACTGATGATGAACTCGGCCGCGTGCTGCGCGATCTCGCGGTTGCCACGGCGCAGGATCAGGCAGAACTCATCGCCACCAAGCCGGCAGGCCAGGTCCTGCTCGCCGGCCATCGAGCGCAGGATGTTGCCCATGCTCTGCAGCACGCGGTCGCCGGCCTGGTGGCCGTGGCGGTCGTTGATCTGCTTGAAGCGGTCGCAATCGATCAGCAGCAGCGCCTGCGGCGGCCCCTCGGCCCGCTCGCGGCACTCCTGCAGGTACAGGGTGAGGCCTCGGCGGTTGTGCAGCCCGGTCAGTTCATCGGTACGCACCAGCTCACGGGTGTGGGTCAACTGATGGGTAGTGATGTACAGATTGTCCAGCGCGGTTTCCAGATCGTGGTTGCGCCGGCGCAGCTGTGCGATCAGTGCCTGTTCGTTGGCCAGCACGCGCATGATCGTACGGCGCAGGAAATAGGCCACCAGGCCGGGATCGGATTCGACCAGCCGATGGAAATCGGCCGGGCCCAGCTCCAGCACATCGCAGTCGACCAGCGCGCGCGCACTGGCGCTGCGCAGGTGGTCGCCGACCAGCAGGCCCAGTTCTCCGAAGAACTCGTGCTGCCCGAGCGTCTTGATCACCAGGTCCTCGCCGAAGTCCAGTTCGATCTGGCCTTCGAGGATCACATACATGCGCTCGCCGCGGTGGCCACGCTGGAACAGCCACTGTCCGGCACGGAGCTTGCATGCGCGGGCGAATCTGGCGAACAATGCCACCTCGGCATCGGACAACAGAGCGTGCACGATCTCGGCCATCGCCACCCGGGCGATACCTGTCGTCACATCACTGTTCTCGGCCGCACCCCTGCCGGTCATTCCCTGCACCCGCCGCCAGCGTCCCCTGGTGAGCCGCGGAGCATAGCACCGCTTTAAAGTGTGCGCCCTATCTCATTTTGACCCTTCTGCCGATCTTGATTGATGTGAAGATCGGTGATGGCCCGTTCTGGTCACGGGTGTCCGGGCAAAACTCCTGCTGGATCAATCCGATGCCGGGTTTCACAGGGTTTCGGCCAAGTTGCCGGCACCGGGGTGCGCCTGATTGACGCTCCGCGCGTGCTGCGCCCTTGCATCGATACAACAACGCCGGCTGGTCCCCCGACCGGCCGGCGTTGTCTGGCCCTTCCCTGGCCACCCTGATCACCCGGAGCCCGGTAGTGCCGGCCGCTGGCCGGCAACTGCATGGGCTTCGGAAACATCGATGGGTTGCCGGCCAGCGGCCGGCACCACCGGATCACGCGGCGCGCCGCATCACGCCGCGCGTTCGCTGCGCCCGCCATGGAACTGTTCTTCCTCGGTCGAGCCGGTCAGCGCGGTGGTCGACGACTGGCCCTGCTGGATCGCCTGGGTCACCGCATCGAAGTAGCCGGTACCGACCTCGCGCTGGTGCTTGACCGCAGTGAAGCCGCGCTCGGCCGCTTCGAACTCGGCTTCCTGCAACTCGACGAACGCGCTCATCTGGCGGCGTGCGTAGCCGTGGGCCAGATTGAACATGCCGTAGTTCAACGCATGGAACCCGGCCAGGGTGATGAACTGGAACTTGTAGCCGTAGCTGCCCAGTTCGCGCTGGAACTTCGCAATGGTGGCGTCGTCCAGGTTCTTCTTCCAGTTGAAGCTGGGCGAGCAGTTGTAGGCCAGCAGCTTGCCCGGGAACTTCGCATGGATCGCCTCGGCGAACCTGCGTGCGAATTCCAGGTCCGGCTTGCCGGTCTCGCACCACACCAGGTCGGCGTAGGGCGCGTAGGCCAGGCCACGGCTGATCGCCTGGTCCAGGCCGTTGCGGGTCTTGTAGAAGCCTTCGACGGTGCGCTCGCCGGTGGTGAACGGCTTGTCGTTGCCGTCGATGTCGCTGGTCAGCAGATCAGCCGCTTCGGCATCGGTGCGCGCCACCAGCAGGGTCGGCACACCCAGCACATCGGCGGCCAGCCGCGCGGCATTGAGCTTCTCGATCGCCTCGCGGGTCGGCACCAGCACCTTGCCGCCCATGTGCCCGCACTTCTTCACCGACGCCAGCTGGTCTTCGAAATGCACGCCGGCGGCACCGGCCTCGATCATCGCCTTCATCAGCTCGAACGCATTGAGCACGCCGCCGAAACCGGCCTCCGCATCGGCGACGATCGGCTGCAGGAAGTCGATGTCGTCCTTGCCTTCGGCGTGGTGCAGCTGGTCGGCGCGCAGCAGCGTGTTGTTGATGCGCTTGACCACTGCCGGCACCGAATCGGCCGGGTACAGCGACTGGTCCGGATACATCTGCCCGGCCAGGTTGGCGTCGGCCGCCACCTGCCAACCGGACAGGTAGATCGCCTTCAGGCCCGCCTTGACCTGCTGCATGGCCTGGTTGCCGGTCAATGCACCCAGCGCGTTGACGAACTCGCGCTCATGCAGCGATGCCCACAGCTTCTCCGCACCCAGGCGGGCCAGCGAATGCTCGATGTGGACGGTGCCGCGCAGGCGCACCACGTCGGCGGCACTGTAGTTGCGCTGGATGCCTTCCCAGCGCGGGTTGGTATCCCAGTCGTGCTGGATCTGTTCGGCAGTGGGCAGCTTGCTCATGTCTTTCTCCAGTTCGGTTCGTGCGTGCAGCGGGGAGGGAAACGCCGGGAATCGCGGGCGGCGATCAGTCGATGCGCGCGTAGGCCGGCAGGGTCAGGAAATCGGTCAGTTCGTCGCTGCGGCTCAGTTCGCCGAGCAGGGCGATGGCCTCGCCGATGCGTGCGCCACCGGGCAGCGTGGCGGTGTCACCCAGCCGTGCCGGCAGCTGTGCCAGCGTGGCATCCAGCAGTGCCAGGTCGATGGCGGTGCCATCGTCCAGCTGCTGGCCCGGCGTATGCAGCCACTGCCACAACTGGCTGCGGCTGATCTCGGCGGTGGCCGCGTCCTCCATCAGGTGGTGGATCGGCACGCAGCCGTTGCCATCCAGCCATGCCGCCAGGTAGCGCACGCAGACTTCCACGTTGCCTTCGAAGCCGGCGCGGGTGATGGTGCCGGGCGGCCGTGCGATCAGTTCGTCGCGGCCGACGCACACATCCTGGCGCAGCACGCTGTGCTGGTTCGCACCGGGCATGTGTTCGTCGAAGATCGCCATCGCCACCGGAATCAGCGCCGGATGCGCGACCCAGGTGCCGTCGTGGCCGGCGGTCACTTCGCGCAGCTTGTCAGCGCGCACGCGGGCCATCGCCTGTTCGTTGGCGGCGGCATCGTTGTTGATCGGAATCTGCGCGGCCATGCCACCCATCGCATGTGCACCACGGCGATGGCAGGTCTGGATCAGCAGTTCCGAATAGGCCTTCAGGAACGGCTGGGTCATGGTCACCTGGCCGCGCTCGGGCAGCACGCGGTCGGCGTGGCGCCGGAAGGTCTTCAGGTACGAGAAGATGTAGTCCCAGCGCCCACAGTTCAGGCCGACGATGCGGTCACGCAGCGCGTGCAGGATCTCATCCATCTCGAACACCGCCGGCAGCGTTTCGATCAGCACGGTTACCTTGATCTGGCCGTGCGGCAGGCCGAGCATGCCTTCGATGTGCGACAGCGCGGTTTCCCACAGCGCCGCCTCTTCCATGCTCTGCAGCTTGGGCAGGTAGAAGTACGGGCCGCGGTCCTTCGCCTGCAGGGTGCGGGCGTTGTGGAAGGCGAACACCGCCGCGTCGAACAGGCCGCCGGCGATGAACTGGCCATCGATGCGCACGTGCTTTTCGTCCAGGTGCCAGCCACGTGGCCGCACGATCAGCACCGCCTGCTCGTCATGCGGGCGCAGCGTGTAGTGCTTGCCATTGGGGGCGGTGTAGTCGAGATCGCCACGCACCGCGGCGGCCAGCGACTGCTGCCCGGCCAGCAGGTTGCGCCAGGTCGGCGAGGTCGAATCCTCGAAGTCGGCCATGAACACCTTGGCGCCGGAGTTCAGCGCGTTGATGACCATCTTCGGATCGGTCGGGCCGGTGATCTCGACGCGGCGGTCCTGCAGCGCGGCCGGCAGCGGCGCAACGCGCCAGTCGCCGCTACGGATCGCAGCGGTGTCCTCGCGGAAGTCCGGCAGGCCGCCCTCGTCGAAGAACGCCTGGCGCTCGCGGCGCGCCTGCAGCCGTGCCTGCCGGCCCGGTTCCACCGCACGGTGCAGCGACACCAGCAGGGCCAGCAGCGGCGCCGGCAGCACGGTGTCCTGGCCGGCCACGCGGGTCGCCAGGGCGATGCCGGGGGTAGCCTTGCTGGCAGGGGTGGGAACAGCGGAAGCGACGGCGGACATGGGGCGACTCCAGCGGTGGGGGAACGTCTCCACGGTGCCGCTGGGCCGGAGTATTTGGCAAAACAGTTTTTGCAATGTTCGACATAAGTTGTGCTAATACTCGTGACACGATGAGCACACGCACCCCGCCAAGTCCGCGTTTTTCCTACAAATCCGACCGGCTGAAGCCATTGCGTGCGTTCTGCCAGACGGTGCGCCTGGGCTCGGTCTCACGGGCGGCTGAGGCACTTTTCGTCAGCCAGCCGGCCATCAGCCTGCAGTTGCAGGCCCTGGAACGGGAACTGGGGGTGCCGTTGTTCGAGCGCAGTGGGCGCCGCCTGGTACCCAGCCGCGAGGGCCAGCTGCTGTACGAGATGGCGCAGCCGCTGGTGGAGAACCTGGACGGGCTGGAGGCGCGCTTCCGCGACAAGGTGCGCGGCCTGGATGCGGGCGAGCTGAACATCGCCGCCAACAGCTCGACGATCCTGTACCTGCTGCCGAAGATCGTCGAGCGCTTCCGCCTGCACCACCCGGACGTGCGCCTGACCCTGCACAACGCGATCAGCGCCGATGGCACCGACCTGCTGCGCGAGGACGCCGCCGACCTGGCGATCGGTTCGATGACCGATGTACCGGCCGACCTGACCTACGCCCCGGCCTACCGCTTCGAGCAGGTACTGATCGCGCCGCACGACCATCCGCTGGCCAGTGGCGGCGAGCTGGAGCTGGCCGACATCGCGCGCTATCCGCTGGTGCTGCCGCCGAAGCGGCAGATCACCTACCGGCTGGTTGACCAGGTATTCCAGCGCCACCGCATCGCCTACACCGTGGCACTGGAAGTGGGCGGCTGGGAGGTGATCAAGCAGTACGTGGCGATGGGCATGGGCATTTCCATCGTGCCGGCGCTGTGCCTGAACGAGGCCGACCGCGAGCGGTTGGCGGCGCGGTCGATGAAGCGCTGGTTCCCCGAGCGCAGTTACGGGGTGATCGTGCGCCGGGGCAAGGCGCTGTCGGCGCAGGCGCGCGCGTTCATCGAGCTGATCCAGCCGGAGTTGTTCAGTCCGCGCGATTACGACCAGAGCGGGCATTCGGAGCGGTGAGGGGTGTTCGGCAGGGCTGCGCCCTGCACCTGCTGAAGCCAAAGCAACAGCAAAAGCCTGCTATCCGTAGATGGCGGGTGACCGGGGTCAGATCCGTTTTCCGCAGGAAAACGGATCTGACCCCATTTGTGGCTGGCGATGCATAGACTGGGCGCATGTCCATCGAACTCCGCCACCTGCGTTACTTCCTCGCCGTTGCCGATACGCTGCACTTCGGCCAGGCGGCGGAGCGGCTGGGCATGTCGCAACCGCCGCTCAGCCAGCAGATCCGCCAGCTGGAAGACCTGATCGGGGCGCGCCTGTTCGTGCGCAGCCATCGTCGTGTGCAGCTGACGCCTGCGGGTGAGCTGCTGCAGGAGCGCGCACGGGCCATCGTGCAGCAGGTGGAAACCGCGGTGGACGAGGTACAGCGCGCGCAGCGCGGCGAGCAGGGCGAACTGCGTATCGGCCTGACCCGGGCCACGCCGCTGTCGCCGCAGATTCCGCGTTCGATCCTGCGCTACCGCCAGCAGTACCCACAGGTGCGGCTGCAGCTGAGCGAGATGAACACGCTGCAGCAGATCGATGCGCTGCTCGACGGTTCACTGGACGTGGGCATCATCCGCAAGCGCGCATTGCCGCCGGAGCTGGTGGCGCACAGCCTGTTCGTCGATCCACTGGCGTTGATCGTGCATGCCGACCACCCTGCCCTGCGCAGGCTGTCGAAGCAGGGCACGTTGTCGCTACGCGACTTCGCGCAGGAGCCGTTCGTGGCATTTCGCCGCAGCGCGGGCGCGGGCATCCATGACCACATGATCGCGCTGTGCGCGGCCGCCGGGTTCACGCCGCGCATCGTGCAGGAAGCCGGTGAGGCATCGACATTGATCAGTCTTGCGGCTGCAGGCCTGGGTGCGGCGATCCTGCCCTCGTCCTGCGATCACATCCGCGTGGAAGGCGCGCGCTTCGTGGCGCTGGCCGATGCCGGTGCGCATTCGGAGGTGCAGCTGGCATGGCACCGCGAGGGGGTGACGCCGCTGATCCGAAACTTCGCCGGGCTGTTGCGCGGGGCGTTCGCCGAAGGGTGAAGTGCCACCCACCTAGGTTTGGTAGACGCCAACCTTGGTTGGCTGCCGTGCCAGAGCGCCGACCAAGGTCGGCATCTACCAGAGCAACGCCGCGCCCGTGCGGAACGCGAGGCTGGCGTCAGGCCGTGACCGGCTGCGGCGCGCGCTGCTGCAGCGCCCAGACGATGCCGCCCCCGATCAGGGTCAGCACGGCAGCGAACGCGCACACGCCCAGCCAGTCCCAGGCCGCGTAGGCCAGGCCACCCACCCCGCCCAGCACGCTGGAGCCCAGGTAGTAGGCGAACAGGTACAGCGCCGACGCTTCCGCGCGCATCGTACCGGCACGGCTGCCGACCCAGCTGCTGGCCACCGAGTGGCCACCGAAGAAGCCGAAGGTCACCAGCGCGATGCCCAGGGCCATCGTGCTCAGCCACGGCATCGCCAGCAGCACGATGCCGGCGCCGATCAGCGCGAACGAGATCGACAGGATGCGGCCGCGCCCGTACCGCGTAGCCTGCTGGCCCATCCACGCCGAACTGAAGGTGCCCACCAGGTACACGCTGAAGATCAGCCCGACCACGGTCTGGCTGAGGTGGTACGGCGGCGCCAGCAAGTGATAGCCCAGGTAGTTGTAGAGGGTGACGAACACGCCCATCAGCACGAACGAGGTGGCGAACAGCCACGGCAGGCCCCGGTCGGCGAACAGCGTGCGCCAGCGCGACGGCAACTCGCGCAGGCCATCGCGTCGCGCGCTGAAATGGCGCGACGGCGGCAGCTGCAGCCACAGCAGCACGGTGCTGGCCACGGCGATGATCGAGACCACGCCGATGCCCCAGCGCCAGCCCCAGTGATCGGCGATGATGCCGGCCAGCAGGCGCCCGCTCATGCCACCGATGGCGTTGCCGCCGATGTACAGGCCCATCGCCAGGCCCAGCGCGCGGCTGTCCATCTCCTCGACCAGGTAGGTCATCGCCACTGCCGGCACGCCGCTCAGCGCCAGGCCAAGCAGGGTGCGCAGCACCAGCAGCGTGGTCCAGTCGTCCACCAGCGCCGTGCTCAGCGACAGCATGGCCGACGCCAACAGCGCAACGATCATCAACGGGCGACGGCCGACCGCATCGGACAGCAGGCCGGCCAACAGCATCGCCACCGCCAGCGTGCCGGTGGTCAGCGACAACGACATCGCGCTGCCTGCGGCGGACACGCCGAAGTGGCGGCTGAACTCGGGCAGCAGCGGCTGCACGGTGTACAGCAGGCCGAAGGTGGAGAAGCCGGCCAGGAACAGTGCCAGCGCGGTGCGGCGGAAGGCCGGCGTGCCCTGCTGGATGCGGGTCTCGGCGATGGGATCGACAGTGGGGGGGCGGCGCTCGACGGCCGCCGCGGTTTCGCCATTCATGGGATCGAAGGGCCGGTGGGGCGGCCGGGCATGGGAGGGAACGGGCCTCAGACTAGGCCTGTCGATCCAGTCGATCCATAACCTGATAAGTCAGGATTGATACCCAAGAAGTATCAATTCAGCTTACAGGCGCTGCCACTCGAAACCGTCGCCGCGGCGGTAGTACACCGCCACCGCACGGCCGTAGACCTTGTCGGCGTCGACGAAGCCGAAGAAGCGGCCGTCGAAGCTGTTGCCGCGGTGGTCACCCAGCACCAGCACCTTGCCGGCCGGCACCACCAGATCGGCGATGTCCGGACCGCCGCCCATGTCCAGGTCGAGGCGGGCACGGCGCTCGCCGAAGGCTTCCACGTCCTGCAGATCGGCGATCTGCAGCGGCTGGCCGTTGATGCTCAGATGGCCCTCGCGCATCTGCACGTGGTCACCGGCCACCGCCGCCACGCGCTTGATCAGGCGGGTGCCGTCGGCCGGTGAATCGAACACCGCCACTTCACCGCGCTGCGGGACGCCGGTGGCCATCAGTTCCTTGCCGGTGAACGGCAGGCGCAGGCCGTAGGCGCGCATGTCCACCACCACCCGGTCGCCCGGCTGCAGGGTCGGCTGCATCGAGCCACTCGGCACCACGTAGTGGTTGGCGAGGGTATCGCGGGCGGCGGCGAGCAGGCCGAGCATCACCAGCAGCGGCAATGCTTCCTTCTTCAGCCAGACCAGCGCGCGTTCGGACAAGGGAGGACGGGCAGCAGCATCCATGACAGGCTCCGGGTAGGTGGTAGCTGCATCAGACCACATCCAGGCGGGAGAGGTTCCCGCGACGCGATCCGGTAGAGCCGAGCCCACGCTCGGCTTGTTCCTTGCAGCGTCGAGGTTGCCCGACTGGGGCGCAGAGCGGCCGAGCGCAGGCTCGGCTCTACAGGAAGGGTTACGCAGGTTTTACGCGCGGGACCGGCCGCGGGCATCGCACCTTTACGGGCGGCACGCGCATCGTGTGCCCACCGCGCCGCAGGGCGCATTCCGCAAGGTGTTGTATGACCCTCCTGGTGATCCGCCACGCCTCTTCGTCGGCACCGCGTCCCCAACTGCCGACGCAGCTGGCCGGCCATCGCGTGCTGTGCAGCGACTGCGCCAGCCTGTCCGAGGTACGCCAGTGCCTGTGCCAGCCGCAGGCGCGCTCGGCCGACTGGGTACTGCTGGATGTCGGTAACGCTGACGAGGCGCAATGGCAGGCCGAAGGTGGCGCGCTGCAGGCGGCGCTGGAACGGCTGCCGGCGCAGTACATCGAACTGCAGGCCCCCAGCGAGCCAGGGCTGGATGCGCGCCTGCGCCTGCAGCACGGTCCCGCCGCCGTGGTGGTCGACCAGCGCAGCCAGCAGGCCGGCTACCCGTTGTCGCTGGCCATTGTCGGCCGCCGCCTGGCACAGGAGGGCTGAGCCATGTCGATCTTCATCATCCGTGGCCCGGAAGCGGCCGGCGCCCTGATCCGCACCGCGATGCCGCTGCCGGCACCGGTCCTGAAGTCACTGGTGCATCGTGCGATCGACGCCGGCACCAGCGTGGCGATCCGTGCCTGTGGTTCGGAACAGGAACTGCTGGACGCCCTGCGCGTGGCCGACCACAGCCGCGGCGAGGTGACCCTGCTCGACCCGGGCGCGTGTGCCAACAGCTTGCGCCTGCAGCGCCTGCTGCCGTACCTGCACAACGCCTATGTGGAAGTGCATGACGACGGCGCAGTGGCCGAGCCGTGCCTGCCGGCTGGTGTCGGCCAGCGCCTGGGCATCGCCGCCGGCTACGGCGCGCAGAGCTACGTGCTGGCGCTGGACATCGCACTGGATCATCTGGGATTGGGCGAGCAGGCCAACCGGGTGCACGTGGGAACGTAACGCTGTTTGTAGAGCCGAGCCCATGCTCGGCTGCCTTTCCAGGAACCATCAGCCGAGCGTGGGCTCGGCTCTACAGAAGAACGTCGAGCATGGCTCGACGCTACAGAAAGAAAAACGGCGGGGTTGCCCCCGCCGTTTTCGCTTTCTTACTTCAACCCGCGGAACTTCAGCAGCGGTTCCACCGACGGGTCCTTGCCACGGAAATCGCGGTACAGGGTCGACAGTTCCACGCTGTTGCCGCGCGAGAGGATCTTGTCGCGGAACTCCTGGCCATTGGCCGCGGTCAGGCCACCGTGCTCGGTGAACCACTGGTAGGCGTCATGGTCGAGCACTTCGGCCCAGAAGTAGGCGTAGTAGCCGGCCGAGTAACCGCCACCCCAGATATGGTCGAAGTAGGTGGTGCGGTAGCGCGGCGGCACCTGCGGCAGGTCGACCTTGAACTTCTTCAGCGCGCTGGCTTCAAAGGCGCCGACATCCTGCAGCGGCGCGTCGGCCTTCTGCGTGTGCCAGGCCAGGTCCAGCAGCGCCGCCGACAGGTACTCGGTCGTCGCGTAGCCCTGGTTGAAGCTGCGTGCCTTGAGGATCTTGTCGACCAGCTCCTGCGGCATCGCCTCGCCGGTCTTGTAGTGCTTGGCGTAGTTGGCGAACACCTTCGGGTCCAGCGCCCAGTGCTCGTTGAACTGCGACGGGAACTCGACGAAGTCGCGCGAGGTCGCGGTGCCGGCGATCGACGGGTACTTCACGTTCGAGAACATGCCGTGCAGCGCATGGCCGAACTCATGGAACATGGTGGTGACGTCGTCGAAGCTGATCAGCGCAGGCTGGCCGGCGGCCGGCTTGGTGAAGTTGCAGACGTTGTAGACCACCGGCTTGGCACCGGTCAGGCCGTCCTGTTCGACGAACACGTCCATCCAGGCGCCACCGGACTTGCTGTCACGCTTGAAGTAGTCGGTGTAGAACAGCGCCAGCGAGGTGCCGTCCTTGTCGAACACTTCGTACACCTTCATGTCCGGGTTGTAGGTCGGAATGTCGGTGCGCGGCTTGAAGGTGATGCCGTACAGCTGGGTGGCGGCGTAGAAGACGCCGTTCTGCAGCACGTTGTCCAGTTCGAAGTACGGCTTGATCTGCGACTCGTCCAGATCGTACTTGGCCTTGCGCACCTGCTCGGCGTAGAAGTCCCAGTCCGAAGCGGCGACCTGGAATCCACCCTTCTGCGCGTCGATGACCTTCTGGATCTCACCGGCTTCGGCGCGTGCCTTGGCGGTGGCGGCCGGCACGGTGTCGGTCAGCAGCTTGAGCGCGGCAGCCGGGGTCTTGGCCATCTGGTCGCCCAGCTGGTAGTCGGCGAAGGTGTCAAAGCCGAGCAGCTTGGCCTTCTGCGCACGCAGCTGGGCCAGGCGCTGCACGGTCTGCCGGGTGTCGTTGGCATCGCCGCGCTCGGCGCGGGTTTCCGAGGCCTTCAGCACGGCGGCGCGCTGGTCGCGGTCGCTCAGCGAGCCGAGCACCGGCTGCTGGGTGGTGTTCTGCAGCGGCAGCAGGAACTTGCCATCCAGCTTGCGGTCCTTGGCGGCGGCGGCAGCGTTGTTGATAGCGCCCTCGTCCAGGCCGGCCAGCTTGGCCTTGTCGTCAACGACAACGGCCGCAGCAGCGGTGGCGGCCACCAGGCGGGTGTGGAACTGGGTGGAGAGCGTGGTCTCTTCCACGTTGAGCTTGCGCAGGCTCGCCTTGTCGGCGTCGGACAGCTGCGCACCGGCGCGCACCAGGCCATCGTAGTAGTGCTCGACCAGGCGCTTCTGCACCGGGTCCAGCTCCAGCGTGTCACGCTGGTCGTACAGCGACTTCACGCGCGCGAACAGCTTCGGATCGAGGTTGATCTCGTCCTGGTGCGCGGCCAGCTTCGGCGCCACTTCTTCCTGGATCTTCTGGCGTGCGTCGTTGGTATCGGCCTGGACCAGGCCGAAGAAGATGCGCGACACGCGGGTCAGGGTCTCGCCGCTGCGCTCCATCGCCACGATGGTGTTGTCGAAGGTGGCCGGCTCGCTGCTGTCGGCGATCCTGCGCACGTCGGCCAGGTGCTGGCGCATGCCTTCTTCGAACGCCGGCAGGTAGTCGCTGTCCTTGATCTTGTCGAACGGCGGTGCCTGGAACGGCAGCGTGCTCGCGCTCAGCAGCGGATTGGTGGAGGCTTCGGCCGGCTGCTGGGCCGGGGTCTTCTGGGCATCGGACACGGGGGTGGACTCCTTGCCGGAACAGGCCGCCAGCGCCAGGCTGATGGCGGCGGCCAGGACTACGGTACGCGACATGTAAAACGCTCCTTGGGCAGACGGTATGGATACCAGCCCTCCACCCTACTCCTGTCGCGCTCGCCCGGCATGTGCCGGACGTGGCGTCTATGCGGCGGCCTGCAACCGGCTCAGACCGTGCCGCGGGTCTTGCCGATCCAGGGCCGGTAGAACTCGCGGATGGCAGCCATGTCGGCCACATCGTCGCCGCTCGGGGTGAACAGCGGACCGATGCCGATGGTCTTTTCCGGATAGTGGAAATACGCGGTCAGGATCGGTACGTCAGCCATCCGGGCAATCTTCAGGAAGCCGGCCTTCCAGTCCTTCACGGCCTTGCGGGTGCCCTCGGGCGTGATGGCGAACCACATCTTCTCGTTGTTGCGCAGCAGGTCCACGGCCTGGCCGACGGTGCCCTGCGGCGAGCTGCGATCGAGCGGGATCACGCCCAGCTTGTGCAGCAGCGGGCCCAGCGGCCACCAGAACAGCGAGGCCTTGCCCAGCACCTTCACCTTCATGCCCAGCGCGATCTTGGCCGCCATGCCCCACAGCCCGTCCCAGTTGGACGAATGCGGGGCGATGATGAAGACCAGCCTGGGGATGTCCGGCAGGGTGCCGGTCACCTTCCAGCCGCCCATGCGCAGGGTGCAGCGCGCCAGCCAGCGCAGGAAGGCGTTGGGTTTGACCTGTGGCATCTGCGGCGGCACGGCCGGCAGCAACGAAGTCGGGTTGTTCAAGCAATCACTCCCAGTCACGTGATGAGCGCCCGCGCTTGATCTGCGCGCGCCCGCGTTTGGCGTCCAGACGACGCAGTTTCGACCCGAGGGTCGGCTTGGTGGCCTTGCGCGGTTTGGGCACGCTCAGCCCGGCCTGGATGAAGGCCGCCAGCCGCTCGCGCGCATCCTCGCGATTGCGATCCTGGGTGCGGAAACGTTGCGCGTCGATGACCAGCACGCCTTCGCCGGTCATGCGCCGGTCACGCCGCGCCAGCAGGCGCGCGCGCAACGGTTCGGGCAACGAGGGCGAGTTGGCCACGTCGAAACGCAGTTCCACCGCGGTGGACACCTTGTTGACGTTCTGGCCGCCGGCGCCACTGGCGCGCACGAACCGCTCGACGATCTCGCCGTCGGGGATTTCAAGCTGCGCGCTGATGGTGACCGGTCCACTGCCCATCCGCGCATTGTAGCGGCAGGCAGGTGGTGAAGTACGCCATCGCGCCCCGTATGCCGCCGATCAGGCACCGAACACGCCGCCTTCGCCTGGGCTGCGGGTATGCTGGCGGTCCCATGTACCGCAGGAAGCCCCGCATGACCCGCTCCACACCCGCCCTGCCGTCCCTGCTGCGCCGCGCCGCCCTGCTGCTGGCGCTGGCCGTGGCCAGCGTTCCGGCCCTGGCCGCCCCGCCGACCGACGGCGACATCAACCGCCTGCTGTCGGCCTCGCGCGCGCAGAGCATGATCGACACCATGGTGCCGCAGATCGAAGCCATGCAGCAGCAGCAGTTCCAGCAGGTGGCCGCGCAGCGCCAGCTCACCGCCCAGCAGCAGGAACAGCTGAAGCGGATCCAGGCCCGGACCAGCCAGACCCTGCGCCAGGCGATGTCGTGGCAACAGCTGCGGCCCATGTACGTGGACCTGTACAAGAAGACCTTCAGCAAGGAAGACGTGCTGGCAATGGCCGAGTTCTACGAGAGCGCGGCCGGCCAGAGCCTGCTGGACAAGACCCCGGCGCTGATGCAGAACGTGATGGTGGCGATCCAGGCGCGCATGCAGCCGCTGTTCGCGGATCTGCAGAAGGACCTGGAAGCGATCGTCAACGAGCCGGAAAAGAAATAACGGGGTGCGCCGGGCCACGCCCGGCCGCTGGCTGTAGAGCCGAGCCCACGCTCGGCTTACCGCAGCAGCATCAGGCGTCGTCCACCTGCCAGCCGAACAGGTCCAGCGCCTTCTGGAACTCGCGATCCAGCGGCGCACTGACATCCACGCTGCCACCGTCCGGGTGCGGGAAGCGCAGGCGCTCGGCGTGCAGCAGCATGCGGTGCACGCCCTGCATGCGGAAGATGCGGTTGTGGCGGCCATCGCCGTGGCTGGTGTCGCCGATCATGTGGTGCGACAGGTGCTTGAGGTGCCGGCGGATCTGCCGGAAGCGCCCGGTCTGCGGCTGGCAGCGCAGCAGCGCGTAGCGCGAACTGCTGAACTCACCCACCGGCACCGACAGCTCGCCGGTGGCCAGGCGCTGGAAGTCGGTGACCGCCGGCTTCTTCACCGGCTTGCCCGGCCCGCCGTCCAGGTCATGGTCCACCCGCCAGGACAGCTCGGCCGGCCAGCCCCGGCAGACCGTCAGGTAGTCCTTGGCCACTTCACCCCCCATCAACGCCTTGCCCAGCGCACTGGCGGTCTCGCGGTCGAAGGCCAGCAGCAGGCAGCCGCTGGTGGCCCGGTCCAGGCGGTGCACGAGGAAGATCGGGCGGCCCAGCTGCTCGCGCAGGCGGTCGGCCAGGAAATCATCTTCGCCACGGGCCAGCTTGCTGTCGTGGACCATCAGCCCGGCGGGCTTGTTGACCACGGCCAGGCGCTCGTCCAGGTGCAGCAGCTGCAGGGGCGCGGTTTCGGTCTCGACCGCGGCGAGGGTGTCAGGTTCGGTGCTCACCGCAGGATTATACGGGCGCCCTGATCGGCGTCAGATCCCTTTTCCTGCGGAAAAGGGATCTGACCCCGGGTTGGTGGCGCGGCGGTCAAGGGTTGCGCACGGCCAGAAGCTCGCCGTTGCCCACCGGCACCAGGCTGGTGCCGAAGTCCGGATCGGCATCCAGCAACGCGCGCAACGGTTCCATCTGCGCGGCGTGCGAGGTGGCGTTGTCCACCACCAGCAGGCCGCCCCGCCGCAGCACACGGCGCAGCTGCGGCCACCAGCCGGCGTACTGTTCGCGGTCCGAATCGAGGAACAGCAGGTCAATGCTGGCATCGGCGGCCTGTGCCAGCCACTGCCCGGCATCGCCGTGGACCAGCGTGATGCGATCGGCAAGGCCACTGCGCGCGAAGGTGTCACGCGCCATCGCCACCTTGTCCGCGGCGTATTCCAGTGTGGTCACGTGGCCGTCGATGGCGGCTGCGGCTTCGGCAATCCACAGCGTGGAATAACCGTTGGAGGTGCCGATCTCCAGCACCCGGCGCGCATTGCCGAAACGCACCAGCACCGACAGGAATTCACCGGTGTCCGGCGTGATGTTGAGCATGCGCCGGGCGCGCTCGGTTTCATGCGCGTCGTTTTCAGCACCGAAGCGTGCCAGTTCGTTCTTCAATTCCGAAAGCTGCATCGTCATTGCTTCTTTCATTTGCCACAGCAAGGGTGAGCATTGTGGCCTGTCCGGCCACATTTCGTACTTGTCTTAAGCCTGTACTCCGATGGGGTTGCGATAGTTCCCGCCTTCTTCACGCGGGATGGTCCACCGGCCCGCGGCCCTCATTGGTTTCCGCAAGGACACGGCCATGGTTCTCGACATTCTGGCAATCGGCGCCCACCCCGACGACATCGAACTCGGTTGCGGCGGCAGCCTGGCCAAGCTGGCCCGCGACGGTGCACGCATCCATGCGCTGGTGCTCAGCCGTGGTGGCCGTGGCTGCCATGCCGGCATCGACCGCAGCGACGAATCCCACCGCGCGTTGCGCCGCCTGGGTGTGACCGAGGTGATCCAGCAGGATTTCCCGGATACGCGCTTTCCTGCCTGCCGCAACGACATCGTCGCGGTGATCGAGCAGGCCTGCGCGCAGATCGCACCGCATCGCGTCTACACGATGTGCGGCGAAGACCACCACCAGGACCATCGCACCGTCCATGAAGCGTCAATCATCGCCTGCCGCAGCATCCCGCAGATCCTCTGCTACGAGAGCCCCAGCACCCTGCCGCAGTTCGCACCGCAGGTGTTCGAGGACATCAGCGCACAACTGGACCTGAAGATCCATGCGTTGCGCGAGCATGCCAGCCAGGGCGATCGCCATTACATGCAGGAGGACCACCTGCGCTGCCACGCGCAGTTCCGCGGCCAGCAGATCGGCATCGGCCCCAGTGAGGGCTTCGTGCCCTACCGGCTGGTGCTGTGATGAAAACGCTGCTGTTCCTGGCCATGTGTGCCTTCATCCTGGTGCGTGTGTGCGTGCAGGCCTCGCGTCGCCCCAGCACGCGCCTGTACAGCATCGATGCGATCGTGCCGGCCTACAACGAAGCCCCCTGTCTGGAGCGCTCATTGACCGGCCTGCTGCAGAACCCCTACGTGGCACGGGTGATCTGCGTGAATGACGGTTCCACCGACAACACCGCCCAGGTACTCGATGCGCTGCAGGCGCGCTGGCCCGGGCGCCTCGTGGCCGTGCACCAGGCCAACACCGGCAAGGGCGGCGCGCTGATGCATGGCCTGCGGCACGCCACCGCCGAGCAGGTGTTCCTGACCGACGCCGACACCCACATCGATCCGCGCGGCCATGGCCTGGGCCACCTGCTGGACGAGATCGAGCGCGGTGCCGATGCGGTCGGTGGCGTACCCTCGTCCAGCCTGCAGGGTGCCGGCTTCCTGCCGCATGTGCGCGCCAGCCTGAAGCTGCCGATGATCGTCATCAAGCGCAGCTTCCAGCAATGGCTGGGCGGCGCACCGTTCATCGTCTCCGGCTCGTGTGGCCTGTTCCGCACCTCGGTGCTGCGCAAGGTCGGTTTCTCCGACCGTACCCGCGTCGAAGACCTGGACATGTCCTGGTCGCTGGTCGCGCAGGGCTACCGTGTCCGCCAGAGCGTGCGCTGCGTGGTCTACCCGCAGGAATGCAACACGCTGGTGGAGGAATGGCGGCGCTGGCGACGCTGGATCGTCGGCTATGCGGTATGCATGCGCCTGCATCGCGGCCTGCTGCTGACCCGCTTCGGCGTGTTCAGCATCCTGCCGATGATGCTGCTTGCCCTTGCCGGCATCGTGCTGACGCTGCAGGTCTGGTTCGGTGCGGCCCAGCTGCATGGGCCGGGTGGCCTCGCCCTGTCGGTGATGCCGTTGTTCTGGATCGGCATCGTCATGTTGCTGGCGGTGATCAGTGCGATCCACCACCGCCGCGCGTCGCTGGTCCCTGCCGCCGCGTTCTCGATGCTGTACGTGCTGCTCGCCTATGCGATCTGGCTGATGCATGGCGTGGCCGGGCTGTTTACCGGCCGCGAGCCGGCACGCGACAAGCCGACCAGGTATCCGCATGTGGTGGAATGACCTCGCCGCCATGGCCGACGCGCTATCGACGCTGCCACCCCACGTCGATTCCAGCGCCCAGGTTTCGCCGCGTGCGATCGTGCGGGGCGAGGTACGGATCGGCGCTGGCAGCCGCATCTGCGACGGCGCCCAGCTGCACGGGCCGGTATCGATCGGCCGCGACTGCCTGATCGGCAACAACGCACTGCTGCGCGGTCCGCTGCACATCGGTGACGGTGTGCGCATCGGCTTTGCCAGTGAACTGAAGAACGCACTGATCGGCGACGGCGCCTGCATCGGCCCGCAGTGCTTCATCGCCGACAGCCGCGTCGACGCCCGTGCCTACCTGGGCGCGCTGGTGCGTACCAGCAACCATCGCCTGGATGGCGCAACGGTCACCGTCCACATCGGCGACACCGTCATCGACAGCCAGCGCGACAAGCTCGGCGCCTGGATCGGCGAAGGTGCCGCGCTGGGCGTCGGCGTGATCATCCTGCCCGGTCGCATCGTCGCCCCGGGCAGCCAGTTCGGCCCGCGCATCACCGTGGAACGAAACCTGCCGCCCGGTCGCTACCGGCTGCTGCAGTCGCTGCATTCCCAACCCCTGGAGTAACCCCATGCGATTGATCATCCGTGGCGCACTGCCGTGCGCCCTGCTGCTGGCTGTGTCCAGCGCCCATGCCGGCATCGACCGGGTCTCGGTGCAGCTGGATCATGCCGACTACACCGATGGCTTTGGCAAGCGCGACGTACAGACCGTGGATGTGGCCGGTCGCAGCGGTGACAGCCGCTGGCATCTGGGCCTGGCCCATGGTGAACGCGACTACGGCAGCAAACGCTTCAGCGGCAATCGGGTGCAGGGCTCCCTGCACCAGCGCTGGAGTCCACGCTTTTCGACCCGCACCGCCTTCACCGCCTCCAACGATGACCCGGTATTCGTCAACCGCCAGCTCAACCAGGACTTCCAGTGGAAGGTGGCACCGCAGACCGTGCTGAGCGTGGGCGGCAAGTACGCCCAGTACCATGCCGGCGCATACGTGAGTGGCTGGTCGGTAGGTGCCTCGCACTACTTCCCGCGCGTGACCACCTCACTGCGCCACGAGCGGCATCGCCAGTCCAATGGGCCCGACGGCCATGGCACCACGCTGTCACTGCGCCTGAAGGATGCGCAGGGCGGTGGTTCGACCCAGCTGTGGCTGGGCAGCGGTACGTCCGGCTACACCGCCGATTCCGATCCGCTGCTGCTGCGCGAACACGATGCACGTCGTGCCTTCCTGCGCCGCAGCCAGCCGCTGGGGGAGCATCTGGTGCTGGACATGGGCATTGGCAAGACCTGGCACAGGACGCGCCTGGACCGCTTCCAGAGCGTGCAGTCGCACCTGGGCCTGGGCTACCACTGGTAGAGCCGTGGCTGGTCGGCGGCGCGTGACGCCGCCGACCCTCGATCAACAGGCTTCAGCGCCACCACGCGCGCGCCAGCGCCAGCGCTCCGACGGCACCGGACACCCAGCTCCACATCGGCAGGTCGCCCCAGTACCAGCCTGGCGGCTGCAGCACGTACACCAGTGCGGCGATGGCCAGCAGGCCGACGCCGGTGATCGCACCGACCGCGCGTTTCTGCAGGCGCTGCACGCTGGCATCGAGCGCGACCAGATCGCGCGAGCGCATCGCCAGCTCATGGCGGCCCTCCACCTGCTGGGTCAGCCAGGCGTGCACCAGGCGCGGCATGTCCGGCGCGTGGGTCATGATTTCCGGCAAGCGCTTGCCGATCTCGCGCACGACCCGACGCGGGCTGTAGCGCTCGCGCAGGATCTTCGCCAGCACCGGCTTGGCCACCGCCCAGATGTCGATCTGCGGATCCAGCTGGCGCCCGACACCTTCGATGTTCAGCAGGGTCTTCTGCAGCAGGATCAGCTGCGGCTGCAGGGTCAGCTGGTAGCGCTGCGCCACGCGGAACAGCTTCATCAGCACTTCGGCCAGCGAGATCTGCGACAGCGGGCGGGTGAAGTACGGCTCGCACACCGAACGCACGGCCGCTTCCAGATCATCGATGCGCACGTTGTCCGGCATCCAGCGCGCCTGCACGTGCAGTTCGGCGATGCGGCGATAATCGCGGTTGAAGATGGCCATGAAGTTCTCGGCCAGGTAGTACTGATCTTCCTGCGACAGCTGGCCCATGATGCCGAAGTCCAGCGCGATGAAGCGCGGGTTGGCGCGACGCGACGGATCGGTATCGACCCAGATGTTGCCGGCGTGCGCATCGGCATGGAAGAAGTTGTCGCGGAACACCTGGGTGTAGAACACCCGCACGCCCTTGGCGGCCAGCGCCTTGCGGTCGATGCCGGCCTTGTCCAGTGCAGCGATGTCATCGGACGGAATGCCCCACACGCGCTCCAGGGTCAGCGCGCGCTCGGCGGTGTGGCTCCAGATCACTTCCGGCACGTACAGGTCGTCGCTGTTTTCCCAGAAGCGGCGCAGCACGCTGGCATTGGCGCCTTCGCGCTGCAGGTCCAGCTCAGCGGCCAGGGTGTTCTCGACTTCGGCCACCACTTCGCGCGGACGGATCTTGTCGGCACGCGGATGGGTACGCTCGACCAGGGCGGCCAGCGAGTTGAGCAGGGCGATGTCGGCGTCGATCTGCTTCTCGATGCCCGGGCGCAGCACCTTGACCACCACCTGGCGGCCATCGGCCAGCGTGGCCGCATGCACCTGTGCGATCGAGGCCGAGGCCAGCGGTTCGGTATCGAAGCTGGCGAATGCCTCGCTGACCGGCAGGCCGAGTGCTTCCTCGACGATGCGGCGCGCGGTATCGCCGTCGAACGGCTTGACCCGGTCCTGCAGCAGGGTCAGTTCGTTGGCCACGTCCGGCGGCACCAGGTCGCGGCGGGTGGACAGGATCTGGCCGAACTTGACGAAGATCGGGCCGAGATCCTGCAGCGCCAGGCGCAGGCGCGCACCGCGCGACTGTACAGCGATGTCGGCCGAAGCACGCGGCACGAACGGTTTGGCCAGGCGCAGCCAGCGCTCAGCCGGCGTGCCGTGCAGCAGGTCGTCCAGGCGGTAGCGCAGGATCACCCGGCCGATGCGGCTTGCCCGCAGCACGGCCTTCATGCGGCACCCCGCAGGCGCTGGACGCGCGCGCCAAGGCGCTCGACGTCATCACGCAGTACGTCCACATCATCGTGGAAGGCATCCAGTTCGGCGCGCGGTACCACGTCGCGCGATTCCTCGGTGATGAACTCGGCAGCGCTGTGGGCCAGATCGATCGCACCCTGGCGCGCGTGCTGCAGGGCGCTGCGCAGGGTGTTGGCCACCTGCACGCCCAGTACCTCGCCGAACACGCTGACGAACGGCTGCTGCCAGTCTGGATCGAAGCCCTTGGCCAGCTGCTGCAGGCGTCGCGCCAGTTCAGCGTCACCGGCCACGCGTACACGGCCCTTGTTATTGGACTCGCCGCGCCGTGCGTTGGCCAGCAGCGGCAGCTGCGCCAGCACGCCGGCCAGGCTGCTGCGCACGGCCAGGTCGGCTTCCTGCGCATCCACCGGGCCCACCCGCAGCTGGTCGCCGTCGACGCTGATGCGCATCGCCAGCGACGGCGCTTCCAGGGTCAGGTCGATGTGCCGGCCATCGAGGCTGGCCAGTGCATGGCGGGTATCCGGATCCAGCGCCAGCGCGCGGTTCAGGGCGATCTGCAGGGCGCGGCCAGCGACCGGCTTGAGGGACTTGAGCAGGGAAAGAGCCATGTGCGCATTCTACCTGCGTGGGTGGGGGGCTTGCGCCGGGCTGCCGCCCGGCACCCGCGGTAGTGCCGGCCGCTGGCCGGCAACCTCAACCTCAAAAGCTGGCGATCCGTGGGATGGCGGGGTGGGGTCCCGTTGCTGCGCAACGGGCTCTGACCCCAATGCTGATGGGATCTCGCGTTGGTAGATGCCGACCTTGGTCGGCGCTGGATGTCAGGGGGCCAACCATGGTTGGCCGCTACCCGAGCCGGCAGCCCGGTGATTCATCTGTGCCTCACCTGGGTGGCTATGGAAGGTTCATGCTGTACGGCCACGCAACGCACAGGACATCGCATTCCCATGGCACGGACCCGGGTCGGCATCATCTTCGGGGGCAAATCCTCCGAGCACGAGGTTTCACTGCAGTCGGCGAAGAACATCCTCGATGCGCTTGATCGCGAGCCCTTCGAGCCGGTGCTGATCGGCATCGACAAGCAGGGCCAGTGGCATCTGAACCAGCCGGACACCTTCCTGATCAACGCCGATGATCCGTCGCGCATCGCGCTGCATCGCTCGGGCCAGTCGCTGGCGGTGCGCCCGGGTGCGGAACAGGCACAGCTGCAGCCGTCCGATCCGGCCAGCGCGCTGGGCCAGATCGATGTGGTGCTGCCGATCGTGCATGGGCCGCTGGGCGAGGACGGTGCGCTGCAGGGCCTGCTGCGCATGGCCAACCTGCCCTTCGTCGGCTCGCCGGTACTGGGTTCGGCAGTGGCGATGGACAAGGACGTGACCAAGCGCCTGCTGCGCGACGCTGGCCTGCAGGTGGCACCGTGGTTGTGCATCCGTCGCCACCAGGCGGCAACGGTCGATGTCGATGCGGTGATCGCGCAGCTCGGCCTGCCGCTGTTCGTGAAGCCGGCCAACCAGGGTTCGTCGGTGGGCGTGAGCAAGGTCAAGGACGCAGCGGGCTTCGCCGAGGCACTGGCATTGGCGCTGCGCTACGACCACAAGGTGCTGGTGGAGTCGGCGGTGGTCGGCCGCGAGATCGAGTGCGCGGTACTGGGCAACGCGCACCCGCAGGCCAGCCTGTGCGGCGAGGTGGTGGTGCACGACGAGTTCTACGCCTACGACACCAAGTACATCAACGAAACTGGCGCCGAGGTGGTGGTACCTGCGGATATCGATGCCGCAACCCAGGCGCGCATCCAGCAGATCGCACTGCAGGCCTACCAGGCGCTGGAGTGTGCCGGCATGGCGCGCGTGGACGTATTCCTTACTGCCGGCGGCGGGATCGTCATCAACGAGGTCAACACGCTGCCGGGCTTCACCCGCATCAGCATGTACCCGAAATTGTGGGGTGCCAGCGGAGTCGATTACACGACGTTGATTACGCGCCTGATCGAACTGGCACTGGAGCGTCACGAAGCCGATCGCGGATTGCACAGCGCCGCGTAGCGTTGTGATCGCCCGCAGAGCCGAGCATGGCTCGACTCTGCGGAAAGCGATGCCGGCCAGCGGCCGGCACTACCGGCTAGCCGCGCTTGCGGAACATCGAGATCACCGCAAGGATCAGGAACACCACGAACAGGATCCAGGCGATGTTCGTTGCGGCGCCGGCAATACCGGAAAAGCCCAGAACGGCGGCGATGATGGCGATGACAAAGAAAATGATGGCGTAATGCAGCATGGCGCTCCTCGCGGGTGGTCGAGCCTTGGATGGCGTGGGTCCATCCTCCCGATCCTGCGGTGTGCAACCAGTGACGGCGATCTATGCAGCAGATGAAGCCTTCAGCCTGCGCAGCCCTTCTTCGATGCTGACCTGCGGCACATAGCCGAAATCGCGGCGGGCCGGCTCCATGCTGTACCAGTGCGGCGTGCACAGCTGCTCGGCCAGGAAGCGGGTGAGCGGCGGCTCGCCACGCAGGCGCAGCAGCGGCCACAGCCGTTCGCAGACCGCGCCGATGCGATAGGCGGTCTTGAAACTGATCGCCTTGTCCACCGTCGGCGCGCCAACAGCGGCCAGCAGCCGGTTGACCAGTTCGCGCATGGGCAGCGGTTCGCCGTTGGAAATGAAGTAGGCCTTGCCCGCACACGCGGCACCCGGCGCCAATGCCTCGAAAGCGAGGAAATGCGCGAGCGCGGCGTTGTCGATGTAGGTGGTATCGACCTTGTTGTTGCCGTCGCCGACCAAGCGCAGGCGGCCCTGACGTGCACGCTCGGCCAGGCGTGGCACCAGCTGCTGGTCACCCGGGCCCCAGATCAGGCGCGGGCGCAGTGCCACCGTCGCCAGCGATACATCGTTGGCGGCCAGCACGCGCTGTTCGGCGATCGCCTTGGTCGCCGCATACGGTGCCTGGAAGTCCTCGCCGTACGGCACCTCGTCAGCCCCCAGGCCTTCCACCGGATGCGTGGCGCGGTGGGTCACGCTGGGCGTTGAGGTGTAGACCAGCCGGTTGATGCCGTGCGCGCGGCATGCCGCAATGACATTGTCGGTGCCGACCACGTTGGCCTGGTGGTAGCTGTCATAGCTGCCCCAGGCGCCGGCCTTGGCGCCATTGTGGAACACCGCATCGACGCCGGCCACCGCGTGCAGCACTGCCTGCGCATCGGCCAGATCGCCGCGGATCTGGCCCACGCCCATGGCCTGCAGTTCCGGGTAGTGGCTGCGGTTGAACGCAAGCACCTGGTGGCCACGTTCGACCAGCCCGCGGCACAGCGCCTGGCCAAGGAAACCACCACCACCGGTGACCAGGATCTTCATGCGCGCTTCTCCAGTTCGGCGCTGGCCCAGACGGCGAGCTTCTCGCGGCCGATCTTGGCGTTGTGACGGATATCGACGGGGAACGCGGGATGCACCAGGAAGTGCTGCACGCCGGCCTCAGGCGTGCGCGCTGCGGCATGCGCACGCAGCGCTTCCTGCAGCGCCGGGCTGTCGCTCTGGCCACGCTGCAGTTCCACGCACAGCACCGGTACCTGCGCACCCGCCGGGCCAACGCCGACCAGTGCCGTGCGTGCCACGCCGGGCACGGTATTGAACACCGGCTCGACCTGTTCGGTGTACAGCGGCCCTTGTGCGGTTTCCACGCGATGGGTCTTGCGCCCGCAGAACCACAGCCGGCCCTGCGCATCGAAGTAGCCCACGTCACCCATGCGATGGACGATGCGGGTGCTGCCATCGGCCAGCGTCTCGCGGATCTTCGCTGCGGCCGTGGCCTGCGGGCGGTTGAAGTAGCTGTCGGTGGCGGTCGGGCCAGCCACCGTGATTTCTCCCACTTCGCCAACCGCCAGCACGCGCGCCTGCGACCAGTCGGCCAGCGGGGCGTCGTCGATGGCGATGATGCGCACCTCGTTGGGGGCCACCACGCTGCCCACGCAGGTGCCGGCGCCGGCCTCGGTGGCCGCGCGGGTACGCTCCAGCTCACGCCCCTCGACCACCGCCACCGGCAGGCACTCGGTGGCGCCGTACGGGGTCCAGAACTGCGCATCGGCGGGCAGCAGGCTGCGGATGGTGGCGACCACGTCCGGCGGCACCGGCGCACCGGCCGAGGTCACCCGGGTCACCGTCGGCAACGGCCGGCCATGCCGGGCCAGCACCCGCATCAATGCCGGCGAGCCGAACAGCTGGGTCACGCCGAAGCGCTGGATGGCATCGTGCAGGCGTGCCGGATCGGCCTGCGCCGGCCGGGTCGGGTCCATGTCCGGGATCACCGAGGTCAGGCCCAGCGCCGGGTCGAACAAGGCAAAGGGCGGGAAGGTCGGCAGGTCCACGCCGCCCGCTTCCATGCCGAACGCGCTGCCCAGCAGCTGGATCTGGCCCACGAAGTGGCGGTGGCGGTAGACCACGCCCTTGGGCACACCGGTGGAGCCGCTGGTGAACAGGATCGCCGCCATGTCCTCGCCATCGGTGTCGGCCAGCATCGCCCCGCCCTTGGCGCCGGCGCGCTCCAGCGCGGCCAGGCTGGTACCGCCCCAGCCGAGGCGGCGGCCAACGGTGACCAGGCGGGTCGCCGACGGCGCCCAGCGCAGCGCCAGCCGCGCCACGTGCGCCAACGGAATGCCGATGAAGGCCTGCGGCTGCGCCTCGTCCAGGCACTGTTTCAGCGCGCGCTTGTCGATGCCCGGATCGACCAGCACCGGCACCGCGCCCAGCTTGAACAACGCGAACATCAGCAGGAAGAACTCCGGCGACGGCCGCACCATCACCACCGTGCGCACTCCACGGCCGATCCCATAGCCGGCCAGGCCGGCGGCCATGGCATCACTGCGGGCGTCCAACTGGCGGTAATCCAGGGTGACATCGTAGGTGGCCATGCCGTTGCCGGCGCCCCGGCGGCCCGGGCAGCGGATGGCGATCTGGTCAGGGCGTTCACGCGCCAGTTCAGGCAGGCGCGCGGCAATGTTGCAGGGTCGGTTCATCCGTTCATTGTCGCCGCTTACGGAATTTCTTGCGCGGCGGCCCACTTCGTGGAAAATCCGCACCCTCGTTCCTGATTCCGACTGCCGCCCGAGGCGGCTTGCCCATGCAACATCCCTGCATGACCTGCGGCGCCTGCTGCACCCAATACCGCGTGGCCTTCCACTGGATGGAATCGGACGAGGTCACCCCCGGCGGCGTGCCGCACCAGCTGACCGAGGTGCTGGACCCGCACCGCCTGTGCATGCGCGGCACCCACTCCAAGCCGGTGCGCTGCGTGGCGCTGGACGCGCAGATCGGCGTGTACTCACGCTGCACCATCCACCCCAACCGGCCCAGCGTGTGCCGTGAGGTGGATGCATCGTGGGAGTACGGCAAGGCCAGCCCGCAGTGCGACAAGGCACGCATCGCCTACGGCCTGGACCCGCTGACGCTGGCCGACTGGCGCTGGCGCGATGACGCCGACAATGACGACGATCACCCGGACGACAACGGCAACAGCCCGTCCTCACCGCCGCAGGCACCGGTCGCGGCGTAGTAGTGCCGGCCGCTGGCCGGCAACCTCATGAACCCTTCGGGTGTGCCGACCAACGGTCGGCACACCGATCAGATCGGGTTCTTGTCCAGAAAAGCGCGGATCTCCGGCACCAGCACTTCGTGCTTGTCTTCCAGCACGTAGTGCCCGGCGTCCTCGAAGGCATGCACCTGGGCCTGCGGCAACGCGGCCTGGAAGCCCTTCAGGAAGTGGTGGTCGAACACGAAGTCGCGCAGGCCCCAGCCGAGGAAGGCCGGTCGGTCGGCGAACGACGGCAGCGCCTTGCCGGCCCGCTCCAGCAGCGACCAGGCCTTGTCGGCCGGCGACAGCGGGATGTCCTGCATGAAACGGATGGTGCTGATGCGGTTGGCCCAGCTGTTGTACGGCGACACGTAGGCGCGGCGCACGTCGGCCGGCATCTTCCGCTCCACGCCCAGCCACGAGGCACCGGACGAGAACGCGTTGAAGCTGCGGATGATCCACTCGCCGATCTTCCAGTGGCGGCCCAGCGCGATCTGCCACGGCATCGTCTTCGCCGCCGGCATCGGGAACGCGGCGGTATTGAGCACCACCAGGCGCTTGACCTGGTCGTGGTGCGACAGCGCCCAGCCGAAACCGATCATGCCGCCCCAGTCGTGCACCGCCAGGGTCACCGGGCCGGTGATGCCCAGGTGCTTCAGCAGCGCATCGAGGTCGTCAACGCGCGACTGCAGCGTGTACTCGTAGCGGCTGTCATCGGGCTTGTCCGACAGGCCCATGCCGATGTGGTCCGGCACGATGCAGCGGTATGTGTCCGACAGGCCGGCCACCAGCGTGCGCCAGTAATAGCTCCACGACGGGTTGCCATGCACCATCACCACCACTTCGCCATCGCGCGGGCCTTCGTCGAGATAGTTCATCGACAGGCCGGGGCGAACCTCGAAGCGCTGCGGGTGGGCGGGGTAACCGGGAAGATCGCGCATGCGGAGCACCTAGGGAGAGTCGCGGCGCAATGTGGAGCCGAACCGATGCTCGGCTGCTCTCCGGTCCGCTGCGGAAGAGCCGCGCTGCGCGCGTGAGCCGAGCATGGCTCGGCTCTACAGGAGGTCGGGCAGCGGGCTGCTTACCAGACCACTTCAGCCATCGAGCAGTTCAGGCCGGAACCAATGCCCAGAAGTGCAATGCGATCGCCCTTCTTCAGCTTGCCCAGCTGCTTGAGCTTGCTCAGCACGATCGGCACCGAGGCCGGGCCGATGTTGCCGTGCTCGCCGAAGATGGTCATGACCTTCTTCGGGTCGATGCCGAAGTTCTTGATGAACGCAGCGGTGTGCGGCTGGCTGACCTGGTGGATCACGAACTGGTCCAGCTCTTCCACGGCCCAGCCCAAGGCGATCTTGGCGGCGGTGAAGGTCTTCTGGGCCAGCTTGATGCCTTCGATCAGCAGCAGGCGGGTATCGGTGACCATGCGGTCCAGATTGCCCAGGCACAGCTGGTTCCACTCGGTGGCCGAACGGGTCACGCCACCCTTGTAGCGGGGTGCATCCGGCACCAGTTCCGAGCGCGCCATCACCATCGCGGCGGCGCCCGAACCGGTGGTCAGGGCGGCCAGCTCGTTGCGGAAGTCGTCGGCGGTGACGTCCGGGGCGGTCATGCGCTCCAGGGTCTTCTCGTACACCAGGTTGGCGGTCTCGCCATCCACCACCAGCGCGTAGTCGATGTCGCCACGCTCGATCATGCGCGCCGCGATATCCATGCCGTTGATGAAGGCCAGGCAGGCATTGGCGACGTCGAAGGTCATGCACTCGTCGCTGACGCCGAGGTTGCCCGACACGATCGAGGCGGTGGACGGCTCCAGGTAGTCGCGGCTGACCGAGGTGTTGACCAGCAGGCCGACCTGCGTCGCATCGATGCCTGCGTCTTCCAGCGCCTTGCGGCCGGCCATGGTGGCGGCATCGGACGCCAGCACGCCGTTGTCCCACAGGCGGCGGGCATGGATGCCGGCGATATCGCCGAGCACGTCGGTGCGGATACCGAGGCGATCCAACGTCGGCTGCAGCCGCTCGTTGATTTCCTTGGTCGTCAGCGTATGCGGCGCATCAACGTGTGCCAGGCCGGCGATCGAGACATTCTTGAAGAGCATCGAGGTTAGCGCCAAGGCTCAGGCAAAAGGGGGCGCTATTCTATAACCCCCGGGGCCTTCACCGCATCTTTACGAATTCAGGCTTGGCCGTATGGTGAAGCGTTCAGCGCGGCGGGCACTGGAACGCGGCGAACCGCTGGCTGCCATCGGCGGGCGCGGCGGCGGCCTGTACGGCGTTGGCGCCGGCACTCGGGGCCTCGTTGCGGGCCAGGGTTTCCAGCTCTTCCTGCACGCGCAGCGGGTTGCGGTTGTAGAAGCCGACCTTGCTCTTCACGGTGACCACCACCTCGCCCTTGGCGATGCAGCCGGCCGGAACCGGACCTGCCGGCAACACGCGGGTCGCCTTGCCGGCCGGTTCGATCGGCACCCAGGTACAGGCAGTGACGGTGAGCAGCAGAGAGGAAAGCAGCAGAACGCGCATGGGCAGATCCTGGAAGGGTATGGGGCGATTCTGCCTGAACAGCCTGAATCGGGGGTAGCCGGGGCCGGGGTCAGAGCCTCCTGCGGGGGATCCGACCCCAGGTCGGCGGAGGGGTCGGATCCCCCGCAGGGGGCTCCGACCCCTTAAGGGGTTGCCGGCCAGCGGCCGGCACTACCGGGGGAGCCGGCCCGCCACAGGCGGGCCGGGTCGTGCCTTATTTCTTGACCGGGTTGCCCTCGGCGTCGATCACCGTCACCTCGCCCAGGTTCAGCGCGCGTACGGCCGCTTCGGTCTGCTTGAGGTCACCCACCACCACCCAGGTCAGGGCCTGCGGCTTGATCTCGGCAGCGGCCTGCTGCACCTGCGCCGGGGTCATCGCTTCGATCTCGGCCTTGCGACGCAGCACATAGTCGTCCGGGCGCTTGAACTGCACGATCGAACCGATGGTCGCGGCCACGGCACTGGCGGTCTCGTAGGCACCGGGCAGGCTGAGGGTCTGGATGTTGCGGATGCGGTTGACTTCGGCAGCGGTGGCCGGCTTGCTGCCGTCGGCGAATGCGGCGATCTCCTTGCGCATTTCCGCCAGTGCCGGGCCGGTCTTGTCGATCTGCACCGGCGCACTGGCCATCCACGGGCGCTGGCCCACCGAACTGGTCGCGCTGCTGCGCGCGCCGTACGACCAGTGCTTGTCCTCGCGCAGGTTCATGTTCAGGCGCGAGGTGAAGTCGCCGCCGATCACGCCGTTGGCAATGTCGAAGCGGGTCGAACTGGCGGCGCTGGACGGCGCCACCACCTGGCCGGCGAACAGGTTGGCCTGCACCGCACCCGGCTGGTCGATCAGGAACACGCGCGGGCCCTTCGGCAGCGCGACATCGGTGGCCGCCTTCACCTGCGGCGCCTCGCCGGTCGCCTTCCAGTCACCCAGCTGCCTGTCCAGCAGCGGCACGATCTCGGCCAGGGTGGTGTCACCGACCACGATCAGGGTGCCGTTCTGCGGGCGCAGCCAGTCGTGGTGGAAATCAACCAGATCTTCGCGGGTCAGGCCGTTGATCGCCGCCTCGTCGCCGCTGCCGGTGAACGGGATGGCGTACGGGTGGCCCTTGCCGTACAGCAGCGGCGGCAGCACGCGCATGGCCACTGCACCCGGGTTCACCTTCTCCTGCTGGATGCCGGCGATCCAGGTCGCCTTGACCCGGTCGATCTCGCCCTGCTCGAAACGCGGTTCGCGCAGCAGGTCGCGGTACAGCGCCAGCGACGGTGCCAGGTTTTCCTTCAGCGCCGACAGGTCCACGCTCATCGAGTCCAGGCCGGCCGAGGCATCCAGGCTGGCGCCCAGTGCGTCGGCGGCGTCGGCGAAGGCCAGCGAACCGAGCTTGCCGGCGCCTTCGGTCATCAGGCTCATGGTGAAGTTGGCGGTGCCGGGCTTGCGGCCCTGGTCGGCGCTGAAGCCGCCCGGGAACTGGTAGCTGAACTGCACCACCGGAATCTCGTGGCGTTCGGCCAGGATCACCTGGGTGCCGTTCTTCAGCGTGGCGCGCTGCAGTGCCGGGAACTTCAGCTGCGGGAACTCGCGGGTCTGCGGCACGCCGGCCTTGCGGTCCACCTGTTCCGGCAGGGTGCTGTACTTCGGGTCCACCGCCGGCACGGTGAACGGCTTCGGCGTCTGGCTCGGTTCTTCCGTCAGCGCCACGCGCTCACCCGGTGCGATCACCAGGGTGTGGCTGCCCTTGTCCAGCCACTGTGCGCCCAGGCGGCTCAGATCGGCGGCACTGGCCTTCTCGATGTTGGCCAGCGAGGTGCGGAAGCAACCCGGGTCGCCGGTGAACACCGCGCACTCGGCCAGCGCATCGGCCTTGCCGCCGAAGCCACCGATGCGCTCGATGCCACGGATGAAGCCGGCACGGGCGCCGGTCTTGGCGCGCTCCAGCTCGGCCGCGGTCGGGCCCTGCTTGATCAGGCGGTCCAGTTCCTCGTCGATGATCTTCTCGACCTTGGCCGGGTCCTGGCCCTGCTTGACGGTCGCCACGATCACGAAGTTGGAGCCCAGCTGCGAGGTCGACAGGCCCGAGCCGATGCTGTCCACCAGCTTGTCCTGGTGCTGCAGGCGCTGGCTCAGGCGTGAGGACTTGGCGCCGCCCAGCACTTCGGAGAACAGCTGCAACTGGTCGATGTCGGCGGTGCCGACCTGCGGCACGTTCCAGGCGCGGTAGATGCGCGCCTGCGGCACCTTGTCGGTCATCGTCTCGCGGGTATCGGCACTGCGCTTGGCCACGTTCACCGCCGGCTGCGCCATGGTCGGGCCAGCGGGGATGCTGCCGAAGTACCTGGCGACCTTCTCCTTGGCGGTGGCCAGATCGATGTCGCCGGCCAGCACCAGCACCGCGTTGTTCGGGCCATACCAGGTGCGGAACCAGGTCTTCACGTCATCCAGCGAGGCCGCGTTGAGATCGTTCATCGAGCCGATCACGCCGTGGTGGTACGGGTGGCCAACCGGATACAGCGCCTTGTTGATCTGGTCCCAGGCCTGGCCGTAGGGCTGGTTCTCGCCCTGGCGCTTCTCGTTCTGCACCACGCCGCGCTGCTCGTCCAGCGCAGCCTGGTCGATCGCACCGACCAGATGGCCCATGCGGTCCGACTCCATCCACAGCGCCATGTCCAGCGCGGTGGTCGGCACGTTCTCGAAGTAGTTGGTGCGGTCGGTGTTGGTGGTGCCGTTCTGGTTGGTGGCACCGACCTGCTTGAACGGTTCGAAGAATTCGCCGTCGTGGTTCTCGCTGCCCTGGAACATCAGGTGCTCGAACAGGTGCGCGAAGCCGGTGCGGCCGGCCGGCTCATCCTTGCTGCCCACGTGGTACCAGACGTTGACCGCGACGATCGGCGCCTTGCGATCGGTATGCACGATCACGCGCAGGCCGTTGGGCAGGGTGAACTGCTCGTACGGGATATCGACCTTGGCCGGTGCCGCCGGCCTGGCGGCAAGCGCGGAGGTGGGCGCAAGCGTGCCCAGGGCGGTGCTGAGGGCGACGGCCAGCAATGCGGCGCGCGGGCGAAGGGCGAGAGACATATCCGGATCCTTGGTCACATAGGTGAATCCCGATCCTAGCCTGCGCAGGCAACGGCAGGAATCGGTCGCCAGTCACTGGGGGTGTTTGCCCTGAAGGCCATCCGGCCCGGCCCCAGCCGGCGGGCGTGAACCGTCACATGTGCCGGCTGAAGGCGTCCGGACAGTGTCCGCGGCATATCGAATGGACAGGTGTCCGCCCACCGGACACTTTTCGATTGATAAAAAACCCTTGTAAATCAATGAATAAAAGTTGGCACGGGGATTGCTTGGTACTTCCTGCGCCAGGAAGGGCTTCAGACTCAAGCTGACTGAAGACTGAACAAATGCAGGAAATCGAAAATTCTTCTTGCATCCCCAGAATTGGTGTACTACCTTACTACCACACCACTGATCACCAACACTAAACAGGCCCCGTCATGAACGCCAAGACCATTGCCATCGCCATCGCCCTGATCGCCGGCACCGCGGTTGTTTCGTCGGTGCAGGCCTCTGAATCCATCAAGACCCTGTCCACCGTGCAGGTTCGCCCGGCCGCCGACCAGCTGGCCCAGCAGGCCTGGGAACAGGCCAGCGGCATCCCGACCCTGGCCACCGTGGAAGTGCGCCCGAGCGCCGACCAGCTGGCCGAGCGCAGCGGCTACGTCGCCGCCCCGGTCGCCGCCGCGATGCCGATCACCACCCTGGCCTCGGTGGAAGTGCGCCCGAGCCTGGAACAGCGCGTCGCCCTGGCCGCCGAACTGGAAGCCCAGCGCTACGCCGCCACCCTGGCTGCCGCTGCCACCAGCGTCGCCAACCAGGTGATCGTCAACCTGCCGGCCCTGCAGGTGCGTCCGAGCGCTGCAGACCTGCAGGCCCTGGCCACCGAAACCGCCCAGGTCCTGCTGCGCCCGTAAGCGGTGCCGCCCTGCCCAGCGCAGGGCGTGCGCCGTAGAGGCGGCCGCCGTCGCAGGTACACTGCGCCGATGAATGCCGCGCCCCCGTTCCACGTAATCCTGTTCCAACCGGAAATCCCGCCCAACACGGGCAATGTGATCCGGCTCTGCGCCAACACCGGCGCGCAGCTGCACCTGGTCGAGCCGCTCGGCTTCGCACTGGAAGACAAGCAGCTCAAGCGCGCCGGCCTGGACTACCACGAGTACTCGCGCCTGCAGGTGCACCCCGACCTGGACACCGCGCTGGCGCGGATCGCACCGAAGCGGTTGTTCGCCCTGAGTACGCGTGCCAGCGTCCGCTACGACAGCGTGGCGTTCGAAGATGGCGATGCCTTCCTGTTCGGCCCGGAAAGCCGTGGCCTGCCGCAGGACGTGCTCGATGCGCTGCCGGATGGCCGCCGCCTGCGCCTGCCGATGCGGCCGGGCAACCGCAGCCTCAATCTTTCCAACACCGTTGCCGTGGTGATGTACGAGGCGTGGCGGCAGCACGGGTTTGCCGGCGGCGCGTAAACCGCCTCAGGTGGGTGCGAAGCACTGCTGATGGGTGTGACCTGCTTCTGGTGGGTGCGGACCTTGGTCCGCACAAATGCCTGGTCGCGCGCTGAAGGAATGTGCCAACCAAGGTTGGCACCTACCAAAGACAGGTCAAGGCGGCTGCAGAAACTTCTGGAAAGATGTGCCAACCAAGGTTGGCACCCACCGGAACCAGGTTTCAGAACGCGTTGATGCCGGTCAGTTCGCGGCCGATCACCAGCTGGTGCACGGTCTCGGTGCCTTCATAGGTGATCACCGATTCCAGGTTCAGTGCATGCCGGATCGCCACGTGTTCGGTGGTGATGCCGGCCCCACCCAGCAGATCGCGACATTCGCGGGCGATGTCGATCGCCATGCGGCAGTTGTTCCATTTGGCCAGGCTGACCTGCTGCGGCTGCAGCTGCCCGGCTTCCTTCAGGCGGCCCAGCTGCAGCGCCAGCAGCTGCGCGGTGGTGATGCGGCGGGCCATTTCCGCCAGCTTGATCTGCGCGCTCTGGGTGGCGGCCAGCGGGCGGCCGAACAGCACGCGCTCCTTGGCGTAGCCCAGCGCTTCATCCAGGCAGGCGATGGCCGCGCCGATCGGGCCCCAGCTGATGCCGTAGCGGGCCTGGGTCAGGCAGCCCAGCGGCCCCTTCAGGCCCTTCACGTTCGGCAGGCGGTGGCTGTCGGGCACGCGCACGTCATCGAAGAACAGCGCGCCGGTCAGCGACGCGCGCAGGCTCATCTTGTGCTTGATCTCCTGCGTGGTGAAGCCGGCCATGCCCTTCTCCAGCACGAAGCCCTGGATGCCGTCCTCGGTCTGCGCCCAGACGATGGCCAAGTCGGCCACCGGGCCGCTGGTGATCCACATCTTGCTGCCGCTGATGCGCCAGTCGCTGCCGTCGCGCACCGCGCGGGTCTTCATGCTGGCCGGATCGGAACCGCCGTGCGCCTCGGTCAGGCCGAAACAGCCGATCAGTTCGCCGCGTGCCATCGCCGGCAGCCACTGTTGGCGCTGTTCCTCGCTGCCGTAAGCGTAGATCGGGTACATGCACAGCGAGCTCTGCACCGAGACGAAGCTGCGCAGGCCCGAATCGCCGCGCTCCAGCTCCTGGCAGATCAAGCCATAGCTGACCGCACCCAGATCACCGCCGCCGTATTCGGCCGGCAGGGTGGCGCCCAGCAGGCCCAGCGAGGCGATCTCCGGCACCAGTTCAGAGGGGAAACGGGCCTGGTCGAAGGCATCGCCGATGATCGGCAGCACGCGCTCGTTGGTGAAGCGGGCGACGCTCTCCTGCACCGCGCGCTCTTCCTCATTGAGCAGGGAACGGACATCGAACAGATCGTACGGATGCAAAGCCATGGCACTCACGCGCAGTCAGGACCCGGCCATTGTCGGTCATCCGGGCAGAGCGTGCCGACCAGGGTCGGCACCCACCCGGGCCGCAGCCTTACGCTGCACCGCAGCAATCGTGACGTGAACATCGGCGATCTAGCTCGATCACGCGCGGCCCGGTACCCTGACACATTCAAACAACCGTTTCGCTCGTGGCTGCACGCGCGATTCCCAGGCACCGCCGGTGGCCCCGATGCCGGCCCTACCCACGAGTCATGCAATCGATGAGCGCTGAAGCCAACGCCCTGCCCCCGCGTGAAGTAATGGAATTCGACGTGGTGATCGTCGGCGCCGGCCCCGCCGGCCTGGCCACCGCGATCCGCCTGCGCCAGCGCGCGATCGAGGCCGGCCGCGAGTTGTCGGTGTGCGTGCTGGAGAAGGGGTCCGAACCAGGCGCGCACGTGCTGTCTGGTGCGGTGATGGATCCGCGCGCGCTGACCGAGCTGTTCCCGGACTGGGCCGAGCGCGGCGCACCGCTGAAGCAGAAGGTCACCCGTGACGAATTCCTGTTCCTCAGCGAAACCGGCGCGCGCAGCACGCCCAACGCGCTGCTGCCGGAGTGCTTCCACAACGAAGGCAACTACATCATCAGCCTGGGCGAAGTGACCCGCTGGCTGGCGCAGCAGGCCGAGGCGCTGGAAGTGGCGATCTTCCCCGGCTTCGCCGCAGCCGAGGTGCTGTACGGCGACAACGGTGAAGTGATCGGCGTGGCCACCGGCGACATGGGTATCGAGAAGGATGGCAGCATCGGCCCGGCGTTCGAGCGCGGCATGGCGCTGCAGGCGAAATACACGATCTTCGCCGAAGGCGCGCGCGGCCATCTCGGCCGCCAGTTGATCGCGCGTTACACGCTGGACGAAGGCAAGGACCCGCAGGCCTACGGCATCGGCATCAAGGAGCTGTGGCAGATCGACCCGTCCCGGCATGAGCCGGGTCTGGTGGTTCACGCCGCCGGCTGGCCGCTGGACAGCGACACCTACGGCGGCGCGTTCCTGTACCACGCCGACGGCGGCAAGGTCGCCATCGGCTACGTGGTCGGCCTGGACTACAGGAACCCGTGGCTGAGCCCATTCGAAGAGTTCCAGCGCTTCAAGACCCATCCGTCCATCCGCAAGCATCTGGAAGGCGGTACCCGCATCGGTTACGGCGCGCGTGCGATCACCGCCGGTGGCCTGCTGTCGCTGCCGAAGACGGTGTTCCCGGGCGGTGCACTGGTCGGCTGCGAGGCCGGCTACCTCAACGCCAGCCGCATCAAGGGCAGCCATGCCGCGATCAAGACCGGCATGCTGTGCGCCGACGCCGCGTTCGACGCGCTGGCCGCCGACCGCCAGCACGATGAACTGAGCGCCTACCCGAAGGCGTTCGAAGCCAGCTGGCTGTTCACCGAACTGCAGCAGGCCAAGAACTTCAAGCAGTGGTTCAAGAAGGGCCAGACCGTGGCCACGCTGATGACCGGCGTCGAGCAGTGGCTGCTGCCGAAGCTGGGCGTGCGCAACCCGCCGTGGACCCTGCACCGCACGCAGCCGGATCATGCCTGCCTGGAACCGGCCGCCAAGCACACCCGCATCGCCTACCCGAAGCCGGATGGGGTGCTGACCTTCGACCGCCTCAGCTCGGTGTTCCTGAGCAGCACCAACCACGACGAGAACCAGCCCAGCCACCTGACGCTGAAGGACCCCAGCATTCCGGTGAAGCTGAACCTGGCCGAGTACGCAGGCCCGGAAGCCCGCTATTGCCCGGCCGGTGTGTACGAGTTCGTTGGCGAAGCCGACAACGCGCGCCTGCAGATCAACGCGCAGAACTGCGTGCACTGCAAGACCTGCGACATCAAGGATCCGACCCAGAACATCGTCTGGGTGACCCCGCAGGGCGGCGGCGGCCCGAACTACTCGGGCATGTGATCGCCCCGGGCTGCGACCGTGTGTCGCAGCCCGACCGCTCCACCGCACCGCTATCCTGCCCACCCATGCGTGCCTGCCGCCTGCTCACCGCCGTTGCCGTGGCCCTGCTTGCCACGGCCTGCCAGCGCCCGCCCGCGGTGCCGGCCACGCCCGAACAGGCCCGGCAGCAGGCCATGCAGCGCGCGTTCGAACTGTGTGCCGGCTGCCACACCGTGCAGCCCGGTGGCATCCACCGCTTCGGACCCAACCTGCACGGCGTGATCGGCCGCCGCGCCGGCAGCCTGCCCGACTATGGGTATTCCGACGGCATGCGCCGCGCCGACATCACCTGGACCGCACAGACGCTGGATACCTTCCTGCAGTCACCCACGCACCTGGTGCCGGGCACCCGCATGTACAACGCCTTCCCCAGCGCAGAACGCCGCGCCCTGGTGATCGCCTACCTGCAGCAGCAGTCGGCTCAGTGAGCCAGGCGCTGCAGTTGTTGCTGCAGCCGCGCCACGAACGTTGTTACGGTGGCGAACAACGGCGCCGTATCGGCCTCTGCCGCATCCTGCAGGCGCTCGACCAGCGCATTGGCCTGCTGGGCCAGTGCCGTGGCCCCGATCGCCCCGAGCCCGCCGGCCTGGCGATGCAGGTGCAGCGCCGCAGCCTGGCGGTCGCCAGCCTGCACGGCGCGCTGCACGGCGGCCAGGTCACCCTCGCTGGCCTGCAACAGGCTGTCGCGCAGCTGCTCGGCCACCACGCGCGAGCCGAAGCGCTGCTGCAGGGTGGCCAGATCAGGCAATGCTTCACCGTCGTCGGCGGCAACCTCCGGCACCGGCACCTCGAACGACTGGCCCTGGGCCTGCGGCAGCCAGCGCAGCAGCGCCGCACGCAGCGTGGCCAGCGACAGCGGCTTGGCCAGTACCTCGTCCATGCCGGCCTCGCGGCAGCGGCGCGCATCGTCGTCCAGCACGCTGGCGGTCAGCGCCAGCACCGTCAGCCGCGGCTGGCCGGTACGGCCCTCGCGTTCGCGCAGCAGGCGGGTGAAGCCAAATCCATCGAGTACCGGCATGCGGCAGTCGGTGATCACCAGGTCGAAGCTCTCCGACGACAGGCGATCCAGCGCCTGCTGGCCATCGCCCAGCAGCACATGGGGCACGCCCAGCTGCTGCAGCCGCCACGCCATCATCGCCTGGTTGGTCGGGTGGTCCTCGATCACCAGCACCCGCGCCTGGCGCAGCGCGGCGGGCAGCAGCGCGGACTGGTCCTGCTCGGCCAGCAGTGCCGCCGCGTCCTCGCTGCCGGCCTCCACCAGCGATACCCGCACTTCGGCGCGGGTTCCTTCGCCCAGCGTGCTGTGCAGGGTCAATTCGCCCTGCATCATCTGCACCAGTCGCTGGCAGATGCTCAAGCCCAGGCCAGTGCCGCCGTGGTCACGCTGGATGTAGGCACCGGCCTGCGTAAAGGGCGCGAACAGGTGCTGCAGTTGTTCCGGTGCGATGCCGATGCCGGTGTCGGTAACGCTCAGGCACAGCGGTTGCACGCCGTCTTCGCTGGTCGGCCCCAGCACCTCCAGCTGCAGGCGCACCTCGCCCTGTGCGGTGAACTTGATGGCATTGCTGAGCAGGTTGAACACGATCTGGCGCAGCCGCACGCCGTCCACTTCGTGGGCCGGCGCCAGCTCGGGATCGATCTGCACGTGCAGCGCCAGGCCACGCGCGCTGGCCTGGGCCGACAGCAGGCGGCACACGCTCTCCAGCAGGGGCCGCAGCGGTTGCGGCACCGGTTCCAGGCGCAACGCCCCTGCTTCCAGCCGCGAGTAATCGAGGATGTCATCGAGGATCTGCCGCAGCATCTGGGCCGAATCCTCGATAACGCCGAGGATGCGCTGCTGTTCGCTGTCCAGCGGTGAGTGCGCCAGCACCTCCAGCATCCCCAGCACGCCACTCATCGGCGTGCGGATCTCATGGCTCATCGTGGCCAGGAAGCGCGATTTGGCCTCGGCGGCCTGCTCGGCGTCCGCCTTCGCCGCCGCCAGGGCATCGGCCTGCATCCGCGCTTCGCTCACGTCCACCCAGTAACCGCTCCAGATCACCGCGCCCTCTTCGGCGGCATAGGGGTGGGCCTGGCTGCGCACCCAGCGCACGCCCTCCCCATCGCTGCGCAGGCGGAACTCCAGGATCAATGGGGCGAACTGGCGCGCGGCCTGCTCGATGGAGTGCAGGATGTGCGCGCGGTCCTCTTCCTCGATGCGTTCCAGCAACACCCTCGCATCCTGTTCGGCCTGCTGCCGTGTAATGCCGAACAACGCAGGCAGGTCACCGGCGATGAACGGGAAGCTGAGCGCGCCATCGGCGCCGCGACGCGCCTGATAGACCACTGCAGGCAGGTTGTCGGTCACCTCGGCCAGACGCTGCTCCAGCTGGCGACGTCCTGCCACCTCGCGGCGCAGCCGCCAATGGCCGACGCCATGTACCAGCAGCGCGGTCAGCAGCACCAGCAGCACCGGCACGCCCCACCGCAGCACCTTGTTCCAGTCGACACCGTTGCGGTACTCCACCCCCAGCCAGGCATTGCGCAGGGCCTCGCGCTTGCGTGGGGTCATCTGCAGCAGCAGGCGATCGAAGGTGGTAGCCAGTGCCGCGTGGCGGCGGTCCACAGCCAGCACCAGCTGGTCGTTGAAGCCGGCCGGTGCCGCCACCTGCAGCCGCCCCGGGAAACGGCTGCGCAGCAGGTGATCGACCACGGCAAGGTTGCCGATGTACGCATCGGCGTCGCCAGCGAGCAGGCGCTGCAGCGACTGTTCGGCGCTGCGTGCAGCGATGATCCGCGCCTGCGGTGCCTGCTGCAGCACGTAGCCGCGCACACGCTCCGGGTCGGACAGCAGCACGCGCTTGCCCTGCAGGTCAGCCAGGCCCAGTAGCGACTCGCCATCGCTCCTGACCACAATCACGTTCGGCACGCTGATGAAGGGCTGGCTGAACACCCAGTCCGGGCCCAGGTACCGTGAATCGACAGGAATGCCCATCACCGCCTGCAGCTCACCGCGGCGGGCCTTCTCGCGCACCTCGTACCAGTCGTGGCTGTCCTCGACCTGCAGGTTGGCACCGGCCTGCATCAGGCGCTGCAGGTATTCGCTGGCCAGCCCGCTGGGCCGGCCATCCTCGCCGGTGAACGACAGTGGCGCGGCATTCGGGGCGAAACCGATCTTCAACGGCTGCTCCAGCACGCGCTTCTCGGCCTGGCTCAGCGCCAGCTGCGCCGATGCCGACCAGTGCGGCGGTGGCAGCCATCGTTGTGCGAGGGCATCACGCTGGGCCTGGCTGGTGGCCGCCAGCGCCAGGTCCAGGGCTTCAGCCAGGGGTTGCTTGCTGTTGGGAATGCCGAAGTGCAGCCGTTCAGGGGGCAGGTCGCTGGGCCGCAACAGCGCCACGCCCTGCAGGCGCCGGCTGGCAATCAGCTCGGTGGCGACAAAGGCATTGCCGATGTAGACGTCGGCCTTGTCGTCTCTGACCATCTGCAATGCGCTCAACGTGTCGTTTACGACAAGCTGGCGGGCACGCGGGAATCGGGCGCGCACCTGCGGACCGGTCAGGAAATCCTGCTCGATCACCACCCGCAGACCCTCCAGGTCGGGCATGTCGGAGGCACGCAGGTCGTCCGGCCGGCCCACCAGGGCCAGCGGCGCTTCGCTGTAGGCCGCGGTATAGACCATGCAGCGGGTGCGGTCGGCACTGAGGCCGACATTCATCACCACGTCGATCTCGCCACGACATGCCGCATCCAGCACGGATGTCCAGTCCGGATAGCGGCGCGCCTCGACCTTCATGCCGAGCTGGCGTGCAAGATGCGACAGGTAGTCCGGTCCCAGACCGACCTGCTGGCCGTCACGGAGGGACTCGAAGGGCGGCCAACCGCTGTCATACTGCCCGACAACGATGGTCGGATGCGCCACCAGGTATTCGCGCTGCAACGGGCTGAGCGGCAGCAGCCCAGGGGCCGGCTGTGCCTGGGCCACGGGCAGGGCCAGCACCGCCAGCAGCAGGAGCAGCCCGCGAACAGCCCACCTACGCATCTGCGTCGATCTCCTAGAATCCTGCCAGGGACCGCGATGGTCGCGGCCCGGCGTGCCCGATGGCCATACTAGAGCATGAGCTTGCGCATCATCATCGCAGACGATCACCCGGTGGTCCGCATCGGTACCCGCGCCGTCATCGAGTCGAGCGGCGTGGGCCGCGTAGTCGGCGAGGCCGACAGCGCGCAGGCGCTGATGACCCTGCTCGCCAACCAGCCCTGTGACCTGCTGGTCACCGACTACTCCATGCCGGGCAGCCCGCAGGCCGATGGCTTCGCCATGATCGGCATGATCCGCCGCCGGCATCCGGACCTGCCGGTGCTGATGCTCAGCGTCTCCAGCAACCTGGCGATCCTGCGCATGGTGCTCGACAGTGGCGTGCTCGGTCTGGTCGACAAGAGTTCGTCAATGGACGAGCTGCCGCAGGCCATCCAGTCGGTGTACCGCGGCCAGCCCTACATCAGCCGCAGCCTGCGCGAGCGGGTGGACGCGGCCGGCAGCTGGCGCATGCGCGAGGGCGACGGCAAGCCGTTGTCACCACGCGAAGTGGAGGTGCTGCGACTGCTCGGCACCGGCATGACGGTGAAGGAGATTTCGCTGCAGCTGCACAAGAGCGTCAGCACCATCAGCCGGCAGAAGGGCGACGCCATGCTCAAGCTGGGGCTGAAGGGCGACGCCGAATTGTTCGACTACCTGCGTGACGGCAAGATCTGAGACGCACTTCACATCACAGACCCGGCTGCCGCCCCCCCTCTTTGACGGCCTGCGGATCTGTGCCAAGATGGGCAGGCATGAGTTCTCAATGCGAGGTCGAAGGAATCGACCGGCTCATGTCCTCGCTCCCGTCCGTGGTGGATGGGGTGCGGCTTCCTGCCGGCCGTCTGGCCCGGCAACGCTGACCATGGAGAGGCGCATGCAGTCCCCCCCCGAGCTACGTTGGACCCTGCCGTTGCGGCCCCTGCGCGCATTCGCGGCATGCCTGCTCGTCTCTCTTTCCGCTGCCGCCTGCAGCGCCGCCGATCCGGCCCCCTCGTCCTCCCAGCCTGCGCCTGCGCAGGCTGCCAAAGCGCCCCGACAGGATGTTGCCCCGATGCAGAACCCCTCCCCCGATGCCGCCGTCACCCCGCCCGACGCGCCGACCGTGATGTATTTCATCTACCAGGTGGATGGCGACGGTGCGACGTCCTATGAAGTCCAGAACGGCAGCGTGGCGACCTTCTGGTTCGGCCACCGCTTCACCCTGGACGGCACCACCTACTACACCGGTTTTTCCTGGGACACCCGCGAGCACTACGGCAAGCCGGGCGAACAGCAGCCGGCCGGCCCCGACGACCGCGCCAATCTGGCCGAGGCCACCTTCGTACTGGCCGGCGGCGACGCGAAGAAGCCGTGGAAGTTCCGCGGCCAGGAATGGACCATCGGTGCGCTCGGCGCCTACGACAAGGCTGACGACGTCGATACCCGGCGCAAGCCGATCGAACACCACACCGCCGACGGCCGCCTGCTGCTGGCAGTACCGACCAGCAGCTTCGACCGCGGCATCAACAGCAGCGGTTACGCCCTGCTGCTGTTCAACCCCAAGCGCAGCGAGGACGACCTGGACAGCAAGGTCTGGCGCTACGTCGGCTCGGTGCGCACCGGCGAAGACAACAGCGCGGCCTGCGACGACGGCAACGTGATGCCGTGCACCGACAGCGATGGCGAACTGGCCTTCGTGGCCGATGGCAACGGCCTGCCGCAGCTGACCGTGACCTTCAAGGGCACCACCATCGAAGCCCCGGGCAAGACCCGCGCGCTGGGTGCCGGCGACACCGTGCACTACCGCTTCGACAGCAAGGCCCAGCAGTACATCGCGCCCTGATTTCCATCCGCCGCAGGCGGGTTACCTGTTGACCGACATGTTCTTGACTCACGGATGAGTCCGGTTGGCGATTCGCGGCATCGGCCGCTCCATCAACCCCGAGGAAAACGTCATGGCACAGCATGACTACAGCAAAAAGGAAGTCCTGGACATCGTCGAGCAGGTCGCCCGGCAGAAGGGCATCCCGGTCGATGACTTCATGCGCTTCGCGCACATCGAGACCGGCGGCACCTTCAACGAGCGCGCCCACAACACCTCGACCGGCGCCAAAGGCCTGTTCCAGTTCGTGCCCGGCTCGGCCCGCCAATACCACCTGACCGGCCACGAATTCGACCCGACCCGCAACACCGAAGCCGCCGCGCAGATGTACCAGGACAACCTGGGCTCGATGGCGCGCCGCAATGAGCGCACCGGCCACCCGTACCTGTCCGGCGGCGACACGCCGACCGGCCTGGACCTGTACCTGGCCCACCAGCAGGGCAGCGCCGGCTATGGCTCGGTGCAGACCGCGATCGCCACCGGCACCTTCGGCGTGGTCCGCAACGGCCATGGCGAAGAGATCAACATGCGCCGCAACGTGCTCAACCAGATCGGGTCCGATGCCAAGGCGCTGACCGGCCACACCCTGGCCGAAATGCGTGGCATGAACGACGGCGACCTGGCGCGGACCTTCTCCAGCTACTACATCCACAAGTACGCAGCGATCAGCATCCCGGAAAAGCACATCACGCCGCAGACCGTGGCACCGGGCCAGGCCCAGGCTCCAGGCACACCTGCGCAGACCGCCGCAGTGGGTGCCGCTGCGGCCACGCTGGCGGCGACCGCAACGGCTCCTGCTGCGCCGAAGCCGGGCATCGAACTGCACGCCGCGTACGACGCTGGCGTGAAGTACGACGATGTGAAGTACGCCATCAACATCCCGGGCCACGCGCTGTACGTGCCGGGCAAGACCGGCAAGAACGTGGACCAGGGCTACATCGATTGCTCCGGCTGGGTCGGCACCCTGCAGAACCGGACCATGGACGAGATCAACCAGAAGGCCGGGCACGCTGTCTTCAGCAAGGCCGACCGCATCGACCTGGGCAACCTCGGTTCCGGCGGCATCGTGCACAAGGCCGTCGAACAGTCCGGCGTGCTGCTCGAGCGCGACGCCATCCTCAAGCCCGGTGCGCTGAAGGAAGGCATGGTCATCGGCCTGGATACGGCCAGGACCCGCCACGAGCACTGGAATGGCATCGACCACATCGTGATGGTGGTGCGCGACCCGAACACCGACAAGCTGCTGATCAGCCAGTCCACCGGCAGCAAGGGCGTGCACACCATGCCGGTGGAGGATTACCTCAAGCAGGTGAAGGACCACCCGCACTGGAAGCTGTTCGCGTCGGACCCGTTGTCCAAGGCGCGCGACCTGCTGGAAAGCCGCACCCAATCGCATGAGCAGACCCAGGGCAAGCCTGCGGCCGAACACAAGGCCGCTGCCGCCCCGCACGCCGAGCTGTACAAGCCGGGCGCGCACAGCGAGGGCGTGCGCAAGGTGCAGGAGCAGCTGGGCCACCTCGGCTATGCCGGGGCCGACGGCAAGCCGCTGGCCGAGGACGGCCGCTTCGGCCGCAATACCGAAGCGGCGGTACGCCAGCTGCAGAAGGACAACGGGCTGGTTGCCGACGGCATCGTCGGTGCGAAGACGCTGGATGCGATCAAGGAGGCCCGCGAGCGCCCGCTGCTGAACGACGAGCGGCACCCGCGCAATCCGATGTACCTGCAGGCCACCGAAGGCCTGGAGCGGATGCCGGCGGGCACCTTCAAGGACCGCCACGCGCTGGAAAGCGCCGCAGCGGCCCTGACCAGGGAGGCGCATGCCGCCGGCCTGCAGCGCATCGACGCGGTGGTGCCCAGCCCGAACGGTGAGCGCCTGTTCGCCGTGCAGGGCACGGTCGGTGACCCGGCGGCCAGCCGCGTTGCGGTGGAAACCCGCACCGCCAGCGAGCAGAGCATGGCGCTCAGCAGCGGCGCGGTGCAGGGCGCGCCGAACGTGCTGCACCAGCAGCAGGACGCGCAGCAGGAACAGACCCGCCAGGCGCAGAAGGCCATGGGCGTCTGAGCCCGCAGCGCCTTGCAGACCGGGAGGGGCCGCGCCATGCGCGGCCCTTTCCCTTTCTGCCAGCTGAGCGGTAAAAGCCACTTTCAGCCTTGCTTCATGCCGCCTGACGCTAGATGAATGCGCAAGCCGCCCGGTAGGCCAGGCAATGTTCCGGCAATGTCGGAACGCCAGCGTGGTCTCCACGGCAGCCGGGGCGCCCCGCGCCCTCCCTGCCCAGCGTGGCATGCACCTCACAGGAGAACCGAACATGCTCAGTACTTCCACACTCAGCTTCCGTGGTCTGGCGATGGCCCTGGCACTGGTTGCCGGTGTCGCCGTGGTCAGCGATGCCAGCGCGATGTCGAGGAAGGACAAGCGCACCCTGGTCGGCGCCGTGGTCGGTGGCGTGGCCGGCAACCTGCTGTCCAACGGCGACCCTGCGGCCACCGTCGGCGGTGCCGTGGCCGGCGGCGCGATCGGCAACCTGACCACCTCCGACCGCCGCGACCGCCGTTACTACGACAATCGCCGTTACGACGACCGCTACGATCGCCGTTACGACCGTGGCTACTACCGCAGTGGCTACTACGACCGTGGCGATGACCGCCGCTGGCAGCGTGAGCGCTACTACGACAACCGCTACTACCACGACCGCGGCCGCCATCGCGGCTGGTAAGCAGCGCCGACATACCGATGACGCGGAGACGGGCGGGTCGATGACCCGCCCGTTTGCGTTGGCCACGCGCATGGCGTTGAATGCGCAGCCTTGGATGTGACTTTCCCGATCGGACTGTGGCATGACGTCTTCCTCCCACCGCGTGCAGGGCCTCAACAACGACGAGGTCGCTGCCGACTGGCCACCGATCAGCGCGGCGGACATCGCGTGGCTGAGTACGCGTTACCCGCAGCTGGGCGGGCACAGCCAACCGCGCTGGCACAGCCCGCGGCCGCTGTCTGCCGCCGCCATCGTCGACGGCACGCGCGGCGCGGTGTTCATCAAGCGCCACCACCACAGCGTGCGCAGCGCGACCTGTCTGGAAGAAGAACACCACTTCATCGCCCATCTCGCCGCCGCCGGCGTGCCAGTGGTGCAGGTGCTGCCGGCCACCGATGGCCACACTGCGGTCGAACACGGCGAATGGACGTTTGAACTGCACGATGTCGGCGTGGGCGACGACCTGTATCGCGACGCGGTGTCGTGGTCGCTGTTGACCGATGTCGCGCAGGCCCGCGAAGCAGGGCGCACGCTCGCACAGCTGCACCGTGCCGCCGCCAGCTACCACGCGCCCCAGCGCAGCACCCATCTGCTGGTGGCGCGCGACGACCTGATCCGTGCCGACGATCCGATCGCCGCCATCAAGGCAGGACTGGATGAACGTCCCGGGCTGGCACGCTATCTCGCGCGCATTCCATGGGAAGCACAGCTGCAGCGCGACGTGCTGCCGTGGCACGCCGGCCTGGCCGAGCGCCTGCGCGCCGAGCCCCGGCTGTGGGCGCACAACGACTGGCATGTCTCCAACCTGCTGTGGCGCAACGGCGAGGTCAGCACCGTGCTGGATTTCGGCCTGGCGTCGCCCACCAGCGCGCTGTTCGACCTCGCCACCGCGATCGAGCGCAACGCAGTGGCGTGGCTGGAACTGGAGCGCGGCATGGAGGCAGTGCGCATCGATATCGCGCTGGCCCTGCTCGACGGCTACCGCGAGGTGCTGCCGTTGTCGGCGGCACGCGTGCACCTGCTGGCCGACCTGCTGCCAATGGTCCATTTCGACTTCGCACTGTCCGAAGTGGAGTACTTCGAAGGTGTCACCCGCTCAACCGCGAATGCCGACGTGGCCTGGCAGCCCTTCATGCTGGGCCATCCGGCGTGGTTCCACAGCGCGCCGGGACGGGCACTGCTGCAGGCCCTGCACGCCGTCGCGTGATCCGGTTGACGCAGCGTTGCGGTCAGATCCCTTTCCGCAGGAAAGGGATCTGACCCCGGCTGGCGCTCGCAAATCCGTACCATTTGTAGTGAAATGGTCACCTGAAGCGGGGGTGCCTGGATCTGCCAGGCTGAGAGAGTCCCTTGGAACCTGATCCGGTTTGCACCGGCGTAGGGAGCTTTGAGCCGCAGCCACACCCCCATCATGGGCCGGTGCACCTGCGCGCCGTCGCTTCGTCTCCCTTGTTGTCCGAAGACGAACCGAATGAACCGCTGCCTGCGCCCCACCCTGCTCTCACTCGCCCTCTGCGCCGCGCTGCCGCTGCATGCCAGCGAGGCCGAGGCCACCACCGATGCGGCTGCCACTGGTGCCGAACGCTCGCCGACCGAACTGGCGGCGGTGCGCGTGGAGGCCGGCAAGCCGAAGGCCGATACCTCGCGCGTGAATGCCTTCGGCGGCGGTTCGTGGAAGGACACGCCGGCTTCGGTGAACGTGCTCGAGCGCGACTATCTCGAACGTCGCCAGGTACGTTCGCTGTCCGAGCTGGCCAGCAACGATGCCTCGCTGGGTGATGCGTATGCACCTGTGGGCTACTACCAGAACATCGCCATCCGCGGCTTCGCGCTGGACGCCGCCACCGGCTACCGCTTCAACGGGCTGTCCATCGCCGGCGAGCAACGCCTGGCGCTGGAGAACGTGCAGTCGGTCGAGATCCTCAAGGGTGAAGCCGGCCTGGCGGCAGGGGTGATGGCGCCGGGCGGGATCATCAACTACATCGGCAAGCGCCCGGCTGAAGTACGCACCGCCACGCTCGGCACCGATTCGGAAGGCTCACGCTACGTCGCCGTCGATGTCGGCCACTGGATCACCCCGCGTTTCGGCCTGCGCCTGAATGCCGCATGGGACTCCAGCAATTCCTACGTCGCGCACGCCGATGGCCGCCGCAACTTCTACTCGCTGGCCGCCGACTGGCTGATCGGCGAGCGCGGCAAGCTGGAAGTGGATGCCAACTACCAGACCAGCTCGCAGCGCTCGGTGTCCGGCTACCAGCTGCTGGGCGCGCGTGACCTGCCGCGCGGTGTCGACCGCGAGCACCTGCTCGGCTACCAGCCGTGGCAGCGCCCGGTGGATATCGCCAGCACCAACATCACCGCGCTGCATACCTACGACTTCAACGATGCCTGGCAGTCGCGCGTCTCGGTCGGCCACAGCCGCTCGGTGATCGATGACAACGTCGCCTTCGCCTACGGTTGCTACTACGCCGTGCAGTGCGCCGATGGCAGCGTGCCAGGCAACTACTTCGCACCCAACGGCGACTACGATGTCTACGACTACCGCAGCCCGGACGACACCCGCCGCAACCAGCAGGCCCGTGCCGAGCTGCGTGGCCGCTTCGAGACCGGCAGCGTCGGCCATCAGCTGACCCTCGGTGCCGACTACTTCCGCCGCACCGTGGACAAGCGCCCGAGCGTCAACGAGTACGTCGGCACCAGCAACATCCACGACCCGCAGGTGCCCGTGTTCGAGCCGTCGCCGAAGATGCCCGGCCCCTCCGCACGACGCCTGGACAGCCGCCAGACCGCGTTCTTCGCGCTGGACCGGATGAGCTTTGGCGATGACTGGCAGTGGTTGGCCGGTGGCCGCTTCGTGCGCCTGGACGAGCGTGCCTACGACAAGCGTGGCGTTCCGCAGCGGCACAGCCGCCTGTCGCGGTTCCTGCCGCAGACCGCGGTGGTGTGGAAGGCCACCGATCAGCTCAACGCCTATGCCAGCTACGTGCGCGGCATTTCGCTGGGCCAGGAAGCGCCGTTCTGGACCAGCAATGCCGACACTTTCCTGCCGTCGGTGCAGTCACGGCAGCTGGAAGCAGGCGTGAAGTACGTGCCGGTCGAGGCGCTGACGCTGGGTGCAGCGGTGTTCCGCATCTCGCAGCCGTACCAGTACGCCAGGCCCGACAGCAGCGACGTCGGCTACACCTTCGTCGAGGAAGGCACGCAGACCCACACCGGCCTGGAGCTGACCGCCAACGGCCAGCTGACCGACGCACTGCAGATCGTGGCCAGCGCCAGCGTGCTGCAGGCGCGCGCGCGCGACACCGGCACGCCGGCCTATGAAGGCCATCAGCTGGTGAACGTGCCGAAGGTACGCGCCAGCGTGCACATGGCCTACGCGCTGCCGTTCGTGCAGGGCCTGGACGTGACCGGTGGCTGGCGCTATGCCGGTGCCAACGTGGCACGCGCCGACGGTGGCGTGCGCGCGCCGGACTACTCGGTGTTCGATGCCGGCCTGCGCTTCCAGCATCGCCTGCACGAACGCGCGGTGACCTGGAACCTGTCGGTGGACAACGTATTCAACCGCTTCTACTGGCGCGATACCGGCAGCAGCGGCGGTGACTACTACCTGTTCCCCGGTGCACCGCGACAGGCCCGCCTGTCGGTGACGTTCGCGCTGTGAGCGGCGTGATGCTCGAGTGGACCGCCGCGCTGTGCAGCATCCTCGGCGTCTGGCTGATGGCCAGGCGCCGGCTGTCGGCATGGCCGGTGGGCCTGCTGTCGGTGGCGCTGTATGGCCTGGTGTTCGCCGAGGCCAAGCTGTACTCGGACACCCTGCTGCAGGTCGCCTTCGGTGGCTTCCTGGTCTATGGCTGGCTCAACTGGCGGCAGCACGCCGCCGATGAGGGCAGCATCCGCATCGTGCCACTGGCACGCGGCACGCTGCTGCGCGACCTGGCCTTCGGCCTGTGCGGTGGCGTGGCGCTGGGTGCGGCCATGCACACCTTCACCGATGCCGCGCTGCCCTGGCTGGACGCGATGCTGACCGCGCTGAGCCTGGTCGGCCAGTGGTGGCAGGCACGCCGCCACGTGGCCTGCTGGTGGGTGTGGATCGCGGTGGACGTGGTCTATGTGGGTGCGTACCTGTTCAAGTCGCTGCACGTGACCGCGGCACTGTACGTGTTCTTCCTCGGCCTGGCCGTGTTCGGCCTGCGCGCATGGAGCGCCGCCGCGCGCGAGCCACAGGTGGCAACGCGATAGAGCCACGCCATGCGTGGCCGGGCTACCGGTAGTCGCCAACCTGGGTTGGCGCGCCTGCCGACCAAGGTCGGCATCTACCCACCACATCCACGCATGGCATGGATTTACTTCGGCTCCAGCAACAGGCCCAATCGCAGCGGTTGGCGCATGTCGGCCGGCGGTGCCGCCTGCAACGGCGCGGCCTGCAGCGTCGCGCGCAGGTCGGCGTCGACCTGGGCATCGCCCAGGCTGTCGAATTCCAGTTTCGAAATACGGCCATCCGCCGCGATCCACACGCTCACCGGTAGCGGCGTCGGCGTGTCAGCGTGTGCCTGCAGCCATTCCAGCACGCGCTGTGCCTGCGGATCGTGCTCCTGCTGCAGGCGCTGCTGCAGCTGGCCTCCCACGGAGGCGGCGTAGGCCATCCAGTGCGCAGGGGCTTCCTGCGCGGAAACGCTGGCACTCCCCAGTGCCAACGCGCCGAACACCGCAGCCAGACGCCGCCACCAGCGGCGTAGGCCGGTCCTGTTTGCTGACACCATCGCCTGCCTCCTGCACTCCCATCCAGCGCGCCATGGTCGGCGCCATAGATGACAGGCGGATGGCGGCCGGTGATGGCCCGGCGCGATCACTCGCCCAGGTCGGCCAGCACCTTGCGCGAGGGTGCGAAGAAGGTCACGCCGGTGGTGGCGGTGGAGAAATCAAGGATGCGGTCATGCAGCGGTGCGGGATTGCCGATGAACATGCGCTCGAGCATCTTCTCGATCACCCACAGGCGGCGGGTGTAACCAATGAAGTAGGTGCCGTACTCGCCACGGCCCGGGTTGGCGAACGGCATGTTGTCGCGCAGGATCTCGTGCTCGCCGTCGGCGTCTTCGATGGTGCACAGGGTCTTGTGCGACTTCTGCGCATCCGCCGGCGCGTCATCCAGCTCGATGTTGTCGTGCTTGGTGCGTCCGATGATGGCTTCCTGCGCCTCGGTCTTCTGCGCGCGCCACGCATCGAGGTTGTGCAGGTACTTCTGCACCACCACGTAACTGCCGCCGGCATGTTCCGGGTCTTCCCCACCCACGATCGTGGCTTCCGGCAGCGACAGCCCCTCCGGGTTGGCGGTGCCATCGACGAAGTCGAGCAGGTCGCGGCCATCGAAATAGCGGAAGCCGGCCACGTCATCGACCGCTTCGACCGCATCGCCGAAGGCCATCAGCAGGTTGCGCTCGAAGGCCACGATCAGGTCCATGGTGCGTGCGCGGATGTGGTACAGCAGGTCACCGGGCGTGGACACGGCGGTGTGGGTCGCGCCCTTGATCTCGCGGAACGGTGCCAGCTCGCGTGGCGGCGTGGAGCCTACCAGCGGCTGCCACACGCGATGGCCGATGGCCACGTTGCAGGTAAACGTGCGCTCGATCTCGCGGATGGCGGTGTTCTTGATCAGATCATCGGTGCTGGCCAGCACCTCGCGCGCCTTGGCGATCGACGCCTCGTCATCCTTCACCCTCAGCACCAGGAACGCCGCCGAATGGGTGAGCGGCGCAGTGATCTGCTGCGGCTCGTTGTCGAGCGTGTGGTTGAGGGCGGTGATCGGTGCGGGCTGGGAGTTCACGGCGGTTCCTGCTGGCTTGAGGCGGACGCATCGCGTGTGGCGATGTGCGGGCGATCATAGCGGAACCGCCTGACCGGGGACGGAGCGGTTCTCGTTCCGTCCACCGGCGAAGGTACGAAGACCTCAGTCCACATCACTCCAGACCGCCAGTTCGTAGCCATCCAGATCGCGGAAGTGGAAGCGGCGGCCCCCGGGGAAGGCGAACACCGCCTGCACCACTTCGCCACCGGCGGCGACCACGCGCTGCTGTGCGTCGGCCAGGTCCGCGCAGTACAGGATCACCAGCGGTCCTCCGTGAGCACGCAACGGCGCGTCAGACACGAAGCCGCCCTTCAGCCGGCCATCGTCGAACTCGGTGTAGGACGGACCATAGTCGGTGAACTGCCAGCCGAACACCTCGCCGTAGAAGCGTTTGCTGCGGGCGATGTCGGCGACGTTGAATTCGATGTTGTCGATGCGGCGTTCGGCTTCGTGGGTAGCTTCGTGGCTCATGAGGTTGCTCCGTGATTGGAACCCCAGCTTCGGTCAGCGCGGCACGGCGGTCTTGAACAAAACGGCCATCATTGTCCCCACTCCAGGCGCAGCTCGCTGGCGGTCATGCCAGTCAGCTCGCGCGCCTCGCGGCTGAGATGGGCCTGGTCGGCATAGCCGGCATCAGCGGCCAGCATCGCCAACGAATGCTGTGGCAGCGCGCGACTCTGGCGCAGGAAACGTTGCAGCCGCAGGATCCGCTCCAGCGTCTTGGCGCCGTAGCCGAACTGCGACTGGCTGAAACGCCGCAGGCTGCGCGGGCTCAGGCCCAACTGCGCCGCCAGCGTATCCAGCGTGGCATTACCCGCGGCGAGCGCTTGGAACAGGACATGGGCGCGCTGCGCCGGCGTATCGAGCGCGGCCGCACCCATGTGCTGTTGCAGGCAGTGCGCCATCCGCAGCAGGCGCTGTGCAGGCGCGGTGTCGCCGATGGAGGCCGCCGCCTTGTTCGCCCACGCGCCCTTCAGATCAGCCAGTGGCACGGCCTGGCCGATGATCCCGGCCAAAGGCAGGCCCAGCGCGGCCAATGCCTGGCCGGGGCGGAAGCGTGCGCCCAGCACCTGCGCACCGGGTGCCAGCGCCGGGTGCGCGGCCACACGGTCCGGGCCGACGACGAACAGCGCACCGTCGCGCCAGAGGATATCCACGCAGCCATCGGGCAATACGGTGATGTGCCCATCGGCATCGGCAGGAAGCTGGCTCTGCCACAGCTGGCCAAAGTGGCCGCGCAGCGGCGCAGGCGTCAGATGTTCCTGGTAGGTCGTGCCGGTGCCTGCAAGAGAGGAAGGGTCGCCCATGCCGCATTGTGGCGCCACGGGGCCCATAAAAGTGAAGCCCGGCGCGAGGCCGGGCTTCGGTTGGCGTGTGGGAGAGAGAGAGAGTCACACTCCAGCACAACACGCACTAACGACAGGCGTTTGTTACCAGGTGAAGCGCGGGCCCACGAACCACTCGCGGTCGCCGGCCTTGGCCAGCTTCACTTCGCCACTCAGGCCCCAGTTCTGGTTGAACTTGGCGGTGGCGCCGACGCGGCCGTAGAACTCGCCGTCCGGGTTGATGCCGTGCTTCTTGGTGTAGTCCTCGTAGCCGGCCATCACGTAGCCTTCCACGTACGGGTTGAACGCGGTGCGCACGCCGACTTCGGTCGAATAGCCGTTGAAGTCCAGGCCATGCTTCATATCGAACTTCTGGTACGCAACGCGGGCCACCAGGTCGGTGTTCGGTGCGATGCCGTAGTTGTAGCCGGCACCGATGCGCCACTGGTCGACGTCATTCTTGAACTTGTCGGTCTCCTGCGCGCTGTAGTCGCCGAAGATGTGGAAGTTCGGGTGCACCGCCACGGAACCCTTCACCTTCCAGCCATCGGCGTCGCCGCCCTTGGCATCGGTGTTCACGTAGCCGCCTTCAACGTAGTTGTACGACAGGCCGTCGGTTGCCGATGCAGCGAACGGCAGGGCAGCCAGGAGACCCAGGGCGAGCAGCGAATTCTTGTTCATCGGGACACACCTTTAATTATTTTGGTTTCGTCGGCCGCCTCCCGGGAGGGGGAGAGAGAGGAGGCGGTCGACAGGTGTGAATTATCCGTTAGGGGGTCTAATCGACCCTGAATATTGAACTGACTGGTGTATAAATAAGGCTGGCGTTCAGGGAACTCCACATGCAGCACGCGTCCGTCGCATCACTGCTGTTTCCGCCCCATGCGCGCCGCGCGGTGCGGGTGCTGCTGCTCGTCGCCCTTCCGATGATGCAGCTGCCAGCCAACGCGGCCGAGCGCGCCCAACCTTCTGCACGCATCGTGGTACAGACAGACGATGTCACGCGTTTCTTCAGCGTGCTGGATGCCACTGGAGGAAAACCAAGTGCCGAAGACCTGCAGCGCGGCTATCTGGACACCGGCACGGAGGCATTGCGCAGCTTCACCGACAGCCGCATCGGATCAATGGAGCGTTTGGCCAGGGCCATCCAGGACAAGCCGGCGTTGTTCGCCAGGGCGCGGACCTGTGCAGCGGCATTGCCGGCGATCCGCGCGCGGGTTGCCGACGCACTCGATCGGTTGGGCACGCTGCTCCCCACTGCACGTTTTCCTCCGGTCACCGTGCTGGTCGGGCGGGGTAACAGCGGCGGCGTCACCACCGAAGATGGTGTGGTGATCGGACTGGAAGCACTGTGCAACGCCGACTGGATGCAGCCTGACGTCGGCGATCGTTTCGTGCACCTGATCGCCCATGAGTACGTGCACGTGCAACAGCCCGGTGCGAGCGTCGATGTCGCGCAGCCCACCCTGCTCTATCAGACGTTGCTTGAAGGCGGCGCCGAGTACGTGGGTGAACTGATCTCGGGGCAACCGGCCAACGCGCATCTGCGTCGCTGGGCCCAGGGCCGCGAATGTGCGCTGGAGCGCGCGTTCGTACAGGACAGTGGGGGCACCGATCTTTCGAAGTGGCTGTACAACGGCCCCGGCGATGAAGCACGACGTGGAGATCTCGGATACTGGGTCGGCTACCGCATCGCGCGCAGCTATGTTTCCCGCGCGCCAGACAGGACCAGGGCCATCGCCACGCTGCTGGATGTGCGGCCCGACACCGCCGCGACCGTGTTCGAGGCGAGTGGATGGACGCCTGCCTGCACTGCTGCCAAAGGCATGGAAACGCAAGTGCTGTGAGAGCCGCTTCATACTGATGAATTGGCGACCTTGAACAGGCACAAGGCACGCCGCCGACGTAGATCAGCTCGCCTGATCCCGCTTGTTAATGTTGGGTCAGAGGCCGGCTTCACAGTGCTTCCACGTATTCAAATTCCAGCTGAAAGCGCTTGGTAGCGGCGGGAACAAACGCCGCTATATTCCAGCTTCCCCAGACGAAGGAGGGAGTGCAATGAACCTGAACCCGCAACACATGAAGACGGCCCGCGCACTTGCTGTAGCGCTCATCGCCACCGTAAGCCTTGGCGCCTGCGCGTCATACAAGAACGAGTTTGCAACCATCAACTCGCGTCTCGATCAGCTCGACGTCAAGGTGCAGGGCGCTGCGCAGAGCGCGGAGTCCGCCAACCAGTCCGCACAGCAGGCCAATCAGCGCCTGGACCAGATCGAAGGTCGCGTGCAGCAGCTTGAAAGGGCACCTGCCGGCCGCAAGCCGCGCGGGTAATCGCTCCCTCACCTTTTGAATTGATCCACCTCTGTATCGGGTGTATCGGGGACCCAGTGGCCTTCGCCGGCCACTGGCATCCTTCCACCCACGATTGCATTGCAAGGAGCCGTCCCATTCGTACTTCCCCCTCCCCTGCACGCCGCGCCCTCCATGCCTCCCTGGCCATGGCACTGGCCGTTGCGTGCAGCGGCGTAGCCAACGCCAGGGACAAGGACGCACCTGCACCATCGGTCGCCGCCGTTGATGAACTTCCGCCCGACCAGAGCGTGTCCGAGACAGTGATCGAGCTGGCCGGCTGGGTGGTCGCCAGCAAGGACAACCAGGGCTATCCGTTTGCGGTCATGGACAAGGCGGCGGCGCAGGTTCTGGTCTTCGGCGGTGACGGCAAGCTGCGCGGCGCCGCACCGGCGCTGTTTGGGTCGGCGATCGGCGACCATTCCGCACCGGGCGTCGCCAAGCTCGCACTGAGCGCGATTCCCGGCCACGACCGCACCACGCCTGCCGGCCGCTTCATTGGCGGTTACGGCCCGTCCGACGATGCCGGACGCGTGCTGTGGGTGGACTACGATTCCGCCGTGTCGATGCACCCGCTGCCGCCGGGCAGCCCGAAGGAAAAGCGCGCCGAGCGGTTGGCATCGCCCTCGCCGGACGACAACCGCGTCACCCACGGCTGCATCAATGTCTCGCCCGCGTTCTACGAGCAGATCGTGCAGTCCACGTTCGAGAAGGGCGGTGTGTTCTACATCCTGCCGGACAAGGATTCGATCGCGAAGACGTTCCCGGAGTTCGCGCAGAGCCGTGCCGTCACAGATGGCAACCAAAAGAAGACCGCACAGCACGCTGGCGAGTAGTGCGTTTGTGCGTCCGCCCTGGGCGTTGTGGGCACATGCCCGGGCCATGCCCGCCCGCCGGGCGGCTGCGATGCACAGTCTGCTCATGGAGAGTCGCCTGCGTGTGAGGCGTGGTGCCCCCGAGGCCCGGCACGCTGGCATACTGCGCCCGTAGACGATCCTGCGAGGCAATGTCTGCCTCGTCCATGAGGCCGCCGGTGGACCCACTCTTCCAGTTTCTGCTGAGCACGATGGGAGGCGTATTCGTCTTCCTGTTCTTCGTGGCGCGCGACTACCTGCGTGGATTGGGGTGGCTGCTCGGTTCCTGGGATCCGAACATGGGGCACGCGACCGAAGATGCGCTCATTTCGAAGGCCAATCGCAGCGCCTTGCTGATTGCGGCGGTGCTTCTGGCGTGGGCCTTCATGGGCCCTTCTCCCTACCGCCGCAACTGGGAAATCGAAGTAATGGGCATCGGCACCGGCATGTTGCTGGCCTATGTGGTGATCATCCGCCTTGCAGCTTCAAGGGTGAAGAGGCTGCTTGGGTGAGCGTGCCTCACATCGGCACCAATGAGGATCAGGAAGCCGTAGCCTCTGCAGCCCGCGCCAATGCCGCGGCGTGCGCGTCGCCTTCCGCTCGCTGTAACGGTCTACCAGGTAGTCCGACCGGCCCCGCGTCAGCAGCGTGAACTTCACCAGCTCTTCCATCACATCCACCACCCGATCGTAGTACGGCGAGGGCTTCATCCGGCCGTCGTCATCGAATTCCTGCCAGGCCTTGGCCACCGACGACTGGTTGGGGATGGTCAGCATGCGCATCCAACGACCAAGCACGCGCAACGCGTTGACCGTGTTGAACGACTGCGAGCCGCCGCTCACCTGCATCACCGCCAGCGTCCTGCCCTGCGTGGGCCGCACACTGCCATCTTCCAGCGGCAACCAGTCGATCTGGTTCTTGAACACGCCGGTGACCGTGCCATGCCGCTCGGGGCTGACCCATACCTGGCCTTCCGACCACTGCGACCATTCGCGCAGTCGCTGCACTTCAGGGTGGTGCGGGTCCACGCTGTCCAGCATCGGCAGCGCATGCGGGTCGAACACCCGGGTTTCGCACCCCAGATGGCGCAGCAGTCGCTCGGCTTCCAGCGCCAGCTTGCGGCTGAACGACTGGGGCCGCAGCGAGCCGTAGAGCAGGAGGATGCGCGGCGGCCCCAGATCCGCCGCGGCGAGCTGGTGATGATTGGGCTGGGGCAATGACGATTCCACCAGGTTGGGCAGGTCCAGGCTTGTGATTGGCTCATTCATTCGATTATTCTAGAAATATGGAAACATCGAATGCAATCTCCGCCCTGACCGCCCTCGGTCATGCCACCCGCCTGGCTGCCTTCCGCCTGCTGGTGGAGGCCGGCCCGGCAGGGCGCATGGCGGGCGACATCGCTACGGCCCTGCAGGTGCCCCCAGCCACGCTCAGCTTCCACCTGAAGGAGCTGGTGCAGGCCGGGCTGGTGGAGAGCGAGAACCAGGGCCGCAACGTCTGCTATCGGGCCAACTTCGATGCCATGAACGGCTTGATCGAGTACCTCACGCACAACTGTTGCGCGGGCTCACCCAGCAACCAGTGCGTCCCCGCCGAACCCGCCTGCAAGTGCTGATACCGCACACGACCCACCCCATCGAAGCGATTACCACATGACCCGCAATGTCCTGTTCCTCTGCACCGGCAACAGCGCGCGCAGCGTGCTGGCTGAAGCCACCCTGCGCGCCTGGGGCGGCGATCGCTTCAGGGCATTCAGTGCGGGCAGCCAGCCCACCGGCCAGGTCAATCCGTTCGCGCTGGCACAACTGCATGCCGAAGGAATGCCCGTTGAAGGGCTGCGCAGCAAATCATGGGACGAGTTCGTGGATGCAGCGCCCATGGACCTGGTCATCACCGTGTGTGATGCGGCCGCTGCCGAAGCTTGCCCAGTGGTGTTCGGTGACTTCATCCGCAGCCATTGGGGCCTGCCCGATCCGGCCGCCGTGGCAGGCAGCGATGCCGACAAGGCCGCAGCCTTCGCGCTGGCCCATGCCATCGTGAAAACCCGCCTGCGTGCGCTGCTCGCACTGCCCGAATCGGTGTGGTCCGAACGCGAAGCGCTGCAGCACGCGCTGGACCAGATCGGCCAGCTGTTGCCGACCGACGGCGCGCAGTGACGGTGCCACTGCCATGGGTCTGTTCGAGCGACACCTGACGCTGTGGGTTGTGCTGTGCATTGCGATGGGCACGCTGCTGGGCCACGTCCTGCCCGGTGCCTTCGCGGTGCTGGCGTCCGCCGAAGTGGCCAAGGTCAATCTGCCGGTTGCGGTGCTGATCTGGCTGATGATCATCCCGATGCTGCTGAAGGTCGACTTCCGCGCGATGCGCCAGTTGCAGCAACACTGGAAGGGCATCGGGGTAACACTGTTCATCAACTGGGCCGTGAAGCCGTTCTCGATGGCGCTGCTGGGCTGGCTGTTCCTGCGCCATGCCTTCGCCGACTGGTTGCCCGCAGCACAGATCGACAGCTACATCGCCGGGCTGATCCTGCTGGCAGCCGCACCCTGCACCGCCATGGTGTTCGTGTGGAGCAACCTGTGCCGCGGTGATGCCAACTTCACCCTGAGCCAGGTGGCGTTGAACGACGCGATCATGGTGGTTGCCTACGCGCCGGTGGTTGCACTGCTGCTCGGCCTGTCAGCGATCACCGTACCGTGGGATACGCTGTTGCTGTCCGTTGGTCTCTACATCGTGGTGCCGGTGCTGGCTGCTGCACTGCTGCGGCACTGGATCCTTTTGCGCAGCGGCGAGGCGGGCCTGCAACTCACGCTTCGAAGGTTGGGGCCGCTGTCCCTGTCCGCGCTGCTGCTGACGCTGGTGGTGCTGTTCGGGTTCCAGGGCCAGCAGATCGTGAAGCAACCGCTGGTAATCGCGCTGATTGCCGTGCCGATCCTGATCCAGGTCTATTTCACCTCGGGCCTGGCCTACCTGCTCAACCGTCGGCTGGGCGTGGCACATTGCGTGGCCGGCCCGTCAGCGCTTATTGGTGCCAGCAACTTCTTCGAACTGGCGGTGGCGACTGCGGTGGGACTGTTCGGCGTGCATTCCGGGGCGGCGCTGGCGACGGTGGTGGGCGTGCTGATCGAGGTGCCGGTCATGCTGTCCGTGGTGCGGATCGTCAACCGTACTCAGGCCTGGTACGAAAGACCCCAAGAGCGCTGACAACCAGAGTGGGGCGAGTTCGATTTACGTTCTTCGCTCCGCACTGTCGTCATCGGCTTGGTGGGGTACCCATATCCCTGTCAACAAGTTCGAACCATGTCGCATATTCCCCATGCTGCTACGGCCGTTGCGGCGCCTGCGTCTGCGACGACTTAACAGCATGCAAGAATGCTGAAAGCGTCTTTGATCGAACGCTGTTTGCAACTCGTCTGATTGGCGTTTCGCAGCGACGGCGGTACAGATGGCGTGCCACCGGAAAAAGGTGGCCGGGCCTCGAAAACCCGTGGCAATGCGTACGTTGTATGCGCCTGCCCGTCGGCGTCACCCAGTGTGGCGCCGGCGGGCAATTCGTCTGCCGACTATGGCGGGCGGAGCGTGGAGGCCTTGTGCCTGCCGGCCTTGTACGCACTGTCCCGGTTTTCGAGCCACGTCTCCGCCCGCCACCTTTGCGTGGCGGCTACCGTCTGTCCTGCACGGGGCACTGCCATGACATCACCGGACTTCCCACGCCTGCATCCGCATCGCTCATCCGCCACTGGCGGTGGGCCGCCAGAGCACGCGGCTGCGACCGATCCGAATGCCTTCATCGCCACGCTTCACCGCATCGGCAAAGGCGCGGCCGCCGACGGCCAGCCCTGGCCAGAGCGTCACCAGATGCCGGGCCGCTGCATGGCGCTGGCCGATGCGGACTGTGCACTGGCCGGCCAACGCGTGACGCTGGAGCTGCTGCTGGCGGCCGAGCGCGTGCGTCAGAACGGCACGGAGGCCGAGTACGTGGGCGACCGGGTGATGGAAGGGCTGATCCTGGCGTGCCTGACCATGAACGCACAGGCCAGCGCGCGCATGCAGCCGGAAGGATGAGGCGGGCACCACATCACTCGCAGAGCGCGCTGTCTTCCTTCAACGCGGCATCCTGCAGTGGCTGGCGTTGTTCAATCTGCGCACGTTGTTCCGCCGTCGGCTCGCCCAGCCACCACACACGACAGCGCGCGGTAAGACGGCCGACCATCTTCGCCTCCGTCGGCGAATACAGCATCGCCAACGCGGTGCCGGGGCAGGCGTGGGCCTGGCAGGCGGTATAGAACCACCACGGCTCGCCCTGCAGCACCAGCAGCTCACCAGGACCGCTGGGCCCGCTCAACAGGCGTTCGCGCAGCGATGGAATCTCCCTGTCAGCGGATTCGGCTGCGGCTGTGTTCTTCATCAGGGCGTTGAACGCGGCCAGCACCTTCGGGTCCTTGCGGCCGCAGTCGTCCACGGTATTGCCGCCCACCAGGGTGAAGAAATGCGTCGCCAGCGGGTTGTCCGCGCAGGTGAGTTCGCCGCCGGCACTCGGGTCTTCCGGTTCGCCTTCGTCGTCCCACACCGAGGGATCCACGCCATCTTCGATGGATGGCGCCTTCTCGCCCACCGTTGCCGTGGCCGCAGGTGCTTCTGTGGCCGGTGCTGGTGCGGCTGGTGCTGCATCGGGTGCCGGTGCCTGCCCGCAGGCGGCCAGCAATGCGACCGTCAGTGCCATCCCTGTGATTCGAATCTTCATTCCCTGTCCTTGTCTGATCTGCGCTGCATCCAGCAAATCGGCAGCCGCGTGATTCTAACCAGCACCGTGCCAGGATGCGTTCGTAGCGTCCCGTCATCGCCTGGAGCCGGACGCATGCGCCGTACACGACTCGCCAAGATCTTCTGCAGTGCCCTGCGGCTGGCATCGCCGGCAATTGCCCACGATGCAGAAAACGCGAAGCCTGCACGGCCTCTCCCGGGCGCAGCCCTGCCCGCACCGCTGGAGCGCGTACTACGCGATTACGAGCGGGCGTGGCGCTCGGCTGATGCCAGGGCATTGGCTGCGCTGCTTGCCGAGGATGGTTTTGTACTGCAGAGCAACCAGCCGCCGGTGCGCGGGCGTACTGCGATCGAGGCCGCGTATGCCGGCCAGGGCGGCAGTCCGTTGCGGCTGCGGGCGTTGGCTCACTCGGTGGAGGGCAACACGGGCTACATCATTGGTGCGTATCGCTACGGCAGCAACGAGGGGGACACCGGCAAGTTCACGCTGACGCTGAAGCGCGTGGGCGACGGGCCGTGGTTGATCTTCTCGGACATGGACAACACCAGCGCGCCGCCACGGGCGCGGTGATTGCCGCCGTCGGGCGCCGACCAAGGTTGGCAGCTACCAGAAGCGGGTTCGGCAGTAGATCCACGCCACGCGTGGATGGGTCGCGCACATAAAAAAACCCCGGCACGTGGCCGGGGTTTTTCGATTCACTTGAACAGCGTGTCCGGGTATTCCGGTTTCTGTTCCCGCGCCAGCAGTGCGCGCAGGCCTTCTTCCGGGGTCTGCTCGCCGTGCAGCACGGCACGCACGCCGTCGGAGATCGGCAGGTCGATGCCATGGCGGCGCGCCTGTCGCATCACTTCGTCGGCGGTCTGCACCGACTCGACCACCTGGCCGATTTCGCGCACGGCATCCTGCAGCGACTGGCCACGGCCCAGGGCCAGGCCCAGGCGACGGTTGCGCGACAGATCGCCGGTGCAGGTCAGCACCAGATCGCCCAGGCCGGCCAGGCCCATCAGCGTTTCCGGCTTGGCGCCGATCGCCGCAGCCAGGCGCAGCATTTCATTGAGACCGCGGGTGATCAGGCCGGCACGGGCGTTGAGGCCCAGCTGCATGCCATCGGCCACGCCGGTGGCCACCGCCAGCACGTTCTTCATCGCACCGCCCAGCTCGGCACCGACCATGTCGTCGCCGGTGTAGGCGCGGAACGCCGGGCCATGCATCGCCTCGGCCACCGTCTGCGCGAACTCGGGCACGTCGCCGTGCACGGTGATCGCGGTGGGCAGGCCCTGGGTTACTTCCTTGGCGAACGATGGCCCGGTGACGACGGCCAGCGGCACGTCCTCGCCCAGCACTTCGCGCGCCACTTCATGCAGGAAACGGCCCGAACCGGGTTCGAAGCCCTTGGTGGCCCAGGCCACGCCGGCACCGGCCGGACGCAGCGGCGCCAGCGCACGCACGGTTTCACCGAAGGCATGCGACGGGGTCACCACCAGGATCCAGGCCGCGCCTTCCACCGCCGACGCCAGGTCGGTGGTGGCACGCAGGCTGTCCGGCAGCGGGATGCCCGGCAGGTAGCGCGGGTTCTCGTGGCGCTGGTCGATGGCCTCGACCACGGCAGCGTCGCGCCCCCACAGCACGGTCGGGTGACCGTGCCGTGCGAGCAGGCTGGCCAGCGCGGTTCCCCAGGAACCGGCGCCCAGCACGGCGATCTTGTCAGCGGGAGTGCTCATCCGTGACGTCGCGGCAGGAATCAGGCGTTGCCAGCCGGCTCGGAGTCAGCCAGCGACGGTGCGTCGCCCTGCTCCTGGCGCTGGCGCAGGGTTTCTGCGTACAGGCCTTCGAAGTTGATCGGCTGCAGGAAGAACGGCGGGAAGCCGCCGGCCTGGATCAGGTCGCTGATCAGCTGGCGCACGTACGGGAACAGGATGTTCGGGCACTGGGTGCCGAGCAGCACGTCGATCGACTGCGGGTCCAGGCCGACCAGGCCGAACACGCCGGCCTGCTTCACTTCGGCCACGTAGGCGGTGCGCTCACCGGCCTGGCAGGTCAGGGTCACGGCCAGCACGACTTCGAAGGCGTTCTCACCCAGGCGCTGCACCTGCTGGTTCAGGTTCAGCTGCAGCTCCGGCTGCACCTGGTCATTGAAGATGGTCGGGGCGTTCGGCGACTCGAAGGAGACGTCCTTGACGTAGATCTTCTCGACGGTGAAAGCGGGGCCGGTGGCGGCATCGACCGGCGCAGCAGCGCCGTTGGTGATCTCTTCGGACATTTCCAGTAACTCCAATGAATGCAATGAAAACGATGGTCGAATTACTGCGATGGGGGCGGGATCAGGCCCATACAAGGCCGGATCCGCCACCTGCGGCAATCAGTTGCGGCCCTTGACCAGCGGCAGCTCGGCCTGCTGCCAGGCGGGAATGCCGCCGTCGAGCACGTAGACCTTTTCGAAGCCGGCCTTCTTCAGCGCCTTGGCGGCGGTTTCCGAGGCGTTGCCGCTGCGGCACACCAGCACCACCGGCGACTGCTTGGCGTTGGCCACCAGCTTGTGGTCCGGGCCGAAGGCACTGGCCTGGGCGTTGCGGCTGCCGGCAATGTGGCCCTTCTCGAAGTCACCGCTGGCCGACAGGTCGACCACCACCGTGCCGCCCGCGTTGATCAGCTGGGTCAGTTCGGCGGGCTTGATGCCCTTGAAGCCCCGGAACAGGCGGCGGATCTCGGTGACGATGATGGCCACGGTCAGGCCGACCAGGGCCGCGGACAGCATCGGGTTTCGGCCTGCAAAGGCCAGCAACTCTTCGTAATTCACTCAGGTCACGGGTCGATTAAGCGGGCGCCGATTGTCGCACAAGCCGGACGCGGCCCGTCACTGCCCCTTCCACAGGTCCGGCAGGCCGGCGGTCTGCCACCAGCGCTTGGCTTCCGGGTCCCAGCGCCAGCGCTCGACCACGACCACCGTGCGCTCGGCCTGGGTGTTCTGGTTGATCACCCCGATTTCGACCCGCCGCTCGACCAGTCCCCCGTCCAGTGAGGCACTGCTGCGTTCGCGGTAGGACGACACGCGCAGCTGCGCGTAACGGTTGAGCTCGAACTCGGTGGGCGGCTTTTCCTTGCGCAGCTTGGGGTCGAGGTAGCCGATGGCATCGTCCATGCTGCCCCAGCGGATGGTCGCCCCGTAGGCGATCTGGGTCTCTTCCAGCAGCTTGCGCTGCTTGCGGCTGAGGTCGTCGGCCGAGGCCACGGCACTGGCCAGCAGCAGGGAACAGATCAGGAACTGGATCAGGCGGCGCATCAGTGGTTTCCCCAGAACATCAGCCTGCCATCCTACCCTTTGGCGAAGGCAACGAAGCGACCGCTGAATTCGGCGGCGGGCTTGCCATCGGCGCCGGGCTGGGTGGCGATGATGCTGATGCGGGCCTTGCGGCGCTGCCGGAAGGTGTTCAGGAAGGCATCCCAGCCGGTGGCCTCGGCCGCTTCGGCGTGGGCGTGCAGGTCTTCGTAGACCGGGGCCAGGTAGCGCAGGTTGCTGTCGGCCACGTAGACCTCGGCATCGTGGCCGGCCAGGCGCAGGCGCAGGCTGACCAGCGCCCAGCCGGACAGGGTCAGCACCGAGGCCAGGCTGCCACCGAAGGCGTTGCCCTTGTCGTTGACGTTGGCGGCCAGCGGCGCGGTGATGCGCAGCACGCCATCGGCATAGCCGTCGAGCTGGATCTGCATGGCGCGCACCGCCGGCATGCAGTCCAGCACGTCCTGCAGGGCGGCCAACGAGGAAGTCAGGGCATCAACGGACATCGGAGCAGCGACCACGACAACGAAGGGCCCGCATAATGCAGGCAATGGCCGACCATACGATACCCACTGGCGCCACCCGTTCCGGCGCGCGCTGGACCCTGATCTCGTTGCGCCCGCAGGGCCAGAATGTGGCGCTGCGCCGCGCCGTTGCTGGGCTGGGCGGGCATGTCCTGGCCCTGCCACCCTGGCGCCTGCAGCGCCTGAACGGCACGCCCGTGCTGCGCCAGCTGCAACGCGCGCTGAACTGTGATCGGGTGGTGTTCACCAGCCCGGCCGCCGTGACCGCGGCCGCCACCCTGCTGCCGCTGGCCGAGGCGCAGCGCAGCCCGTGGCTGACCGTCGGCGAAGGCACCGCGCGCGCATTGCGGGCACACGGCATCACCGAGGTGCATGCGCCGCAGCGGATGGACAGTGAAGGCCTGCTGGCGCTGCCGGTGCTGGCTGACGTACAGGGCCTGCGCATCGGCCTGGTGACCGCGCCCGGCGGGCGTGGCCTGATTGCCGCGCGGCTGCAGGCGGCCGGCGCCACAATCGAACGTGCCGACATCTACCAGCGTCGCCTGCTGCACCTGCCGCCCCGTGCGCTGGCTAGATTGGCGCATTCAGCGCAGCCGTGGATGCTGGCGGTGAGCAGTGGCGAAGCGCTGCAGCATTTCTGGCAGCAGCTTCCGCCGCCCTTGCAGCAGCGTCTGCAGGCGCACGCGACTGCCGTGGTGGCCAGTGATCGCCTCGGCGAACAGGCCCGGGCACTGGGCCTGCAGCATGTCGTGCGCGCGGCAGGCCCCACCAGCGCGCAGCTGGTGGCGGCCGCACACGCCACGCTCACCGTCCCGGCAGCGACCTGAACAGGGACGTGGGTCACGCTTGCCGCTGTCGTCGGCAACAGTGATGCTGTGCACAACGCGGCCTGCCGGCCCCCGACCGGCGACGTTGCCGACAAGGAAGCCCGATGAACGACACTCCGCCCGTTTCCCCGCCCCGTCGACCCGTGCGCTGGCTGCTGCCGCTGGCCGGTGTGGTCGTGCTCGGCGTGGGCGGCTATGCCGGCTGGTATGTCTGGCAACAGCAACAGAACGAACAGGCAGCGCAGGCACAGACCACGGCTGTCCAGCTGAAGGGCCTGGAGGCCACGCTGGATGCGCTGCGTCGTGACCAGCGCGCGACCAGCCAGCGCCTGCAGGACGCGGCCGCCACCAACCGCGTGCTGCGCGACGAGATGCTGGGCCTTTCCCAGCGCAGCGCATTGCTGGAAGAGAACCTGGCCAAGCTGGCCGACAGCGCCAACCAGGGCCGCCAGGCGGTACAGCGCGATGAGGCCGAACTGCTGCTGACCCAGGCCGCGCAGCGCCTGAACTACGCCGACGATGTGGAAGGCGCACGCCGGTTGTACGCCCAGGCCGCGACGGCACTGGCCGAACTGCCCGACAGTGATGGCCTGAACCTGCGCCAGGCGCTGGTGCAGGAGCGCGAGGCACTGGATGCGCTCGGCAGCGGCCCCCGCGTGCAGTCGCTGCAGCGCCTGGATGCTGTGGGCAGGGCACTGCAGGGCCTGCCTTCGCAGATCACCGGCACGACCGGCAGCAGCACCGCCAAACCCTGGTGGCAGGCAGCTCTGGCGCCGTTCGTGGACATCACCCCGAGCCGCCAGAACGGCCCGCTGACCGCCGCCGAACAGCGCAATGCCGACGACGCGCTGCAGCTGGAACTGACATTGGCACGTGCGGCAATCGAGCGCGGCGACCGCGCGGGGCGCAATACCGCATTGGACCGCGTGGAGCACTGGGCACAGCGGCGCTGGCCGGATTCACCAGCCCTGCGCGCGCAACGTGCTGAACTGAAGGCCTTGCGCGAACTGCCGCTGCAGGCCAACGACGCTGTCCTTGGCAGCACCCTGCAACAACTGCGCACCCAGACCGACCGGAGGTAAGCCCGCATGAAACCCCTGCAATCCCTGGTCGTGCTGTTGCTGGCCGTGGCCATCGGCGTGGTCGCTGCGCAATGGCTCGGCGCCGATGACCTGAACCGCTTCGGCGAAGTGACCCTGCGCTACGGCGGCTACGACTACCACAGCAACCTGCCGAAGGTGGCGCTGCTGGCAGTGATCGCGGTGCTGGTGCTATGGCTGCTGTGGAGCCTGATCGCCGCACCGTTCCGCGCCTGGGGCCGCTACCGCCGCAAACAGGGCCGGGTGCGCCTGATCGACGGCCTGCAGGCCTATGAGCACGGCCAGTGGCAGCGTGCCGAGAAACTGCTGGACGGTGCCGCCAAGGATCCGGAAGTGAGCGCGGTGGCACTGGCCAACGCCGTGCGCAGCGCGCAGGCACGTGCCGACGGCCCGGCTGGCGAGGCGCTGCTGCAGCGCCTGGGCGAAAGTGATGCCACCCTGCAGGCGCTGCTGCGCGCCGAACAGCTGCTGGCGCGCGATCTGCCGGTGGATGCGATCAACGCATTGGACGTAGCGGCGATCCAGCCGCTGCCGCCACGTGGCCTGTGGCTGCGCACCGAGGCACTGGCACAGGCCGGCCGCGCCCACGAGGCGTATGGCCAGCTGGGTGCACTGCGCCAGAGCAAGGTGCTGCCGGCCGAGGCCAGCAGTGAACTGGAAGCACGCCTGGCTGCACAGGCGCTGCTGGAAGCGGCCGACGTCAACGCACTGGCCGCGCAGTGGGAAGCCACGCCGAAGGCACTGCGACCGACTCCGGACGTGGTTGGCGCCTATGCCAGCCGCGCGGTGGCGCTGGACTGGGACGAGCCGGCGCTGCTGGCGCTGGAACAGGCCCTGGACGAGCGCTGGGATGACGAACTGGTGGCGCTGTATGGCCGTCTGCCGGCCGAGCGCCTGGCTACCCGCCAGGCCAACCTCGCACGTTGGCGCAACGTGCATGACGGCTCGGCCGCGTTGCGCTTGGCGCAGGGCCGCGTGGCCCTGGCCCAGCAGCAGTGGGAGGCCGCCGATGCGTTCCTGCACGAGGCCATCGCCGCCGGCGCCGGTGCACCGGCGTGGGAAGCGCTGGGTGAACTGTTCGCCCAGCGTGGCGAACACGCGCTGGCCGCGCAGTGCCTGGCCAATGCGCTGCGCCTGCAGCGCGGCGAGGACAGCGTGGCGCTGGTGCGCGGCGGCGAGACGCCACTGCGTGCCACGGTGGAAGAACAGCCGCTCGCGGTGCAGCCGCCGGTGTATGACGCCAACGAAGAGCGCGACGAATTCGGTAATCCGCGGTTGCCGTGACCGTTGCTGAAGTGGGCCGACCAACGGTCGGCACCCACAGGAGCAAAAAACGCCGCCCAATGGGCGGCGTTTTCATGTGCGGGACCCGTTAGTCGCCAACCCTGGTTGGCGCGTGGCCTTTCCGAGCGATGCCGTTTCACGGCCGACCAAGGTCGGCATCTACCACAGCAGATCCAGCACGCATTTCTGGTAGTCGCCAACCTTGGTTGGCGCGCGGTCGCAGCGATCAGCGTTCGACGATCGCCACCACGCCCATGCCGCCGGCGGTGCAGATCGACACCAGCGCGCGACCACCGCCGCGTTCGGCCAGCTGCTTGGCGGCGGTGGCGATGACGCGGGCGCCGGTGGCGGCGAACGGATGACCGGTGGCCAGCGACGAACCCAGCAGGTTGATCTTGTCCGGGTCGATGCGGCCCAGCGGTGCGTCCAGCCCCAGGCGGTTGCGGCAGTAATCCTCGCTCTCCCACGCACGCAGGGTGCACAGCACCTGCGCGGCGAAGGCTTCGTGGATCTCGTAGATGTCGAAGTCCTGCAGGGTCAGGCCATTACGCTTGAGCATCTCCGGCACCGCGATGGTCGGCGCCATCAGCAGGCCTTCGCCATGCACGAAGTCCACCGCAGAGACATGCGCGTCGCGCAGGTAGGCCTGCGGCTCATGGCCGTGCGCGCGCGCCCACTCTTCGCTGGCCAGCAGTACCGCAGCGGCACCGTCGGTCAGCGGGGTGGAATTGGCGGCGGTCAGCGTGCCGCGGCCGGAGACCTTGTCGAACGCCGGCTTCAGCGTGGCCAGCTTTTCCAGCGAGGTATCCGGGCGCAGGATGTTGTCACGCTCGACGCCACGGAACGGTGCGATCAGGTCGTTGAAGAAGCCACGCTCATAGGCGGCGGCCAGCTTCTTGTGCGAGGACACCGCCCACTCATCCTGCGAGTCGCGCGAGATGTTCCATTCCTTGGCCATGTCCTCGCAGTGGTCGCCCATGCTCTTGCCGGTGCGCGGCTCGGCCACGCCCGGGAACTCGGGCTTGAGCTCGGAGAACTTGAAGCCGGCGGTGAGCGCGCGGATCTTGTCGCCGGTGCTCTTGGCGCGGTTGGCGGCCAGCAGGCGCGCGCGCAGCTTCTTGCCGTAGACGATCGGCACGTCGGATGTGGTGTCCGAACCGCCACCGATGCCCGATTCGATCTGGCCCAGCGCGATCTTGTTGGCCACGGTGATGATGCTGTCCAGCGAAGTGCCGCAGGCGCGCTGCAGGGTGATGCCCGGGGTCAGCGGCGACAGGCCGGAGGACAGCGTGGCCTCACGGCCCAGGTTCCAGTCGCTGGAGTGCTTGATCACCGCACCCATCGCCACTTCGCCCAGCTGCTGGCCGTGCAGGCCGAAACGTTCGACCAGCGCGCCCAGCGTACGGACCGACATGCCGAGGTTGCCGACATCCGAATACGCGGTGTTCTGGCGGCAGAACGGAATGCGGACGCCACCGAGGATGGCGACGGGACGAGCGTTGGGCATGGAGATACCTGGCATGGATGAGGGTGTCTGCAACATGGCCTGCACGGCGGAGCAGGCATAATGGAGCCAAGTGTAGCTGCCGCCCTGTGATGGGCCAACCGTGGAACCATGAGCAAACCCGACCCCGCGATGAATGCCCTTGGCGTGCTGGCCCTGGAACTGGCCGGCGGCGAAATCCCCCGCCAGGCGGTGCTCAGCGCTGAACAGGCCGGTGAACTGGCCGAACGCGTCGGCCGTGACCTTTCCAAGCTGGTGCCGCAGGTGGCCGAGCTGGACCTGGTGTTCGCGGCCGCCCATTTCGACCCGGCCGAAGTACTGCGCCCGGGCTGGCCGATCCATCGCCGCCTGGAAGAACTGCAGATGCGTGCCCCGGGCCGCAACCAGGGCCCGCGCCTGCTGGCCTTCGGCACCGATGCCGCAGGCGATGTGCCGCTGCCGTTCCAGGCCGATGCGACCCTGGTGGGGGGCGGCCTGCGCGTGGTGCCGTTCCTGCTGACCGGCAGCGACGTGGCCACCACCAACGCGGTGGCCAATGCGCTGGAAGAAACACTGCTGGCCAACGGCATGGCGCATGCCGACACCGCGTTGATGGCACAGAACAGCTTCGGTGCCCGCATCGAACACGCGCGCTATTTCACCGTGAACGACCTGGCCGCGATGATGTCGATGCAGTACGACAACCAGGGCTTGGCGGCGCTGTGGCCGCTGATCGAGACCGCGATCATGGCGCCGGGCGAAGACGAGTGGCTCAATGCCGCGCCCGAGCCGCTGCTGCGCTATACCCATGGCGAGGCACGCATGGCGCTGTTCGATCCGGCGGGTTGGTGCGCGTACTACAACCACAGCAAGAACGATTGCGACCGCCTGCAGGGCATCTACGAGCAGTTCCTGATGCGCCAGCGGCAGATGGCCGCGGTGCTGGAAGCGCACGGCGTGCCGGTGCTGTTCGTGCACTGCGAGGCCGGCCAGGACGCGCGCGAGCTGCTGGCGCGCTGAAGGCGGGTAGTGCCGGCCGCTGGCCGGCAACGTCCGGATCTGCGATTGCCGGCCAGCGGCCGGCACTACCGATAATGAAGAACGCCGGCTTGCGCCGGCGTTTCCCGTTTCCAGCAGAAAGGGCCGCAGTGCTGTTCGTGCACTGCGAGGCCGGCCAGGACGCGCGCGAGCTGCTGGCGCGCTGAAGACGGGTAGTGCCGGCCGCTGGCCGGCAACGTCCGGATCTGCGATTGCCGGCCAGCGGCCGGCACTACCGATAATGAAGAACGCCGGCTTGCGCCGGCGTTTCCCGTTTCCAGCAGAAAGG